>NC_019689.1:1851000-2167750 GCF_000317025.1 Pleurocapsa sp. PCC 7327 | reverse complement strand
GGAACTCGCGCTTTCAAGGTGGCTGCTTGAGCGATGAGGGCAAAGTCGTGCGCCTCTTGCACTGAAGCCGAACTCAGCAAGGCAAAGCCTGTAGCTCGCACTGCCATGACATCGCTATGGTCGCCAAAAATCGATAGCCCTTGAGCGGCGAGAGAGCGTGCCGCAACGTGAATGACGGCGCAGATAAGTTCTCCCGCGATCTTGTACATGTTCGGGATCATTAACAACAATCCCTGGGATGCGGTGAAGGTGGTGGTTAGGGAACCCGTTTGCAAAGCACCGTGTACCGCTCCTGCCGCTCCCCCTTCGCTTTGCATCTCTGCAATGCTGGGTACGGTTCCCCAGAGGTTGGGAAGTCCCTGCGCTGACCACGCATCAGCCCATTCGCCCATCGGAGAAGCAGGGGTGATCGGATAGATGGCAATTACTTCGTTTAGTTTGTATGCTACCTTGGCAA
Organism: Pleurocapsa sp. PCC 7327; assembly: GCF_000317025.1. Classification (NCBI taxonomy): domain Bacteria; kingdom Bacillati; phylum Cyanobacteriota; class Cyanophyceae; order Pleurocapsales; family Pleurocapsaceae; genus Pleurocapsa; species Pleurocapsa sp. PCC 7327. Next base: position 2,167,293 of record NC_019689.1, on the reverse strand, counting down.
CCGCTTCGTTCGCGTCTAAGGTGGCAAATGTTCTCCTCGTCATGATTATTTAAACCTTATGAGTGTTTTCAAACATCGATAAAGCTTTAAAAGCCTTTTTTCTTGGAAATCTAAAGTTACGAAGAGGGCTTAAGCAAAGGTTTCAGCCTTTCTTTTTTAACAACTTCTTTATGGTTTTTCTAGAGACATTAGTTATTGCTGAATTGGTAGTATTTGTTACGTTCAATTGCCAGGACTTTTGTTAGTAGATTTACTTGAGTCTTCACTTCTATAATCTACTAAAAATCTGCTCGATATAGGGATTCTTATGATTTTTTAATTTCTTGCAATCCTGCCTCAACCATAGCGATCGCGATCGATCTTAATTACTGATTTGTTTTGATACCGAGCGAATTTTGCGATCGGACATGGCATTGACTCGAAAAAGTAGTTTTTTAAAAAATACAATTGCTGAAATCTGAAATAATAAATCAATTATATTTATAATTTTCTATAGTTGGGGATAAATTTATAAATTCTTAGCATATGAGAGCAAGGAAAGTAAAGAAAGTAGTCCTGGAATAGAGAGATGGCAGATTGTCACATCAACTTCTATTTGGCATTGTTTGTTTGAAAAATTTGTCTATTATCAAAAAAAATAAGATAGACTAACGTTTTTAGAAAATTTTCTTGGGGAGATTGCTATTTTTCCAAAAGCCCTCAGAAAAAATATGCGAGCAAGATGCTCGCACAACTTTAATACAAGGTTTTTTGAAAAAATTAATTTTTGTTGAGGCTACACTTCATACATTCTTGCTTCTAAGGCTTCGGGGAACTCCTCGCAGTAGTCATCGAAAGCGGTTTTTGGAAGCTTTTCTGCTTTTTGATGGGCAGCTTCAGCTTGCAACTCTTTCACGATATCCCAGGCAGCAGCACAATCGGGAGAAGTCGTGCCTTTTTCGGCGCAGATAGCGCGTGCATGAGCGATCGTTTTTTGAATTTCTTGCTCTAGCTTAGTGATTTTCGGTTGCTCGACGAAATTACTTTTTTGCAGAATATCGGTTACTGAAACAATCCCCAGCAGCTTATCTTTGATAACGGGTGCCCTGCGAATGCCTGTCTTGGCAAACAACCGGGCAACATATTCTACTTGCAAGTCTGGATTGATAACGATGCACGGTTTAGTCATGATATCGCAGACGCGCACCTGTTTGGGATCGATTCCATAAGCAGTGACATTGTAGACGATGTCAGTTTCGGTAAGTATCCCATAGGCATCTTCGTCGTGTCGGCGATCTACAATTAAAGCACGCAGGCTTTTTTCTTTCATCAATTTTACTGCCTCAGCTACCGTTGCCGAACCGCGAATCGTCACTACTTCCGTCGTCATGATATCTGCTGCTTTCATCTGGGTTTAACCTTCTAGGAGAACACATCACGATAGTTATATCAAAGATCGAGCGATCGCTTTTGAGTAGCCAGAGAATAAATTCTCTGGCTAAAATGCTAGAGTCCCTTTTATCTTATATCTTGCACTCTTCGCAACAGGTGCCTGGAAATCAATTTCCAGGCTTACATATTAAGTCCATTTTAATGGACTGAATTTTTGCAGGCTAAGAGCTACAGATTATTGTTAACCCTCAAGGACAATGGAGATTTTTGAATGCAACTGAACTTTGGGCGTTGCTGAGTCCTGGTTGAGTGACAAAACTCAAATCGCCTTCACCCCAACCCCTCTCCCGCTCTGGGAGAGGGGTTTTCAACTTAAGACTTTTGCCTGAAGTCCTTTCACCCCTTGTGGGAGAAGGGATTGAGGGATGAGGGGACAAAGATTTGTCAGTCAACCAGCGCTGAGTCATAGAATGATTTCACCTACAAGCAAAAGAGCCACTTCCCGAATATTCAGGAATCTACTTGGATGAGACTAACAAGGTTTGGTATATAGGACAAGCAAATTCTCGGTTACTTATCAAGGTCTTAGCCTTGTGCTTCATCGTTACTCTCTTTTGCTTGCATTTTCCGCAGAATTGCTGCTTGAATTTTGACATCAAAGTCCGGATCGTCTACGGTCGTGATAAGATGGCGCGGACGATCGCTGAGTCGATCCAGGTATGCTCGAAGAGCCATCTTGTCCTCACGATGTCGGAGAAAGTATCGTCTTAACTCCTCATCAGACATAGCAGCATAATTAACCTGACTCATTAGAATACCTCTCCATTCGGCGTAATCTGGAATTCTAGATCTTCACGATTTCCAGTCAAAACATACAAGTTGCTTGTTCGATCGTCAATGCAAACAAGATGTATGGGCTGGAGCATAATATACGTTAGCCAATAGCTAAGACGATATAAACCTCTAAGTTGGGCATCAGTGGGCATTCAAGGCACGCACTCCACACACTGCTTATTCTAACTTGGCTTATAGAGGGGTAGATCGACCTAAGCGAACTACACGCGATCGCACCCGAACAAAAAAGTAGGAAGCAGTTTCCTACTCCCTACTCCTAGTTATTTATCAAGTTCAGCGCAATTAGCTAACGCCTTCGGTTTTAGCGATATCGAGCAATGTCTTCAGCACTGAATCGGGGTTTAAGCTAATCGAATCGATGCCCAACTCAACTAGGAAGCGAGCAAATTCGGGATAATCGCTGGGTGCTTGACCGCAGATACCGACCTTGCGACCGTTTTTCTTGGCTTTCGCGATGACTTGGCGTACCATTTCTTTGACTGCATCGTTCCGTTCGTCAAAGATGTGGGCAACTAGGGAGGAGTCGCGATCGAGTCCCAAGGTAAGCTGAGTCAGGTCGTTAGAACCGATGGAGAAGCCGTCAAAGATTTCGCTGTATTGGTCGGCGAGGATGACGTTGCTGGGGATCTCGCACATGACATAGACTTGTAAGCCATTTTCGCCGCGTTTGAGACCGTGTTTTTCCATTTCTGCCAACACTTTGCGACCTTCTTCGGGCGTGCGGCAGAAAGGAATCATGGGGATAACGTTAGTTAAGCCCATTTCATCGCGGACGCGCTTGAGTGCCTTACACTCTAAGCCATAGGCTTCGGCATACTTGGGATCGTAGTAGCGAGATGCGCCGCGCCAGCCGATCATCGGGTTTTCTTCCTCTGGCTCGAACTGCTTGCCGCCCAAGAGGTTGGCGTATTCATTGCTCTTAAAGTCGGACATGCGGACGACGACTGGATTGGGATAGAAAGCCGCCGCGATCGTGCCGATGCCGTGAGCCAGCTTATCTACGAAGAAGTTGGGCTTGTGGTCGTAGAGAGCGGTGAGCTGGGCAATTTCCTGCTTAACGCTTTCGTCTTCGAGTTCGTCGAAGTGCATTAGAGCCAGCGGGTGAGCTTTAATGTGGTTGGCAATGATAAATTCCAAACGGGCTAATCCTACGCCATCGCAGGGAATGGAAGCCAGACCGAAGGCTTCTTCTGGGTTACCCACGTTCATGAGGATTTTGGTGCGGGTGCGAGGCAGGTTATCTAACTGGGTTTCTTGGACTTCAAAAGGCACTAACCCTCTATAAACCCGTCCTTCTTCCCCTTCCGCACAGGAGACGGTGACTTCTTCGCCCGTCTTCACGACTGCGGTTGCGTCGCCACAACCGACGATCGCGGGGATGCCCATTTCCCGTGCAATAATCGCTGCGTGGCAAGTCCGTCCGCCTTGGTTGGTGACGATCGCGCTGGATTTTTTCATGATCGGCTCCCAATCCGGGTCGGTCTTATTAGTAATCAGGACTTCGCCTGGTTGGAATTCGTCGATCTTATGAACGTCTAGAATGACGCGAGCTTTACCTTGTCCTATCATCTCGCCAACGGCACGACCTTTGGCAACTACCTCACCCGTGCCTTTCAGTTTGAAGCTACGGAGGACGCTACCGGATTTTTGCGATTGGACGGTTTCCGGACGAGCTTGAACGATAAAGAGTTCTCCCGTCAAACCGTCTTTTGCCCATTCAATATCCATCGGCGTGTAGCTGCCGCGTACTTCTGAATAATAGTCTTCAATAATACAAGCCCACTTGCCCAGGGTGATGATTTCGTCATCGGTGATGGCATATTTTTTGCGTTCTGGTTCGGGGACAGGAACGTTCTTGGTCAGCTTGCCGCCGCCGACATCGTAGACCATCTTGATTTCTTTGCTGCCCAGGCGCTTCTCTAAGATGGGTCGGAATCCTTGCTTGAGGGTGGGCTTGAAGACGAAGTACTCGTCTGGGTTGACCGCGCCTTGAACGACGTTTTCACCCAAACCGTAAGCAGCCGTAATCAGCGCTGCATTCTTGAAGCCCGTTTCCGTGTCGATAGAGAACATGACCCCAGAGGCGGCTAGGTCGGAGCGTACCATCTTTTGTACGCCGACCGAGAGGGCAACCTCGAAGTGGTCGAAGCCTTTAATTGTTCGATAAGAGATGGCGCGATCGGTAAACAGCGAGGCAAAGCAGCGGTGGCAGGCATCGAGAACGCCGATAACGCCGTGGACATTGAGATAGGTTTCTTGCTGTCCGGCAAAGCTAGCGTCGGGTAAGTCTTCGGCGGTGGCGCTAGAGCGCACGGCAACGTCAGTATCGCTCAGATAGCGCTTGCACTCTTCTTTCTCGGCTCCTTCATAGCGATCGCATGCCGCAGCGCCATCGCCATAGCGCTCGCATAGTCTCAGGTAAGCCTGAGTAATAGCTAGCTCTAGTTCGGACGGGAAGGGGGTGTTGAGAATGAGGGCGCGAGCTTGTCTGCCGTGTTCGCGCAGGTTGTTGACATCTTCTACATCCAAATCGGCAAATAAATCGCGCAACTTCGCTTGCAAGCCAGCTTTTTCGATAAAGTAGCGAAAAGCATAGGCAGTGGTGGCAAAGCCAGTGGGAACGTTTACGCCTTTGGGGGTCAACTGTTGAATCATTTCGCCTAAAGAGGCGTTCTTCCCACCTACGAGGGGAATATCGGCTATGCCAACTTCCTCAAACCACAGAATTAATGCATTTTCTTTGGAAGGCTGTGACGATGCGCGATCGATCGTTGTTTGTACCATGATTTAATTCCTCTATTCAATCGGCTCGGTTAGACAAAATTGCGGGCAAGTCTGTTCCTTCGGGTTTACATTTTTGTTTAAGTTCCCAAGCCTTGTAGCTAAAACTCAAGGTAAACTCCGTGTAACATCTGTTTGCGTGTTTAGGAAAATTTTTGGTTGGAAACAGACTTTACCGAATCCTTGCTGGCAATTAGCTGTGACTATTTTAGATCTTCGTTACTGCTGGCTTTACTATTGTTTTCTCTACCTTTCAATTTCAGAATACGATCTCTATTAGGTATTGGGCTACTCGGTAATCTTTTTTTAACTTTTGATATTTGCAAGTACCAATTACGAAAAAAAATCGTAGCGATCGCTACGAACAAAATCACACAAAATCTCGTGCTACGAGCGAACAAATAGTCCTTGGTTGCCATCATTGATAGAAAACAGCAAGCCGAGATTGTTAAAAAATCAAACAAAAAGCTGAGGAGAGTAAGATAGCGGCTGACATTACTTGAGTACGATCGCGCTAGTTGGTTTTATGCAAAAAACGCGATCTAGATTTGAGCGATCGCACCCGTCGTACTCTTAAAAATTTTTCATACTCAAGGAAGAAGAAATCTGAGTTTCTCCAGACTAGAATGAAAATAAACGCTATAGTCGAGAAATCGCCATGTACGAACTGATTCAAGTTGTCTTAAATAGCGACGAAAAAAAGACACTGCGTCAGTTGCTGGCGGAATTAAGGACTTCGGGCAAGCAGTTCTTTGTGCGCAATGAAATTCAACGGGCATTTGAAGAAAGCTGTCGGCAATTAGACAAACCAGCGTATTTTTACCATTCCTCCTCCATAGCGCAACTGATTCATCACACCCATGAAATTCTGCTTGATGGGGAAAGTTTCTGGTTTCTCCTGCGGCCCAGAATCGGCAGTCAACAAGTCTTTCGGCTCGCCGCCGACCTCAGTTGCGTCGAACCGATGACCGCCCAAGCCTTGCTAGATCTGCGCGATCGCTTGGTTGACCGTTACGCTCCCCAAATCTTAGAGATAGATTTCAGTCCCTTTTATCGAGGCGCTCCCATTGTTGACGATCCCAGAAATATCGGTCAAGGACTAGAGTTTCTCCACCGCTATTTGTTTGGCAAAATTTCTGCCAACCCCCAACATTGGCTCGAAGGATTGTTCAACATCCTGCACGAGCATCAGCACGACGGCATCTCGCTGTTCATTAACGATCGCATTGGTTCGGCAACCGAATTGATCGATCGCGTTAAAGAAGCGATCGAATTTGTCAATCAGTTGCCTCCCAACATGCCCTACGAAACATTCCGCCTTCAATTCCAACAATTGGGCTTTGAACCGGGTTGGGGCAATACGGCATCTCGCATTCGAGAAACTCTCGAACTGCTCGAACGGTCGATCTCCAATCCACAACACGCCGTTGTAGAAGCTTTGATCGCCCGTCTTCCCATTACCAGGCGCGTCGTTCTCATCTCCGTACACGGCTGGGTCGGGCAAGAAAACGTTTTGGGACGAGCAGAAACAGTTGGGCAAGTCGTCTATGTCCTCGATCAAGCCCGCAGCTTGGAACATCAATTGCGCGAAGAAATGCATCAGGCAGGACTCGACGTGGTTGGCATCGAACCTCAAGTTATCATTCTTACTCGCCTCATTCCCAACTGCGAAGGAACCTCGTGCAATCTCCGCCTAGAAAAAGTCTACGGCACCGAAAATGCTTGGATTTTAAGGGTTCCTTTCCAAGACTTCAATCCTAAAGTGACTCAGAACTGGATTTCTAAATTTGAGATTTGGCCCTATCTAGAGACCTTTGCTCTAGATGCAGAAAGAGAATTAATCGCCCAACTGAAAGGAAAGCCCGATTTAATCATTGGCAACTACAGCGATGGCAATTTAGTTGCCTTCCTGCTTGCCCGCCGTTTTCAAGCGACCCAGTGCAATATTGCCCATGCCCTAGAGAAACCCAGATATTTATTTAGCGATTTATATTGGCAAGATTTAGAGGAGCGATATCACTTCTCGGCACAGTTTACCGCCGACCTGATCGCCATGAATGCGGCTGACTTCATTATTGCCTCTTCTTACCAAGAAATCGTAGGCAATCCCGACAATATGGGTCAGTATGAGTCGTACAAATGTTTCACTATGCCGCAGCTTTATCATGCGATCGATGGAATAGAATTATTTAGTCCTAAATTTAATGTCGTGCCGCCAGGAGTCAACGAAAATATTTTTTTCCCCTATACGCAAACAGAAGATAGAATAGAGAGCGATCGCAAACGGATTTATAATTTACTTTTTACCGACGAAGACCCTCGCATTCTAGGGTATTTAGACAACCCCAACAAGCGACCGATTTTTGCGGTTGGACCGATTAATGCTATCAAAAATTTTACAGGACTGGTAGAATGCTTCGGTCGAAGCCAAGCTTTGCAAGAACGTTGTAATTTGATTATGTCACTGGGCAACTTACATGCCGAGGAAGCTACTAATCCAGAAGAAAGAAAAGAAATCGAGAGTCTTCACGCGCTCATCGAGCAATATCACCTTCAGGGTCAAATTCGTTGGCTGGGAATGCGCCTGACTAGCGCCGATCTTGGCGAAGCCTATCGAGTTATCGCCGATTTTAGAGGAATATTCGTTCATTTTGCCCGTTTTGAAGCATTTGGGATTACCATACTCGAAGCGATGATTTCTGGCTTGCCTACGTTTGCCACTCAATTCGGCGGCGCTTTAGAAATTCTTCGAGAAGGAATCAGTGGGTTTCACATCAACCCCACCGATCTCGAAGGAACTGCCCAAAAAATCGTCGATTTTATCGATAAATGCGAGGTATATCCCCAATATTGGCACGAAATCTCCCAAGGAGCGATCGAGCAAGTCCGAGATCGATATAACTGGCAAGATCACACCAGAAAATTGGTTTCGCTCTCTAAAATCTCTAATTTCTGGAACCATATTTCTCAAGAAAACCGCGAAGCATTGTATCGATATTTGGAAGCTTTATTTCATTTAATTTATAAGCCTAGAGCCGAAAAAATTTTAGAAAAACACTTACAACAATAGAAGAAAAATATAAGCCAACAACCCTCACCAACCGATCCCCGATCTCGTTCCGAATCCTCAGTTAAATCAGATGTCTGCTAGTGCTCCTTCCCATCACTTTATTTATACCGATTGGAATTTAATCGAAACGCAATTCGACCCCGAACAAATCAATCACAAAGGCACTGTCTTTACGATAGGCAATGGTTATTTGGGAACGCGAGGGAGTTTCGAGGAAGGCTACCCGCGCGCTTTGAGCGCGACGTTAATCAATGGCGTTTACGATGATGTTCCCGTCGTCTACACCGAACTCGCCAACTGTCCCGACTGGCTGCCGCTAACAGTTAGTATCGACGGAGAGAATTTCCGACTCGATCGCGGCGAAGTCTTGAGCTATCAACGACAGCTCGACCTCCAAAGAGGCATTCTCAGCCGCAAGGTGCGCTGGCGCAGCCCCAAAGGAAAGACGCTAGACCTTTACTTCGAGCGCTTTGCCAGTCTTGCCGACCAAAACGTATTAGCACTGCGCTGCCAGGTAACGCCTCTGGATTTTAATGGTTCGATCGCCGTCTCGGCAAGCTTGAATGGCTATCCCGAAAATCAAGGCTATAACCATTGGGAAGAGCTAGATCGAGGAGATGGCGATGGCACTATCTGGTTGCACGTCCGCACCCGCAGTTCTCACATCGAACTCGGCATGGCTGCCAAGTTACTTCTATCGGGGACGGAAGGAACTTTTCAAGTCACGAGCGTACCCGGATATCCCACCGTAGAAACGACCTTGGCGGTTGCAGCAGGACAAACGGCAACGCTAGACAAAATCGTCACAGTTTTTACCTCGCGAGAGGCTCAAACGCCAGCCCATGTCGCCCAAGAAAAGCTAGCGCAACTGTCTTCCTACGCCCAATTACAATCTGCCCACATAGAAGCATGGGAAAAAGTTTGGCAGCACAGCGATCTCCTCATCGAGGGCGATACCAAAGCCCAACTTGCCGTTCGCTACAATCTCTTTCAACTGCTCATCAGTGCCCCGCGTCACGACAATCGCGTCAGCATCCCTGCCAAAACCCTGTCAGGCTTCGGCTATCGCGGTCATATCTTTTGGGATACCGAAATCTTTATCCTTCCTTTCTTTATTTACACTCAACCCAACGTCGCCCGTAACCTGCTGACCTATCGCTACCATACCCTTAATGGAGCGCGGCGTAAGGCATCCTACTATGGCTACAAAGGAGCCATGTTTGCCTGGGAAAGCGCCGAGACGGGAGATGAAGTGACTCCCCGGTGGGCGCTGCCAAATCAGCCCTACGCCGAAGATATCAGGATTTGGTGCCGCGATCGGGAAATTCACATTAGCTCGGATATTGCCTATGCTATCTGGTCCTACTGGCAGGCGACCAACGACGACGAGTGGATGCGGGACTGCGGTGCCGAGATTATTTTAGATGGGGCTGTCTTTTGGAACAGCCGAATTGAGTGGAATCCCAAACAACAACGCTACGAGATTCGGGAAGTCATCGGTGCGGATGAATACCACGAACACGTCAGTAATAACGCCTTTACCAATCGGATGGTGCAGTGGCACCTAGAAAAAGCCATCGCCGTTTATCAATGGCTGTGCGATCGCTTTCCCGAACGCGCTGCCGAACTGGAGGCAAAACTGGGGCTAACTGCCAAACTGCGCGATCGCTGGGAAGATATGGCTGCCAATCTCTGGATTCCCTATGACCCGACAACGGGACTGATCGAGCAGTACGAGGGGTTTTTTAACCTAGAAGATATCGATTTAGCGCATTACGAACCTCGCACTCGCTCTATGCAAGAAATTTTGGGCATTGAGGGAGCTAACAAGCGACAGGTTCTCAAGCAACCGGACGTATTAATGCTGCTCTATTTAATGCGCCAGTCGGAAGAGTTTCCCTACAACAAAGAAATCTTGCAAAAGAATTGGGATTACTATGCCCCTCGAACCGACATTACCTATGGATCTTCCCTCGGACCTGCCATTCACGGGATTTTAGCTTCCGATTTGGGTCAATCCGATGAGGCTTACAAATTGTTCCTGCAAGCTGCCATGGTAGATTTAGAAGACGTGCGCGGCAATGCTGCCGATGGAATTCACGCTGCTTCTGCGGGCGGCGTATGGCAAGCGGTTGTTTTCGGATTTGGCGGGTTTAAGCTCACCCAAGAAGGTCCAGTAGCAACCCCCCACCTTCCCTCTCACTGGCAACGTCTGAAGTTTAAGATTCACTGGCGCAGCACCTGGTACGACTTCGATTTGAGGGCAGAAGCTTCGGAACAGAAGGCAGAAGGTAAAATTCAAGGCGTTATTTTCGACCTAGACGGAGTACTGACGGATACGGCAGAATTTCATTACCGTGCTTGGCAGAGGCTGGCAGATGAAGAAGGCATTCCCTTTGACCGACAGGCAAATGAGGCGCTGCGAGGAATCTCTCGTCGGGAATCTCTGATGCGGATAGTAGGCGACAGAAATTATACAGAAGCGCAACTCGAAGAAATGATGGAGCGCAAAAACCGCTATTATGTGGAATCGATTCAAGACATTACACCAGACAACCTGTTACCGGGAGCGAGGGAATTATTAGACGAACTGCGAGCGGCTGGGATTAAAATTGCGATCGGGTCGGCGAGCAAAAATGCGCGAATGGTAATCGAGCATCTAGGCATTGCCGACAAAGTAGATGCTATTGCCGATGGCTATAGCGTACAGCTCTCAAAACCAGCACCCGATCTATTTCTCCATGCAGCCGAGTTGCTAGGACTCGAACCCTTTCAATGCGTAGTGGTAGAAGATGCAGAATCCGGTATAGAAGCGGGTTTAGCAGCTGGCATGCTAACAGTCGGATTGGGTCCGGCGGAGAGAGTGGGTAAAGCTCACGTCGTTCTTCCCAGTTTAGAAGGAATCTCCTGGGAAGACTTACAATCTCAATTGTTCGGCACTGCCGCAGGATCGAGATATTAACTCAATCAGTAATTCCTCCCACTTTGGCAACAGACTTCGAGGGGACGAATTACTTCGTCCCCAGTCCTTGTCTTAGCATGAAATCAAAACAAATTTATTCAACTTTTTCTATCGAAGGGATAACTTATCTTTCATGCTGATTCAACTTCCAATTTTCTTAAACTTATCCTTCCTTACGGTACGCTGAAATAGTAAAGCCTAAAGCCAATCCACACCATCTCTCGTCTTTATAATGACTTACGAGATCGCCAATCAACCAGAAACGATCGCCTGGGAAAAGGTAGAACCGATATGGCAGAAGAAGATACAAGGAGCGATCGCCAGTCAAATGCCTCCTAGCTGTCTGATTTTTCCGAAAACTCAGGAATCTCTCTCAGAAATCATTAGATCTGCTAGCGAAAAGCGATTCTCCGTTCTTCCCTGCGGGAGCGGTAGTAAACTCGGTTGGGGAGGATTGGTAAAAGACGCTCGACTGGTCGTCAGTACCCAGCACCTCGATCGCATCATCGAACACGCAGTCGGCGATCTCACAGTTACAGTAGAAGCGGGAGTTAAACTAGCCGATCTCCAAAAACTTTTAAGTCAAAGCCATCAATTTCTTCCCCTCGATCCCGCTTATCCAGAATCGGCTACCATTGGCGGTATCGTAGCAACGGCTGATTCTGGAAGTTGGCGACAACGTTATGGAGGCGTTAGAGACATGGTATTGGGATTGTCTTTTGTTCGTGCTGACGGACAAATCGCCAAAGCAGGGGGACGGGTGGTCAAAAATGTGGCTGGATATGACTTGATGAAGCTTTTTACAGGCTCCTATGGTACGTTGGGAATTATTTCTCAAGTTACCTTCAGACTTTATCCAATTCCAGAAGCTTCGGGAACGATTGTTTTAACTGGAGAAACCAATGCTATTGCCACGGCAACGCAAACATTGCTAATGTCTGGTTTAGCACCGACTGCTGCCCAAATGCTTTCTGGCAGTTTAGTAAATCGCCTAGAAATCGGTAAGGAAATTGGATTAGCCATCCGTTTTCAAAGCATAGTCGAAAGCGTGAAAGAACAGATAGTACAAGTTGAATCGGTTGCCCAACAATTGGGGTTAAAAACAAGTTTGTATTGCCATCGCGATGAGATCGATTTATGGCAAAAATTGCAACAAATAACGCGAGTTCCTAGCTCAGAGAATGCCGTAACCTGCAAAATAGCAGTCAGACCAAATGCGGCTTCTAAAATTCTAGAACAAGGCGAGCGCATAACTAATAATCAAGGAGCGATCGCGATTAATATTAGTAGTGGTTTAGGACAGCTGCATTGCCAATATGGAGAAATTAACCAGATTAAAAAAATGCGATCGCTCTGTCAAGAAAATCAAGGTTTTCTCACAATTTTAGAAGCCCCAACTTCAGTTAAAAAACAATTAGATCCGTGGGGCTATGCAGGAAATGCTCTAGAAATGATGCGCCGAATTAAACAAAAATTCGATCCCAATAATATTTTTAGTCCGGGATGTTTTGTGAGTGGAATTTAGTCATTTGTCATTTGTTTAAAAACTGCTCGTAAATCTTAAAACTTAAGTAATTATGCAAACATCAGATAAAGCTTTAAATAATCCAGTTAGATCGATTCCTAATGAATTGAAAAGCTTTGACGTACAAAATTTGCTCGATAAAGAAATCAAAGGATTTGACCCCAAAAATCCTCCCAAACAAGACTTAATCGATACTTGCGTTCACTGCGGATTTTGCTTATCGACTTGTCCAAGTTATCGAGTTATTGGCAAAGAGATGGATTCTCCGAGAGGAAGGATTTATCTCATGAATGCAATTAATAAAGGTGAAGCAGCATTAGACGAAACGACTACCCAACATTTTGATTCCTGTTTGGGATGTCTTGCATGCGTCACTACTTGTCCCTCTGGCGTTCAATACGACCAATTGATTGCTGCAACTCGTCCTCAAGTCGAACGCAATCAACCTCGCAGTTTAAAAGATAAGTTAATTAGAACGTTAATTTTTAATCTCTTTCCCTATCCCAATCGCTTACGAATTTTCTTGCCCCTATTGTGGTTATATCAAAAACTAGGCATACAAAAATTAGTTCGTGCGACGGGTTTGCTAGATCGATTCTTCCCTCGCTTAGCAGCAATGGAATCAATCTTACCGGAAGTTAATTTAAAATCTTTGCGCGACAATTTACCCGATATTATTCCCGCACAAGGAGAGAAACGCTATCGAGTTGGAGTAATTTTAGGTTGCGTGCAGCGTCTCTTTTTCTCACCAGTTAACGAGGCAACTGTGCGAGTTTTAACGGCGAATGGTTGCGAAGTTGTTATTCCCAAAACACAAGGTTGTTGCGCAGCTTTACCTGCGCACCAAGGACAAGAGGAACAAGCGCAAGCTTTAGCTAAACAAATGATAGACAGTTTCGAAGGAACGGGAATCGATTATGTTATCATCAATGCAGCAGGTTGCGGACATACTCTAAAAGAGTACAATCATATTTTAGAAGATAACCCGGAATATCGAGAAAAAGCTAAACAATTTGTCGCCAAAGTAAGAGACGTTCAAGAGTTTTTGGCAGAAGCAAAATTAACGACAAATTTATCGCCATTAACCGAAAAAGACTTGACAATTGTTTATCAAGATGCTTGTCATTTGTTGCACGGACAAAAAATTAGCTTGCAACCGCGTCAGTTGTTAAAACAAATTCCTGGCGTGAAGTTAAAAGAACCGATAGATGCTGCTTTATGTTGTGGCAGTGCCGGAGTTTATAATATGCTTCAACCGGAAGTGGCTAATGAATTGGGTCAGCAAAAGGTTAAGAATTTGCTCGATACGGGTGCGGAATTAATTGCCTCTCCCAATCCTGGTTGTTCGTTGCAACTTAAGAAACACATGCAATTGAAAGGTCAAGAAATTCCTCTAATGCATCCGATGGAATTGTTAGATTATTCAATTCGGGGAATTAAGTTGAAAATTTAACAAAAGGTTTGGGGAAGAGAGAAGCTTTGCTTGGGGGAAGGGAAAACGTTTATAGATTTTTTCCCTTTCCCTTTTCCTCCCTACGTTGTTCTTCCCCTGTATTTGAAGAACAGTTTGTTATTTTTGCAAGAGGTTTAGTCTCTAGCTTCTCTCGTGCCAAGTCGAAAATCGACTCGTCCATTACTCTACCAATAAGTCGCCTATTCCCAAAGGTAGATAAACGCAGAAAATAAACTTGGGAACTCTTACATTTAACAGATGTTCGATCGAGATAAGCTTGCTCTAATAAAAGAGAAGTTGCATTGGAAAGTATTTAGTTATGCCTAAATTAAATATTGGTCTTACAGAAGAACAAAGACAAGGCGTAATAGGACTTCTCAATATCGATTTAGCAGACTTTTATTTGCTGCTAATTAAGACCAAGAAATATCACTGGGATGTGATTGGACCTCAGTTTCGCTCTTTACACGAGTTGTGGGAAGAACAATACGAGACTTTGACTGCTAACATCGATCGGACTGCCGAAAGAATTCGTGCGTTGGGTGGCTATCCAATAGGTACTGCTCAAGGATTTCTCCAACATAGCACCATTCAAGAGCAACCTGGCACGCTACCCACTGCGAACGATATGGTGATGAGCTTGGTTAACGACCACGAGCAAATTATCCGCAACCTGCGCGAGCATGTCGATCGTTGCAGTGATGAATTTCACGACGAAGGAACGGCTGACTTTTTGACTGGCTTGATGGAAGAACATGAAGAAATGGCTTGGATGCTACGTTCTTTTATTGAAGGGGAAGATCTCAAGCCAAGCGGCGATCGCCCTGGATCTGAAATTAAGGAATCAATTGGTGTATATTCAAGCTAGTCAAAGCGGTGTCATGGGACAAAGCCAAGTAAGGCACTGAGTCCAAAACCAGGATAACTGCTAGCAAATTTTTCTCTCTCAAGTTGGGCGTTTTACCTGGATCGGAAAAAGACAAGGGATTATGATTTCCTTGTCGTTTTTTATGTTTGTATCAAATGTTACATAAATCGAGAAGATGCTTCAGTGGTCGCGGTTGCGATAGCATACGAGTCCCCAGTGTGGACGCTGGACTAACGAGATTTGAGTTGGTTTAAGAATTAAGAATATCGAGTTGTGGACTCCTTAAAGCAATTGCTTTTGAGGGCGATACCAATCATGATTCCAGAAGCGGCGCGATCGCTTTCAATTGATAAAAAGAAGTCGGAATTCGGAGAAGATACTTCCGACTTCTCTTGTCTTTCCTAGCCAAAGACAAAATTGGTTTCGGTAAGGCTATCGGCTTGAATGCCTTGTAGAATGGCAACATCTTGACCGAACGCCTCAATAACCGCGTCATTGCCTGCCTGACGCAGATTCCAATCCCCTCCCAATGCCCCGTAGGAAAGACTGGTGTCGGCAAAACCGATGACATCGCCTTCGGTACTATTGAAGTCAGTAATTGTATTCGCTACAGAAGGCAAGCCATCATCGCTGCTGGTAATCCAGAATTGGTCGGCTCCAATGCCACCTGTTAGTAAATTATCGCCCTCCCCTGCACCGAGGAAAAAGCGATCGCTTCCCTCTCCTGCCGAGACGATATCCTTACTGCCATCAAAGTTTCCGCTAGGATCGGCTGCATCGAATACATCGTCGCCAGAAGTCCCAAAGACAGTTTCTGGGAGTTCCGTACTGGCGGGCGCGACATTAGCGCTCAAAACCGTATCCTCGCGGAAGTTTAGATTTTGAATGCGGGTATCTTTTTCGGGAGCCACATCTGCTACATCGAACGGGTTCTGTTCGTTAAAATTAGCGGCGAGATATTCTGCTAGGGCATCCTGTTCCGAACCGTCGGCGGCAAAGGTAGCGACACCCGTGCGGTTGCTGGGAGCGGGATTTTCTGAGTCTTCCGTTACCAATTCCACTGGATTAGTGTTAGCAAACGTCGCGAAAGGATAGTCATCGCCGCCGCCCGCAAGGAAGTCAAGCGTAACGGTTCGGAAGGTACGGTTAGGATCGCCTTGCAGTTCGCCGTTTTGGGCGACGACATCGGTGACGTTGCCTTCATCGTCAGTGACAGCTAGCGACAAAACGCGATCGCCCTCTGGCAAGTCGGGGTCAAAGCTAAAGGAGATACCTGAAACTTGAGGAAATTGACCGGGCGTTTCGCCCGATGCCGTTGCTGCTACGCCGTGTTCGATAGTTTGGAGCAATTGTTCGGCGGTTAAAGTTAGTAAAGTCAATCCATTGTTAAAGCGTAAAGAATTGGCAATATCTAACTGGGAGATATCGCCCTCTTCTTTACTCGCTTCAGGATTAGCTGCGGTCGGCAGCAGGGCAAAATCATCGGGATCGGTCGAACCGCCCGCTGCTTCGATTACGCCGATACTAGAGCGAATGCCGCCGCCATTTTTGATGGAAATGACCGTGCTGGGATCGACCGCTTGAGCAGCTGCCAGGTTAGCATCGGCAGTTAGATTCCCTAAGTTGGTTTCCTCGGTGCGAACGAAGGTGCGATCGCCTCTGAGGAAAACATCGGTCTTGCCAAAGATGTTGCCGTCTTGCTCGTTAATTACGTTGCCCAGGGTGTCGGTAATGGCAACCACTTCTGGATCGGGAGTTCCGCCGACATCGGTTACTCCCTGCTCGTCGGTGGCATAAGCGCCGCTGATGTTGGGGTCGATGCTTTCAGGAACGAGAACCCCATTGGCATCGAAGTCGGCAACCAAGCGCCCGACGTACCGATAATTGGCATCGGTATTGACGAGCGCGATCGGTTCGCCAGAGGCAGAGGTGGTTAAGATGGGATAAGTTCCGCCGCTAGTATCTCCGCTTCTGAGGCGATCGCTCTCATCCGATAGCAAGGTATGGGAACCGCCGCCCACAATAATATCCACATCCCTCAGCAACGGGGCAACCGCTTGCTCGATCCTGAGTTGTTGGAAGTGACTCAGTAAGACTACCTTATCGATTCCAGTTGCCGTTAGCTCATCTACTGTCTTCTGAATTTCAGCAGCCAAGGCAGCAACATTGTTGGGATCGGAGGGAATCACTCCTACATCGCCAGAGGAAGAAATCGAGGGGAGAAGCGGTGTCGTCGCCCCTACAATCCCGATTTTTTCGCCATTAACCGTAATTACGGTACTTTCGGCAATTGTATTGGGAATAGTGCTGGCTTCTTGCCCGTTCGCCGTTACCAGCCCGCTCAAGTTGCTATCGGTACTGAAATCTAAATTAGAACTGAGGTAGGGGAATTGAGTACCGCGATAATTCTCATCGGGGCTAATCAATCCTTGGACTTCCCTCGTCCCCAAGTCGAATTCATGATTGCCAAATGCTGAGGCTTGAATGCCGATTTGATTCAAAATTTCAATGTCGGCTCGCCCTATCCCTTCTGTGCCAACGGGGGTATTAGCAAGGGAAGGATCGCTAGCGGCAAACAGGAAAGGACTGGGAATGTAATTGTCTCCGGAGGACAAAACCAAGGTATTTTTATAATCATCCCGTAGCCCGTTAATGACGGCGGAGAAGCGAGGTGCATCGTCTAACGCCTCAATCCCAGCCTCAAAGTCAGATCCATGGAGAAGTTGCAGCGTAAAAGCTTCTGACGCTGGTTCGGGTTTTGACTCTGTCAAGCGGAAGCGTCCTAAGATGGGTTCGTGGTCGCTCGCTTGGGTGGGAAAATCGGCATTGACATGAATGCTGTCAAACTCGGCATTTTCATACAAGCGATCGCTGGCAAATATATGGTCGAGAGACTGGGAATTGCCTTGGAAGTTGTACGAGTAGGTAGCATCGTCGGTTGCTTTGCCGATGAGATTGGTCAATACTCGCTCGTCTCCTTCACCCGCCAGCTGTGACAGCGTATCGGTAAACTCAAACGTATTGAAATCGCCCGTCACAATGACATTAGCGTCGGGATTTTTTGCCAGAAGTCCATCTACGAAGTTATTAACGACTTCTGCTTGAGCATTGCGCTCATCTTCCCCGGCTTGAACGAACGGCTGAGTTGCCCCAAAAATAGGCGTACTGCCGACGCGCGATGTCCAGTGATTGTTAACGATCGTGACTGTCTCGCCGTTGAAGGTAAAATCAGCCACTAGGGGATCGCGAGAATCGTTAAACGCCTCGACATCTAGCGACTGGAGGGAGTTTTTGTTAAGTTGAACTCGCTGTGGATTATACAAATAAGCAACTCGAATATTACCGCCTGGTTGCCCGCCGGAAGTGCCGTCTGCTGGCGGGACTTCAGCAAATTGATAAGTAGGGCCGCCTGCTGCGGCAATAGCATCTGCGAGGGTTTGCAAGGTGCGATCGCCTGCCGTTGTGCCGTCGTCCGTAGCGCCGCTATTATCCTGAATTTCTTGCAGGGCAAGGATATCGGGCGACTTAAGATTATTGACGATTTGGGAAGCAATCTGAGCAATTTGCTCGGTGTCGGACGGATCTAAATTCAGGACGTTGTAGCTGGCAACGGTAAGCTGGTTTTCTGTGCCAACTAAGGTAGTTTCTTCTTGTCCGAGTCCGCCATTGGTGACTTCAAAAGCTTCGGTAGCGACAACTTCGTAATTCCCAAAGTTGTAGTTAACTACGCCCGTCACGTCGCTGAGTTTGTCTGCAACTTTGACGCTTGTCTCAAAGTCGGGCAACACCTGTGCGTCGAGTTGTACTTGAATGCGTTCGGGATTGGTATCGTCGGCTTGCAAGGGAATACCGCCGCGAGAATTCAAACCGGGCGTTGCTAGCGCTCCCTTGTCCGTTACCGTCCAAATTTCGCCAAATTCGTTGGTTGGAGAAACGGCAACGGGATTTTGAATCGTTACCCGCATTCCTTCTAAACTTTCGTAGAAGTCGATCGCGTCTTCTTGGGGATCGAAAACTTCAAAATTGTCGTTTTCAACGATCTCACTTGGCGGCGTGCGCCCTCCTTCCCCTAAAATCAATGCTGCTGGCAGATCGTTACCCGTCGATCTTGTCGTAATTGCGGGCCGGACAATCTGAGTGACCGAAAGATTTCCCGTGTCTTTGCCGCCGGAAAGGAATTCTTGTACTGTGCCCTCAATCTCTAATTCATCGCCAACTGCGACGGTGGGGGCTGAATCGGTGAAGACAAAAATGCCCTCTGAAGTCGCATCGTTGCTATCTACCTCGGCATCTTGTAAGTAGAAACCTCGTTCGTCTACTGCCGTGACAATCCCAGTCGTTTTGACGGTTTGACCGACTAATGGGGAGGTCTGACTTTCGCCTTGAATCGCCGAAATTTCTACTGTTCCCTTGCTATTACTTTGAGCGTTAGGATCTGATGCCGGAGTGATTTGAGCGGTTGCGATCGCTGATGGGGAGGGATTGCGATCGCCGCTAGCCCTACCGAGACGGGGATCGAGATTGAGAGGTTCGGGTAATTTAATCTGAATAATTTCAGTGTTGTCGATTTCTGGCGGACGACCGATAGAGAAGGGATAGTTGTTGTCGTTGGCAACGAGGAGAGTATTTTCATCGATGACTAACAAGTCTTCGATGGTGACAAAGGGAAAGGTAAAGGTCGTGCTGCCATCGCCGTTGATGTCATTAGGATCTTGCACGTTCAGCAGATCCACCAATTCTTTTTTGAAGACAAAGCCGTTCTCGTCTACTTTAGAGAAGTCAACTTGGAAGATTTTCTTGAACTGGGCTTCCTCGCCTTCATTGCCATCCCGTTCGATAACTAGGAATTCGTTTTGGTTGATGGGCGTAAAATCGCCGATCGCGTGGCTGGGATCGTCTAGGCGGTAGTATCCAACTAAATCCTTGGAATAGGAAGAGTTAGCAACGTCATACTCATAGATGCGCAGGGCATTATCGGGATCGCCCTCTACCGATCCTTCTAGTAAAGGATACAGAGTTGCGCGATCGGGGCTGTATGCCATGCCCTCAAAACCGCGAGAACTGGCTAAATTAGCTTCTTCTGGGTCGTCGGTCAAAAAAGGGTTATCAGGCGATCGCACGAATTCGCCAATAACGCGATCGCGTACCAAATCTCCTGTCTTGGGAAAGTCAGTAAAGAACCCATCCACTCCTAACTGGATGTACTGTTCGTACTCTTCTTCTGCGGTTTGAGGCGTTCCATCTTCTTTCAACACCAAGAATCGTTCTTCATCGCGGAAGGTGTAGGGATGCACTTGCAATCCGGCTTCGTGGGCATCCTCAACCACCGGAAGCACTTCTCCGGTGAGCTGTTCTGTAATTTCGGGTATGCCGTCCCCATTGCCATCGACTGGCGTATCCAGCTTCTCGGTAAGAACGAAAGTGCGCTTCCAAGGTCCGATCCCATCGGCGTAGGTAGCTACAAAATCCTTCAGGAGGTTAACTTCTGAATCGCTACCTTGGTTAATTAAATCGCCGTAAGTCGTCTCAGCCGTAATTAAATCCGTTCCGTAGATCGATACAGGGTCGAAGTTGGGGTCGCTAAAGTTGGAGACGATATCGTAGGGCTGTAGCTGGAATTCGTCGTACAGCTGCACTAGGGGCGTATTTTCTAGCGGCGTTCCAGGCAAAAGTTGCTTGTCCAACTTCAGCAGGTTCTGCACTTCAAAGGACTGAATAAACAGTCGATTGGGATCGGTGAAGCCTTTATCTAGTAAAGTTTCTACCAAAGGCTCTTCAAGGGACAGTCCCTGCTGGGCGAAGTAGGTGGGATGCTTGGTTTCGGGATAAATACCAATTTTTTGCCCCGTCCGCGCTTCGATATCTTGTACGAGGTCGATAATTTCCTCAAGCGTAGGAATTTCATATAGCCCGTTAAAAGACTGGTCGCGATAATCGCGAGGCTGAACGGCTCGCAAGGTTTTAATTTCTTCTAGCGTAAAGTCTTCGGCAAACCAGCCCGTATAGCTTACGCCATCAACGGTTTTAGTCGTTCGGCGGTCGGCAAACTCTGGACGAGTAGCAACGTCGGTGGTCGTGTTGGCTGGGATGACTTCGCCCGTTGCCGGATCGACAACTGCAAGCATGGGTTCGTGACGGGCGATTAATACCCTATCTTTGGTGCTGACTAAATCGGGTTCGATGAAGTCAGCCCCTTGTAAAATCGCTCGCTCGTAGGCAGCTAAAGTGTGTTCTGGCAGTTCGCCGCTAGCGCCTCGATGTCCGATGACTAGCGGTTCTTGTTCGTTGAGGGTTTTCAGATTGGGGAGATTGGGAGTAGAAATAGGCGCTTCTTGTAAGACTCCGTTAGCATCAAAGTGTAGCAGGTAGGGACCGAATTCCTCTCCCATCCAGAAGCTACCATCTTCGGCAACGACGAGCGATTCTACATCGAAATCCGCCCCCGTTAGCAATCGCTCTTCCGTATTTGCGTTAGTAATTTCCCAAGGGATTAATCTCTTGGGGTCGGATAATTGAACGAACTCTTCTACATTGACGCTACCGTCTCCCGCTTCCGAACCGACAAAATTGGGGTCTGCTTTATAAATCCGCAACAAATAATCGGCACTGTTGTTTTTCGCGCCAAAACCATTATCGGAGAGGAACCAGAAGTTTTCTCCATCGGCAAACTGAACGCCGCTAAAGCCTTGAATCGGCTGTCCTTCAAAAGGGCCAGTGCGATCGTTAGCCGCAATTGGCTGCCCCTTGCCATTGTCTGCACCTGCCGGAGGTCCTTGCGCAAAGCTATCGGCAGGAAGCGAAGCAAATCCCTCTAACTCTGGACGCGGCACCTCCTTTGGTTTAACACCAAACAAGGTCTGGTACATGAGGCGATAAATTTCGGTGTTGTCCAGCGTGCTGGGCAGTTTGTCGGCATTGAGACCGTAGGTTTTGGCGACGATGCTGCCGGGAACGTCAGACTGAGTTGCCCAACCAATGCCGAAGGGATAGGTATTGCCATTAGCGTCGGGTTGGGAGATAAAAGGCTCGGTATTGGCTCCGTTGGTGCCATCTAGGGGCACTTCGGTTCCGGGTTCGGTGGTCGGATTGACTTCCTCGGTTCCCACGGTTTCATCGGCGGCTAGGGGATCGCGCACTTCCAAACCGCCAGCATCGCTATCGGCAGCCGTGATTAGCAGCGTATTGGGGTTAACGTTATCGATATAATTTTGCGCTACCCCAATCGCATCGTCGGCTCGTTTGGCTGCTTCAACTAACCCAGCTGCGTTATTGTTGTTGCTAAAATTGTCCGTGCCTTCTTCTTCCATCACCACCATAAATCCATTGGGATTCTGGGAAACGATGGAGAGGGCGGCTTCTAGCATTTGCGCCACTGTGGGAGGATTTTCGTTGCCCGGTTGCCCATAATTTCCTAATCCTTCGGCGGCGTTGACTTCTTCTGGCTGGTCGTTGTAAGTATCTTCTGCTGCAAAAATCCCCAAGACTTTCTGAGTTCGGGGGGGCAGATTTTGCAATTCTTCGAGGGTGTAGACGACAGTATAGCCTTTCGCCCTTGCCTGTTCTATTAAGTTGCGTCCGTCTTTTCTAACCCCTTCTTCTCCAAAACGTCCGACTGTCCCAACGGGCAAGTAATGAATTTCGCCCCCGCCAAGGATGACGTTGACCCCAGATTCTAAAATTTGGGCGGTGATACCCGTAAGGTCGCTGCGGCTTTCTGCTTGTGCTAAAAAGGCTCCCGTTCCCGGTTCGGCGATGATGCCAGAGTTGATAATTGCCGTTGCCTTACCAGCCGCGATCGCTTCTTCCATAATAGTCAGTCCGGTTTTGCCGGACTGGGAAACGACGGGATTGCCATTTTCATCCAAACCAAAAGAATCTGCCTGCACCTTTACGCCCATGGCGTGGGTAACTGCACCAGCGTTGGAAGTGCCGGTGAGCTGGTCTTTCATGTGTCCCAGATATACCCCAGCATTGGACATCCTGTCCCAGTTGAGTCGCCCATCGGGTCCATAGTGGAGGAAACGGGCAGCCGCGTAATGAGATGGGCTAGTGCCGTCTGGGTGGATGAAGATGACGCTGTTGGTGTTCGCCATAGTTATCAAATTCCGTTAGGAACTCCTCAAAAGGTTAAAAATGAGCTGCCCTAGCACAGAAGTCATGACCAACTTCCCGTACTCTTGCGCTGGTAAGGTTTACCATTTAGTAGAGTTTCATCCCCAGGTTAAGAAACGAATAGATTTAGGTTAAATTTTGTGCGCGATTCGGTATCGCGATCGCCTTTCTGTAACGGTTGATGACAATCGCGCTTTTGACTTCAATTCACAATTATTTCGCTTTTAGCAAATTTAAATTTCATGGCACTCGTTTGCCAGAAAACTTGGATGTTGCCAACAGTAATGGTTGGTGTTTTGTCAGTTATTGCAATTTAGTTATTTAGTATTTTTTAATCTTATTGATTTATTTTATTTTGGCTTTTTCTATCGATCCCCTTCCTTAAGCTCTCTTGTTTCCTCCGATCCCCGTCGATTTTCAATACAGCAGAAAGCGCTAGATTCATTTTTGCTGATGCCAGAACTAGCGCTCTCCATTTTTTTATTGAGTTTTATTATATTTAGGGTCTTTATATTGGCTGACCCCATTTGAAACCTACTATATAGAATTCCCTAAATTTGCCAAATTCTTTAATTCCTTAATTATTTTTTTATCTTTCTTTTTCTTAAGTCTCGTCACTTTTTGTAAACATTTGTTGAGTTGTCGTTAAAGATACGCCAAGTTTTTTGGATAGCCAAACTTCAAAGTTGCGGATGGGGTAAGAACGTGCCGCGATCGCGGGATCGACCATTGGCTCTACTAAAATAGTAAACATTCCCAAGCGGTTGCCTGCGATCGCGTCGGTAAAAAGGCGATCCCCAACCATTGCTACCTGCGAGGCTGGTAAATTCAATGCCTGAAGGGCTTGTCTTAACTTCCGTCGAGATGGCTTTCTCGCTCCCCAGGTATACGGCGCGTTAAGGGATTGAGCGATCTTACCGATGCGATTTTCGCTTAAATTGTTACTAACCAGCCAGATTTTCGCTACCTGTCTAATTTCAGTTGCCCATTGCATCAATTCTTCAGATACTTCTCTGACTCTGAGAGGCACTAGCGTTTCATCCACATCCAAAACCAAACCTTTAAGTTGGTAATGGTGCAAAATCTCTGGCGTTATGCCCAACACGGTATCTCCTAAAATGAGATCGGGCTGTAAAAGATCTACCTTCAACATTGATTGATTTATATAAATGGGGACGTTGTTAATCTTATTTCCTTGCCTGAATGACTTGCAAACTTCCTCCGAGATAAAGACGCTGCCGACAGTCCGAAAACCCTACAGCCTTGAGTCGCTCGACTAAATCTATCTCCAGTAGCTGCCACGCCGTTTCCGTTTCAAACAACCACATAAAAATTGCCAGAGGCAGCCAAAATAAGCTGTTAGTTGGCTTGTGGAGGTCGATCGCGGTAAAAATCCCTCCTGGCTTGAGAACGCGATAAACTTCGCTTAAAATTTGTTGGAGTTGTTCTGTTTCCATCTCGTGTAGGGCAACGCTGGTATGCACGAGGTCGAACTGCTCGTCAGGCAGTGGCATTTTTTCTGCCAACCCTTCGATATAATTGGCTTGAGGAACCGAACGAGCTGCTCTTTGAAGGGCAAGGGGGGATGTATCCAATCCGGTCACGCGATTGGAGAATCGCACCAAAAATCGAGTGGTCTGACCCGCACCGCAACAAAGGTCTAAAATCTCGGTATCGGGTTTAATGTCCAAATCTTGCAAGGCAAGATGGCGAAATCGCTTTTCTCCTCCAACGCCAAGAGCAGCTAGATGAGAAATGCCATCATAGAGCCACTGATATTTATAGCTTAGGGGTCTTAGAATTGTAGCCATTTATAAGAGTTTGGGGTTCGGAGTTCGGAATATTTCTCCTGGCTCCTAATTCCCGTATTTTGTACTAAAAGGATACTTGTTCTTGCAATCTTTTTCCTCTGGGATGATGTTGCATCCATTGAAAAGAAACAACGTTTAACAAAAGTCCGATCGCGAACAAAATAACCATTAAAGTGATTTGATACCAGGCGATCGGCGTTACAAATAGATCGAGGATGATGTGGAGTAAATTCATGACCGAATAAAAGACTGTCAATCCAAAATGAGCAACTCTGAAGCGTTTCGACTCAGTAAAAGCCGTAGCGATAATAGCAAACATTGGCAAGACAAAAAAAGCTAACATTAACCACATAACCCAAGAAATATCTCCAATTTCATGGGAATGAGCGACGCTTTTTCCGTGAAATAGAGGCATTAAACCTAGGTCGGTGTGAAAAATTGTTCCTAAAAGAAAAGTTGTCCAAAGAGTAATGATTTTCCCTTGATAATTGACTGACATAATTATTAATTTCTTGATGATTCAACTAGGGTAATTGTCTTTTGATTTTCCCAAAAAAATAAATTTCTTGGAACCTAAATATCAAGTTGCATCAACCGCTTATGCAGTCGTCTAAAGACGACTTTAAACATGAGACAGCGATTTGAATTGCTGACTCTTGTAATTAATTTCCTGTCCGATCAAAAAAGTCTTCTAAACAAGACCCGATAGGAATTTTAGTCTATTTTAATAGTGTTAAGCTTTGAACTTAGAACTTTAGTTCTAGGCGTTGATGCCCAAGATACAAGATCTAAGTTTAAACAGAATAAATTAATTATAAATGAAAACTTTTCAATTCAAAAGCCTTAGTAATATTTAGCAATATAGAGCCAAGACTCCTAAAAGAGAAACTAATTAAGCAGCAGTTGGTTCGACGAGATTAACTTTGACAACTTTGTTCTTTTCTGCTTGAGTTTTAGGCAAGGTCAGATGTAAAATCCCATCTTTGTACTCTGCCGTGACATTGGTATTTTCAACCTCAGCAGGCAAAAGAATTCCACACTGGAATTTGCCATAGTGAAATTCACTCTTGGTGACATCTTTTTCTTCAGCTTTGGTTTCAGACTACTGAATAATTTTAGTACGGAGAACCCTTTATTTTAATTTCTTTGAATTACAGGGCAGTTTTAAACCGAGCGAGAATAGGATTAGAAAAGCAAAATAAGAGGAGGCGAGAAGGATAATGCGCGATTGGAATGTAGTAGTTAATCTTCACGAGCACAGCTTTCAAAAAGCCTTTAAAGAGCTCCAGGGATTTGGAATCGTCAGTGAAACTGACTTTTTTAACGTTTTAGCGATGAAAGTTGGCGATATCAACCGATTTCTAGAAAACTTACAGGAGTGGATCGCAAACCATCCCGATTTTTTGACTCGCATTGCTCGCATCGTTCCCGTAACCAATACCTTTACTTTTCAATCGCCTGAAGAATTTGAAGCTAAGGCAAAAGAGATTGTTTTGCAGTGGGTGCCCCAACTGGCAGGTAAAAGTTTTCACGTGCGAATACACCGTCGCGGTTTTAAAGGTCGCCTCTCCAGTTTGGATGAAGAGCATTTTCTCGATAAAATTTTGCTAGAAGCGCTTGAGAAAGCGGGAACGCCAGGACGCATTACCTTTGAGAATCCAGATGCGATCGCGATTGTAGAAACCTTGGGTCAATGGGCGGGTTTAGCTTGCTGGAAGCGAGAAGATTTAGAACGCTATCCCTGGATGCGGATTGATTAAAAATGGTTATTAGTTAGTGGTTAGTTGTCACTAACATTTCCTCCAACTACTAACTACTATCAACGACCAAATGCCCCGGCCACCAGCATTACATCGACTTCTTGTCCTGACGCGATCGCCGTTTGACCGACAGGTAAAACAGCCAAACTGTTCGTTCGTGCTAGATTGATGAGATTGGCTGAATTTTGAGCGCCACCCGCCAATTGAAACTCGCAGACACCGTCAACTGACTGCAACTGTCCCCAAAGATAAGTTTCTCGCTTGCCATCAGAAATCAAACGATCGCGCGATCGCACTTTCATAAAAGTCGGCAGCCAATTGTCCGACAAACCCGATAACTTTCTCAAAGCAGGTTGCACGAAACGCCAGCAACTAACTAGGGCAGATACTGGATTTCCGGGAATGCCAAAGTAGGTGCAACCATTGGCAAACGCGGCAACCGTGAGCGGTTTTCCGGGTTTAATCGCAACGCTGCGGATACGGATTTCTCCTCCCAACTCGGCGAGGAGTTGCTCGACATAATCATAATCTCCCACCGAAACCCCGCCTGTAGAGAGAACTATGTCGGCAGTGGCAATCGCTTGAGTCATTTTCTCTTTGAGGAGATCGGGTTTATCGGGTACGATGCCCAAGCGAATGGGAATTCCTCCCTGACTTGCCACAAATGCAGCCAAAGCATATTGATTTGAGTCTACAATTTTTCCCGGTTGCAGGGTTCTATCGGGTGGAACCAATTCATCTCCCGTCGAGAGAATAGCGACGCGGGGGCGGCGATAGACCGTTAATTGGGTACATTGGGCAGTCGCTAATACAGCAATCTCAGGCGCATTAATTACTATACCTGGCTCCAGTAGCGGATTGCCTGCCTGGTAAAACGATCCCCGCTGGCGGACGAAGGCGTTTGACCTACTTGGGGGAGATAGCACTAAAACGCAATTTCCTTCTCGTTTGGTATTCTCCTGTATGACAATAGTATCTGTCCCTTCTGGCATCATCGCCCCAGTAAAAATACGCGCCGCTTGTCCCGATGCGATCGCGCTTTTGGGCTGAACTCCGGCGGGAATCTCTTCAACGATTTCTAAAATGGCGGGAGATTCGGCACTACAGGATTCAACATCGGCAAACTTAACTGCATAGCCATCCATCGCCGAATTATCCCAGTAGGGAAAGTCTAGATCGCTAGTAACGGGTTGCGCCAGAATACGACCTGTGGCATCTTTTAGAGTAACGACTTCGGTATCTTTTCGTATATCGAGTGGCTTAACTAGCTCTAGAATGATTGATTCTGCTTCTTTAACTGACAACATAAAAAATTTAACGCTGCTGCCGTTAAGAAGATTGTAAGTTTTAATGAAAGACTCAGCAATTCTTAATTGATCTCTTGCTGTTTACAATAGACCTCCAGCAAAAGTCAGAGTAAGTTAGGTAAAATAAAACCAAATTACAATTCGAGTTATGACTTACTCTCAAGTAAAAAATTTAAAACCGACAGAGTTTAAACGGCTTTGTGGAGTATATCCAGAGACGTTTAAAGAGATGGTAAAAGTTCTAGAAGCCGAAAAAGTCTTACAAAAAAAACAGGACGACCAAATAAATTAAGCGCAGAAGACCAAATCTTAATGACTCTTGAATATTGGCGAGAGTATCGCACCTATTTTCATATCGGAACTAGCTGGGGAATAAACGAGACAACGGCTTTACGAATCACCAGAAAAGTAGAAGATATTTTAATGAAATCGGGACTTTTCAATCTGCCTGGGAAAAAAGCTGTTCAACCCCAAAATACAGAAATTGAAATTGTCGTAGTAGATGTAGCAGAACATGAAATAGAAAGACCGAAAAAAACAAAAAGCTTACTACAGTGGTCGGCAAAAGTGTCACACGATAAAATCGCAAGTTTTAGCTGACGCAAAAACGAGACAAATTCTTTGTATTGCTCATGAGAAGGGAAAAAGTCATGATTTTAAGATTTGGAAAAATAGTAAAATAGGAATCGAACAACAGATAGAATGTTTGGCTGATAAAGGATATCAAGGAATTCAGAAACTTCATCCCAACAGTAGAATTCCCAACAAAAAAAGCGCAATCAACAGTTAAGTCTAGAGCAAAAGAAGTTTAATCGTAAGTTAGCAAGTGAAAGGATTGTAATTGAAAATATTCATCGCAGTCTAAAAATATTCAGAATTCTTTCAAGTCGATATCGCAACCGAAGAAGACGGTTTGGGTTGAGATTTAATTTGATTGCTGGCATTTATAATTATGAACTTCTTTCCCACTCCAATTATGCGATCGCGTAACACTTTTGCAGGAGGTCTAATAGTCTTTGGCTTCTCGATCGAACGCTGTAAGTCTTTCTACGGTGATTATTTCATTCCTTGCTGCTTACAATAGTCTTTGGCTTCTCGATCGAGCCTTTGAATTTCCTGTTTCCATCATCGTAATTTTTGCTGACGCTTTTCCCAATCCTCTGGTGATGGAGACTGAAGACCCGTATTCGGATTATACTTGCCATACTCTCGCCTAAGTCCTTTGAAATAAACTATGCCTTCATTAGGGTAGATATAGCATTTTTCAGTCTAGCGAGGTACGGTAACAACAATGAACAAACCAGTTACGAATATCATTAAGAGAGATTTGATTGAAAGCCAATTCAATGGCATGAGCTAAATCAGGATAAGTTCTCGCACCAAGAGATCGGAAAATGCTTTTGAGTTTTGACCAACAATTTTCAAGTTGAACGACTAATTCCCACTCCCGTAGTGGCTACTAACTGATGACGAAGTTCTTCTAAAGTAGCATCTTTATTACTGTTAACTAACTCTTGGAGAACCTTTAATTGTTCAGGGTTAAGTTTAGTCGGTGTTTGTTTGATTCTTACTTTAGGAGCAATCTGTCCGGTTTGTCGATCTTGTTTGAGTAATTTTTCGATCGAACTTAAGGCAACACCGAATTGTTTAGCTAATTGACGTTGAGATATATTGCCTTGATGATAAACATCAATAATTTTTGGTCTTAGGTCAAGAGAATAGGCTTTCATTTTTAGTTGACTTCCAGTCATGCGCTCGCTCTCTGCATTGTACCTCACCAGATCGGGAAATGCTATATTATTTCGATATTTGTTTGGTACGTAAAAAACATAACTCGGACACTATTAGTAATCCATCGAACCGATAATATCTTGAAGCTTGGCTATCATTTGAACGCGGGAAGAAATCTCAAGCTTTTGGAACATTCGTTTGAGAGCTTGTTTGACCCAATTCTGCGTTATTTATAATTGTGCCCCAATCTCGGCATTAGTTAGTCCTTAGGCTACTAACTCAGCCGCGCTTCGTTAAACGATTTGCAAAAGTCTCAAAGCCAGGAAATTAATTTCCTGGCTTATAAATAAAGTCCATTTTAAATGGACTGAAACACTTATCCAGTCGTCTTTAGACGACTTTACTTCTGAGGCAGCGATTTTAATCGCTGTCGGTTCTCCCTAACAGCCACAATCCCACTCCCAAACCGATAAAATTAGGCAACCACGCCGCCAGAAAAGGAGAAAAAATACCAATCGTGCCGAAGCTTCCCAGCGAGAATCCTAACACGTAATAAAGAAACACGATCGCGACGCTCAATCCAAAACTGGTTGCGCGACTCACGTGTTGAGGACGACTTCCTAACGCCGATCCGACTACGCCAAATACTAAACAAACAAAAGGAAATGCCATTTTTTGTTGGGTTCTCACTTCAAACATGAGAAGTTTTTTTTCATCGCCTGTCTGTCGGAGGAGTTTCATATACGCTTGCGCTTGAGCAATGTTCATTTCATCGGGATCGCGACCGAGAACGGCGAGATCGAAAGGAACTCTGGAGAAGGGAATCTGTCGGCGATCGAATGAAAGCGTCTCGTCGTAGGAAGTATCGGAAGCAATTTTATAGATCGTGCCATTAAAAAAATCCCAAGTTTGTTGTTCCCCGTTCCAACTTGCCGAGTCAGAAATAATAATTTGGTTTAAGTTTTCTCCTAGCCATTGCAAAATAGTCAGCATTTTCATCTGTTTGCCATCAAATTGTTTGGCATAAAATAAGCTTTTGAGTCTCTGCCTAGTTTCGCCGTTGGGCAACGTCACTTTCTCGTAGTCGGGATAGAAAATGTCTCTCGTCTGCCAAAAGGGATGTTCTTCCTGAATGGATTCCACTAAGATAGCTGTAGCTCGATAATTGGCTGCGGGGACGACTAATTCGTTGAAGAGAAAGGTTATTCCCGTAACCAATAGGCTAAGCGCGATCGCGGGGGCTACAATTCGATAGAGACTGACACCGCAACCGCGCAAGGCAATTATCTCGCTATTGTTGCTGAGGCGACCGAATGCCATTAGCGAAGACAGAAGAACTGAGATCGGCAAGGCATAGGAGATAAACTCAGGTACTTTTAACAGCAATACTTGTGCTGCTTGCACGATTGGCAAATTGGATTCAATAACTTTGTTAATCAAGTCGGACGAGTAACCAATCGCAACGCCTAAAGAAGAAAAAATGCCAATGCTTAAAAGAAAAGGTCCGATTAACTCAGTGACGATATAGCGATCCATAATTGATATGCCACCAAGCTGCGACTTGAGTAAATAATAAAGCGGTTTATCAAATTTCATCGCTATCGGTGATTATCGGCGGCAATATCTTTTCCCTGACCATTTAAATCGATCTTAGATATTAGAACAACTCGATCGCTTGCGTTACAATTTTTAACAAAAGCCGCAACTCTTATACTGAATACCATGAAAATCGCATTAATCACTGGTGCATCTTCTGGAATTGGTGCAGCTTTTGCTAGAGAATTAGCTGCCCGCAAGACCGATGTGGTCTTAGTTGCTCGTTCTGAAGAGAAATTAGCCCGACTTGCCAAACAACTCCAAGAACAATTTCAGGTTCGCTCGGAGGTTATCGTCCAAGATCTTATCGCGCCAGGAGCAACGCAATCCATAGCTGATGCAATTTCTGAAAAAGGGTTGACAATAGATTTATTGATTAACAATGCGGGTTTTGGCGACTATGGCGCGTTTGTAGACAGAGACTTACAGCGACAGGTAGAGATGATTCAACTCAACATTACGGCGTTGGTTGAATTGACCTATCGATTTCTTCCCGGCATGAAACAACGCGGTTCGGGGGGAATCATCAATGTCTCTTCTATTGCAGGTTTTCAACCTCTGCCCTATCTATCTGTCTATGCTGCCACAAAAGCATTCGTCCTCAACTTTAGCGAAGCACTTTGGGCAGAAAATCAAGGCACTGGCGTTCGTATTTTAGCCTTATGTCCGGGAGCAACAGAATCTGAGTTCTTCAACGTTGCCAAGTTTCCCTCATCTTTTGCTGGTGAGAATGGGAATCGATATACTCCAGCCGAAGAAGTGGTCAGAGATGCCCTGAAAGCTTTAGAACAAAATCAGTCTCATATAGTTACTGGCGGTGTCGGTAATAAATTGATGGTTAATCTCTCTCGCTTTTTTCCGCGCGATTGGTTAGTTAGTGCAGTGGAGAAACAGTTTAGAGGTTAGGAGATATTAAATCTGTTATAAAAATAGATTTTTATAACAGATTATGAGGGCGTTTTTCATCGTACCTGTCTCTTGTAAAAATATTTATATGTCATGTTGAGCGAAGCGCGAAATATCTCTTAGGTTCTTCGCTTTAGTGCGTTGGGCGACTAATGACATGCAGAATTTTTGGACCTATGCAAGAGGTCTATTGAAGTAGGGAATTTAGAAAGATACTTGCTCTCATTGTGGATGATTTTTATCTCGCGCAAAAACGCAGAGGCGCACAAAGAAAATCGCAGAGAAAAAAATAACAGTGTATTACAGGGTTTTTGTACTTTTAGTTAGAAGTTTTTAATTTTAATTACTTTATATTACCTGTTTACTGTGCGCTCTAATTCCCTACAAATTTTGTCTACTTGGTCAGACAAGGTGATACAAAATGAGAAATAGTGAAGGTAAATAAACACAATCCTCTCTATTTAAAAAAATGATTTTTTTGACTTCTAATTATTTCTTTTTATTAAGAATAGTAGCCGTTTATCCCAGTTATAATAAAAACGCGATCGCGGGAATACCAATGAATAAATTAAAACTCGCTACACTGAAATAAAACATAGAAAACTAAGGTGATATAAGAATGGGATCGATAGAAAGAGAAAAAGCTTTAATACTATGGTTTGAAGAAGTAGGGACAGAAGATGTCGGTTTAGTAGGCGGGAAAAACTCTTCTTTAGGCGAAATGATCCAACAGTTACAGCCCAAAGGGATTAACGTCCCAAACGGATTTGCAACGACTGCCCATGCCTATTGGCATTTTATTGAATCGGCGGGTTTAGAGAACAAATTACGGAAAATTTTTGCCGATTTAGATGTAGATGATGTTAATAATTTGCAGGAACGGGGACAATATGCGCGATCGCTAATTCTCAATACGCCTTTCCCAGCGGACTTGCAAGAAGCGATCGCCAATGCATATACAAGTTTATGCGAACGATTCGGGAGTGCAACTCGCCAACAGGTTGATGTGGCGGTTCGTTCTAGCGCAACGGCTGAAGATTTACCAGAAGCTAGTTTTGCCGGTCAACAGGAAACCTATCTCAACGTCTATGGGATCAAAGCCGTTATAGAATCCTGTCATAAATGCTTCGCCTCTCTGTTTACCGATCGCGCGATTTCCTATCGCCAGCACAACGGATTCGACCATTTTGCCGTTGCCCTTTCCGTCGGCATTCAGAAAATGGTGCGTTCTGACTTAGCCTCCTCTGGAGTCATGTTCTCCATCGACACCGAGACGGGTTTTAAAGATGCGGTCTTTATTACTGCTGCCTACGGATTAGGAGAAAACGTGGTTCAAGGGGCAGTCAACCCCGACGAATATCTAGTCTTCAAACCCACTCTCAAACAAGGGTATCGTCCTATTTTGGACAAACGGCTGGGCAGCAAAGCGATTAAGCTGGTTTACGATACGGGCGGATCGAAGCTGACCAAAAATGTCGCCGTACCTAAAGCCGATCGAGGGAAATTCTGTCTCAATAGCGACGAGATTTTACAGCTGGCAAAGTGGGCAATTCAAATTGAAGACCATTACTCTCAAGTCCGGGGAACTTACACCCCAATGGATATTGAATGGGCAAAAGATGGAATTACCGGAGAATTATTTATCGTTCAGGCGCGTCCTGAAACCGTTCAATCCCAGAAATCCGGCAATGTCCTCAAAACCTATCGATTGAAAGAAAGCACCCAAGTATTGGCGACGGGGCGCAGCGTCGGGGCGGCGATCGGACAGGGAAAAGCAAGAGTTATTCTAGATGTAGGCAAACTTAATGTCTTCCAACCAGGAGAAGTCCTAATCACCCATCGCACCGATCCCGACTGGGAACCGATTATGAAAAAAGCCAGCGCGATCGTTACTAACCAGGGAGGACGCACTTGCCACGCTGCTATTATTGCCCGCGAGATGGGAATTCCTGCCATTGTGGGTTCTGGAAATGGCACAGAAGTCATTAAATCGGGTCAAGAGGTGACGATTTCTTGCGCCGAAGGAGAAGAAGGTCGGGTTTATGAAGGTTTACTCGACTTTGAAGTCACAGAAACTACCTTAGACAATCTGCCTCGCACCCGTACGCAAATTTTCATGAATGTAGGCAATCCCGAACAAGCCTTTTCTCTCGCCAGCCTTCCCTGCGACGGGGTAGGGTTAGCCCGTTTGGAATTCATCATCGCTAACCACATTAAAGCCCACCCATTAGCCTTAATTCACTTCGACGAGTTGCAAGATGACTCGGTAAAAGCAGAAATTGCCGAGTTGACCAAACTGCATCAAGATAAACCCCAGTTCTTTGTCGATAAGTTGGCGCGGGGCATAGGCACGATCGCGGCGGCTTTCTATCCCAAACCCGTCATCGTGCGGATGTCTGACTTCAAATCTAACGAATATGCCAATCTTTTGGGCGGTCGTCAGTTTGAACCCAAAGAAGAAAACCCCATGCTGGGATGGCGCGGTGCATCCCGTTACTACGATCCGCTGTATCAACAGGCTTTTGCCCTCGAATGCGAGGCAATACTCAAAGTACGCGATCGCATGGGCTTAACCAACGTCATTCCCATGATTCCCTTCTGTCGCACGCCGGAAGAAGGACAGCGGGTAATCGAAGAAATGGCAAAAAATGGCTTGAAACGCGGCGAAAATGGCTTGCAGGTCTATGTTATGTGCGAATTGCCCAGCAACGTCATTCTCGCCGACGAATACTGCGAAGTATTCGATGGGTTTTCCATCGGTTCCAACGATCTCACTCAGCTAACGCTAGGATTAGATCGCGATTCTGCCTTAGTTGCCCATCTGTTTGACGAACGCAACCGAGGGGTAAAGCGGATGGTGAAGATGGCAATTGAAGCGGCAAAAGCAAAAGGTCGCAAGATCGGTATTTGCGGTCAAGCGCCCAGCGATTATCCAGAGTTCGCTAAGTTCTTAGTTGAATTGGGAATCGATTCTATCAGCCTCAATCCCGATTCTGTCCTCTCAACTTTATTGAAGGTTGCAGAAGTGGAAGGCGTTAAAGCGTAAGCGATCGAGGTGGGCATTGCCCACCTTTTTTCAGCTAAAAGATGCTCGATGTGCCAGATGGGGCTCTCGGCGCGATCGCGTTGATTTTGGCTGGCGAGCGACAATCTTGAAAACCAGCATCAGATCAAAGCTCTTCAAACTCAGGCATCAACTGAAGCACTCCCATAGCTAATTCTTTAGCATCGAGTGCCTTAGTCTCAAAAAGCGCCATCATATCTGGAAGTTGGGGATTGCCGCGAGAGGTTCCCGTCACTCCCATAGCGACGATCAAACCGCAATACCTCTCGGTTTTATGACAGCGCCGATCCCACTTTTTGCGAGCTTGAACGTGTTCGGGATCGTCGCTAACAAACTCGCCAAAGATGTAGAAATTTTCATTGAATGTTTGAAAAATCCCCAGATCGTAGTTGACTCCCGTAAACGGATCTTCTCCTGGATTAAAACAAATTGCCTTGAGTCCTCCATCATTTTTGAGCGTTTCAATCAAAGCTTTGGCTTTAGGACGAGAGGTTTGAATCAAGACAACGGGCATTCCCTCGCCTTTGGGGGAAGCCCCTTGGTTTTGATAGTAAATTTTCGGATGATGGCGAAGCGTTTCGACTAATTCCCAAGGTACCATTCCCACGCTCAAAAAAGCGTTATCGGGGACTAAATCGTCGCGCAAAGGCACGCTCAATTGCGATTCCTTCTCATCTTCTTCTGCTTCTATGGTTTCCATAATGTCGAGTAGCTCGGCAGATAACTCTGGCAAGGTAGAAACCGTCACGGGGATAGTTTCGCGAGCATCGGGTGCTGGAGAGGTAGGAATCCGATAGCGCTTGCTAATCCTATCGATAGGTTCTCGATCTAATCCCCGCTTGCTGGCGCGAAAGAAGCGCAGGAGAGCCTGAAGCAATACATAGACTGCTTTAGCCTCTTCTTCGTCCAAGTAAGGTCTGATGCC
Source organism: Pleurocapsa sp. PCC 7327 (assembly GCF_000317025.1). Lineage (NCBI taxonomy): Bacteria > Bacillati > Cyanobacteriota > Cyanophyceae > Pleurocapsales > Pleurocapsaceae > Pleurocapsa > Pleurocapsa sp. PCC 7327. The sequence continues at coordinate 2,131,196 of NC_019689.1, read as the reverse complement.
TTCATAGGGATGCACGCTGCCAAAGAGGGGGCGAATCTGGGAAGGGGGTAAATCGGCGAGGTCGAACTCTTCCTCCTCCCATTCGACATCGCGGACGGGTTCGTAATTGAGAAACCAGCAATCTTGAGCTAAAAAGGCTTTTTCGAGTTGCTCGACCGACTTTTCTTCGAGGGCAGCCAGTCGAAATCGCTTGAGCGAGTCGAGAGAGCGGTAGAGGATGACGCCGTATTCTTTGCCCAGCATTCCCATCACGCAGGCATAGATTGTCTCAACATCCCAGCGATTGAGTTCGATCGCCAGAACATCGCGATCGGCGAGGACTTCCCAAGGGGCTGCTTGCCAAAGCTCACGGGCAATGTCTTTGAGAGCGGTATCGTAGAGGGGCGGAATGGCGGGCGGTCTTGTTCCGCTGAGATCCTCAAAGCTGCGAAATAGCTCGTCGATCAGCGGTAATTCTGGAACGTAGTCGATCGCGATATCTAAATTCTGCAACGCTCCCCGCAAAAAGAATTGAATTTCTCGATTGCGGACGACGATTTTCTGCGGTCGAGCAGGTTTTGCCGGACTGTGGGGGGTTTCGATCGCTCTGAGTAACGTGCGCACGACAGCTTCGGGTCCCATTTCTGGGGAAACTACGTCCATCGCTCTGACAAAGCCTTCTGAGCCGTCCACCCAGATAATACATTCTCCATTGCCTTCCGTATCTGACTCTAGATGCGCTCTGAAACTCGATAGCGAACGGCGATCTCCTTCCCAGACGCTGGGAATTTGGGGAATTTTTTTGAGCCGACGTTTAGTTGGCTGAGGGAGAGTGTTCATATTGCTCGATTGAGTTGTTTGGAAAGATCTGGCGCTATGGTGCGATCGACTGGCAAGATTCCAATCCTACTTTAACGTGAGTTCGGGGTTCGTAGAGACGTTTCGGGAGAATGTCAACTCCCAATTCAGTTACCCGTTCTTAACTTTACTTTCTAGTTAAATATACTACTGACTTGACGAGACGACTTGATAAACAAAGCTTAATGTAGCCCAAGCCTTGGTATCCAAAGCATAGACATCGGTTAGAGAGCCAATAATTTCGCTTTTGACGGCACTAGCGTCATGCAAGTCTTGTAGCAATGCCAGAGCGACTTCTAGCGGATTGGGTACTTTGAAGATTTGTTCGCGATCGCCTTTAAGATATTCTTTAGAGCTTAGCGCTTCAACGGTCTTGGCAAATGGGGCATGGGCGCAAACGACGTGCATTTCTGCCAATCCTGCCGGAGCCGATGCGAGCCAGTTAACCGAGGCAGTAGGATTGGGAACGACGAGTTGCTCGCCTGGAAGAAGGCATCGCTCCTTCAATTGAGAACTCGCCTCCGCCGGGGCGGATTCTCGCGCCAGTCGGGGAGCGTGTAGGGCAATTGCCCTTCCCCCAGAATCAATGCCCAGCAGCAGGAAATAAATCGGGCGATCGCTCAAATTTTCCAGTCGATACTGGATCTGAGTGCCAATCGGCAGGCGCGGCAAGACAGCGGTTTCGCCCGTTGCGGTGGTATTTGCTGGTAAAGACGAGTTATCCGCCCCAAACGCTTGCCTGCGAGTATCTCGCCGAATGAGGGATTGAGGGGGTTTCCCCGCGATCTCCAGCGTCGCGCTAACTGCGAGGTTCGACGAGCCTTCGTTTGCCGTTAGCCGCCACCACTTGGCTGCCAGCAGTTGTTTGAATTGGGGTTCCAATCGTGCGATCGCCGATTTGACCGCTTCGCTGCCCGAACCTTTAGCGTTTGCCAGAGCAACTCCTCCGGCAGACAATAATCCGTACCCTTCCCACCCCAGGGCAACGCCGAGATTGTCTTGAGTAGAGGCTAGGGTTGTGCCCGAAGAATCTGCAGCTCGAACCTTACTCAACACGCAATCTGCTGCTTGTTCTCCCGCCGCGATCGCCCCAGCAACTGCGGCAACGCTCGCCAATGCACTGGTAGCATCCACTCGTTCGATCCGCTCCAAACTGGGATCGAGTGCCACTGTCAGGCTTAAATGGCGCGGCAGGATGCGAATCGATTCTTGGAGAAGCTGCCCTACTTTTAGCGGCATAGGTCGCTCGTCTGGAGCTTCTAGCAGCCTTGCTTTTGCCTTCAAGCCCTCCCGCGAGCGAATTTGCACTACGACTTCTTTCGAGTCGGGCGATGGGACAACCATCAAACAGGAATTAAGTCCGTAATGGGCGAGAACGTAAGCAGGAAGTCCGGCGAGTAGAATCTCAACAGCACGATCGTCTTCTAAACGAGTGATGACTCCTTCTGCACCGATAGGATTTTCAGGCATTAAATAATAAGTCAACAAAGGTTGCTTATCGCCGCTAATTTGCTGGGGTTCCTGACACATGCCGATCGCCACTGCCATTTGCTCGGCAGTTCTCGTCATGGCGACGAGAATTCTACTAGCTGGGGCAACTTGCCAGAGATACTGGGTCAGGGTATGGGTAAATAAGCCCGCATTCAACCCATCGATCGCGATTTCCGTTGCCACTCTCTCCCTTCCGGCGGCTGAGAGGATCGTACCGGAGCTGCTCGTTCCAGTAGATTTCCAGGTTGGCAAGGCAGCATTCAACCGACGTTGCAGTTGTTCTTGAGTTGCCAATTCCTCTGGATTGGGGTTTTCTGCCAGGGTAGGAAAAGAACGCACCCGCAAGTTTCCCTGAAGCAGGCGACCCGTACTGCAATAGCTGGTATCTAAAACGAAAGTGACTTTATTGGTGGCTAGCGATCGCCCCAGCAAAAGCAGCGTTTCTTCGAGCAAATCGTTAGTTGCAGGCGTGCCTTTGGTAGTTAGAATGCTATCGCTAGGCATCAAGCTATTGACGAGTCGATAAGATTTATCAACCGTCTCAGGAACTTTTACCTGTCTGCCGTAACCGCTAAAGTGAAAGACGACCACATCTCCTGGCGTTGCCTGTTCGATGAGATGTTCGAGAAAAGCGCTTTCTATGGCTTCTCGCCCGGCTTGCTGCCCCGTCAGCGTGAGAATGTCTTGCGACTTAAAGCCAAAGCGATGAACGAGCAATTCTTGCTGTAGTTCTACATCCGTCAGGCAGCCTTTTAAACTGGTGCTGTCGGGATACTCGTTAATCCCTACCAACAGGGCTAATTTGCGAGGCGTTGGCGCTGCCAGAGTTTGATAGTATCGGTTGATTCCCAATGGCAGTCGGCTATGACTGGCTCCTAGGGCCAGCAACCCCAACCCAGCCTTTTGCAAAAAAGTCCGCCGATTCAATCCCATTAAAGACCCTCCCCTGTAAGGATGAAGGCGGGGAGCCAGTTTGGGAGGACAAACGCTAGCAGGCTCAATCGTCTCTTATCCTTTCGTTTTAGCTGACTCATTTAAAAAGCAATGGATGCGATAGAGACGCGATCGGGCACGTCTCTACTCTAACGCAAAGGCGCTAACAACGATTAATTTCCGTTGGCTTGCATCATGGCTTTGGCTAATTCGGCTGCCACCTCCGGACGAGAAAATTCAGGCGGAGGGAGTTCGCCTCGCCGCAACATTTCTCTGACTTTGGTTCCTGAAAGGTGAATGCGTTCTTCTTTCGTACTCGGACTGGTTTTGCTGGTCGCCATTTGTTGGGTGCGAGTACAGTAGAAAGCGTGCTCGAACTTCATCGGCACGATCCCTAATTCTTGCGGATCGAATTCGTCGAAGATTTTTTGTCCGTCGTAGGTGCCGTAGTAATCGCCCACGCCAGCATGGTCGCGACCGACGATAAAGTGGGTGCAGCCATAGTTTTTGCGAAGGATAGCGTGGAAAATGGCTTCTCTGGGACCCGCATAGCGCATCGAACAGGGATTGATAGCTAAAATCACCCGCTCTTTCGGAAAATATTTCTCCAGCATAATTTCGTAACAGCGCATCCGCACGTCAGCAGGAATGTCGTCGCTTTTCGTCGCGCCGACGAGGGGATGGAGAAAGAGGCCGTCTACAACTTCTAGGGCGCATTTTTGGATATATTCGTGGGCGCGGTGGATGGGATTGCGAGTTTGGAAGCCGACGATCGTTTGCCAGCCTTTCTCTTTGAAGAGTTTTCGCGATTCGGCCGGATCGATTTGATACTTGGGAAAGAGTGGGTGGGGATCGCGCTGAAGCAACCAGACGGGACCGGCTAAATTAATCGCTCCCTGTTCGTAGAGAACGCGAACGCCGGGATGGTTGACGTCGTCAGTGCGATAGACGTTAATCGCTTCGTGGGCTTTGTTGTAGCGGTATTTCTGCGTTAGTTCCAATACGCCGATAAATTTGCCGTCGGAGTCGTCGAGTCGTACCCAGTTGCCTTCTTTGAGGGGTTCGGCGACTTCCTCGCTCACTGGCAGGGTAACGGGAATCGACCAGGCAAGACCGTTGACCATGTGCATATCGTCTACGACCTTCTCGTAGTCTGCCTGTTCCATGAAACCCTTGAGGGGACTAAATCCACCGATGGCGATCGCGATCAGGTCGGAAGTCGCCCGTTCGTCGAGTCGGACGCGGGGCAAATACTCTGCTTGAGCTAAAAATTCTTCGCGTTCCGCAGGAGTGGCTACGCGATTAATCAGTTGACCGCCATGAGGCGCAATTCCATCCGTATGTGTAGTCATATTAATTTTTCTAACCGTCGGGATCGATCCTACCAAGGTCTGATATCTATTTAATAGGGTACTGGCGATGGGGATTTTTTTTACCGGCAACGCTCCATTGCTGCCCGCCAATTATGGGATATCAAAAAATTTTAGTAGCGCTCGATCGCTCGTCGCAAAGTGAAATTGTCTTTGACAGCGCCCTAGAAATCGCTAAAGAGTTCGGTGCTGCTTTGATGGTGTTTCATTGTTTGCCGATCGAAACTCCGGCAATGACCCCTTATGCCAATCTCTATGGCGAAGAACTAATTAATTTTGCTCAAGCTATCCACCAACGGCTAGAAGAAGAAACCCAGCAAGTCCAGCAGTGGCTGAGGAAATGCTCTCAGAAAGCGATCGAACGGGAAGTCTCGACAGAATTGGATTACAAGGTTGGCGATGCGGGACCCTGGATTTGTGAGATGGCTAGTAATTGGGGCGCAGATTTAATTGTTCTCGGTCGTCGCGGCAGGCGGGGTTTAGCAGAAATGTTTTTAGGAAGCGTCAGCAATTACGTCATTCACCACGCCAGTTGTTCGGTTTTGGTCGTGCAAGGAGGTAGTGCTTAGTAGTCATTTCTTTTAACCAAAAAACAAGCTTTAATAAGGTTTAAAGAAAAAAATGGCTGAGACTTGCACTTTTGGCATCAACGCCTAGAACTAAAGTTCTAGGCTCAAGGCTCAACTCGATTCAAATCGACTGAAATTCTATTGAGTCTTCTTTAGAAGACTTTTTTGATCGCCCAGGAAATTAATGACAAGAGCGGTTGTTGAGAGAGAATAATGCAAGTCTAAATTTCAACCAACTTTCTTGCCAACAATAACCAAACCTCGCTTTATCCCATCTAATTCCGCCACTTTTGGCAAATATCCCCACTGCTGAAAATGATATTTGGCGAACAGTTGCAAGCTCGGTCGATTGTGGGCAAAAATAAAACCGACCAGAGTATCGAGTCCTAGTTCGGGACTTTTTTGGATTGCCTGTTGCAGAAGTTGTTCTCCGATCCCTTGGCGGCGGTGAAGCACAGAAATGTAGAGACTGACTTCTGCGGTTTTATGATAGGCAGGACGACCATAAAAAGATTGAAAACTCAACCATCCCACGATTGTATTATTATTTTCCATCACCCAGAGCGGTCGGCTGGTAGGAGAATGTTCGTCAAACCAGCGCTTACGACTTTCAACGGATACAGGTTCTAGATCTGCTGTTGCCATGCGAGAGGGAATGCTGGCATTGTAAATCTCGACGATAGCGGGTAAGTCGGCTTCAGTTGCGTCTCGAATCTGTTTTTGAGAGATCGCGCAAGACATAGAACAATCGGGTTAATCGGCGTGCGATTCTAAGATAAACTACCTCATCTTAAATCTTGGATTGTATAACTTATGGTAGATTTTTGGGATCTGCCCTCGTTCGTTGCAGGGCGATCGCAAACCCAATTTCTAATGCCAACGAGCCTCAGCCAGAAAGCTAACTAGCGACAGAGTTCCCATTCTTTTCATCCATCGTCAACGAAAGCGATCGCCCCGATCTATTTACCCTAAAAATTAGGAATTAAAAAGACAATATGCTTGCCCAAATCCGCCATCTTTTAAGCCAGTTTTTTAGTAAGTCAAGGACAATCAACAACGAACCTCTTAATAAAGTCAGTTTAATCGTCATTATTTTAATTGATATTTTTATTGCTATTAATGTTTTTGCAGGATTGGATGATATTAGCCAATGGTATATTAGCCCTTCCCAGGCTTATCCTTGTTATTTTGAGTGGGAAAATTATCGAAAAGACACTACTAACGATAAAGATTATAGGATTGTCAGGCTGGCATTTTCATACGACACGAGCGATCGCTTCAGTTTTCAGCAAACCTATCAAAAAGCTGAAGAAGGACATTTAGGTAGGGTTTCTAAAACCTGTTTAAGGTATGGCGACTACAAAGATAAAATTAACAATTCTGAAAATCAACAAATCATAAAAACCATCGATCGCAAACAATCAGAAATCAGCACGATTGAACAAAATAATCGCAATATTCGCGCTCAATATGACTCAACGCTCTTAGAAAAAATTGCGGGTCAACCTCGCGAGCGATCGATTAATCTCATTGCTGCTGAAAAAGCCAAACAGGAATTAGAGCGAAATAACCGCCAAATTTCTACACTGAAAAAAGACATATCTAATCTTAAAAATAAACTGGTTACCAAACCAGAAAGCGTTAGTTTTATAGCCTTTCTTAAGGATGGCGAGAAATTTAGAGAAGTTGAAGGGGGCTATCAGCAGGCATCATTTTGGTATCCAAGTATCCAACTGGCTTTTCAGTCCCTCTTTCTCGTGCCGCTGATTCTCATCGCCTTGTCAGTTCACAACTTTGGTCAGCGAAAAGGATATGGACTCATCTCGCTAATGAGCTGGCATTTGCTGGTCATCTTTTTTATCCCGCTGATTCTTAAAATCTTTGAATTTCTTCAAATCGGTGCGATATTTCGATTCATTTTTGATATTATTCGCACTCTTTTTGGCGGTTTGCTTTTCTTGCTCAGTTATGTTTATATTTTGCTGATTCCACCGATCGGTTTTGGAATTATCAAGTTTTTTCAAAAAATTGTCTTTAATACTAAATCCCAGGCAGCTAGTAGAGTTCAAAAATCTCGCTGTATCAAGTGTGCCAAGAAAATTCGGCCCCACGATAGCTACTGTCCGCACTGCGGTTATTACCAATATATTGAATGTCAACACTGCAATAATCTAACTTACAAACATTTGCCATATTGCAAACAGTGCGGATCTGCTCAAAACCTTGATAATTTGTAGTCGCTGATATCGTCGTAAAAACTTTTATAAAAATCCGCTTTCGGGATGCAGAATTCTGTACAATAAGACGGTTGTATTGGACGGTGCCGTGATCGAGCGCTATACTTTGCCCGAAATGGGCGAAATCTGGACAGAGACATATAAATTAAAAACCTGGCTGCAAGTCGAAATCGCAGTCTGCGAAGCACAGGCAGAATTGGGCTACATACCAGCGGAAGCGGTTGAAGAAATTAAGGCAAAAGCAAATTTCGATCCCAAGCGAGTATTAGAGATCGAGGCAGAAGTTCGCCATGACGTAATTGCTTTCCTTACCAACGTCAACGAGTACGTTGGCGATGCTGGCAGATATATTCATTTAGGATTGACCAGTTCGGATGTCCTCGATACGGCTTTGGCATTGCAACTGGTAGCCAGCCTGAACCTAATTTTAGAATGCCTCGAAGAGTTAATCCAAGCGATTCGCTACCAAGCGCAACAACATCGCAATACAGTCATGGTAGGGCGATCGCATGGCATTCACGCCGAACCGATAACCTTTGGCTTTAAATTGGCGGGATGGTTGGCTGAAGTTCTCAGAAATCGCGATCGCCTGGTTCGTCTGCGCGAGAATATTGCTGTGGGCAAGATTTCCGGTGCGATGGGAACCTATGCTAATATCGACCCCAGAGTCGAAGCGATCGCTTGTCAAAAACTGGGACTCGATCCCGATACGGTTTCTACTCAAGTCATTTCCCGCGATCGCCATGCGGAATTCGTTCAACAACTCGCCCTGTTAGCTGCCTCGATCGAACGCTTTGCCGTAGAGATTCGCAACTTGCAACGCACCGATGTCCTAGAAGTCGAGGAGTTTTTCTCAAAAGGACAGAAAGGGTCTTCTGCTATGCCCCACAAACGCAATCCCATTCGTTCCGAACGCTTGACGGGGATGGCGAGAATTATCCGAGGTCATGTCGTCGCCGCATTAGAAAACGTTGCTCTCTGGCACGAACGGGATATTTCCCACAGTTCTGTAGAACGGGTCATGCTTCCCGATACCTGCATTCTGATCCATTTCATGATTAAAGAGATAACCGACCTAGTCAAGCATCTGTTAGTGTATCCGGAGAACATGAAGCGGAATATGAACGTTTACGGCGGGGTGATTTTCAGTCAGCGAGTATTACTTGCCCTAGTTGCAAAAGGAATGAGTCGGGAAGAAGCTTACACGGTCGTCCAATCCTGCGCTCATCAAGCGTGGAATACCCCAGAGGGAAATTTCCACGACTTAATTAGCAAAGATCCTCGCGTAACGCAACTGTTATCCCCTCAAGAAATTGAATCCTGCTTCGATCCGCAACAACATTTGAAAAACCTAGACGAAATCTATCAGCGATTGGGTATTTAATAGTTTTGCCCGCTCAAACCCGGCGGAGGCGACCAAGCTTTTCGTGAAGCCAACTGTATTATAGTGGCTTCGTTAAAGCTGCTTGCCAGCAATCCCGACCTTTTCTCTCCATTCTCGTTCGACGCGATCGATTCCATAAAAATGCTTCCAGAAGGCATCGGTAAACCGGGTAGGCATAACTTTCGTCATCAAGGGGACAAAAATACTGCCGCCTGTAGCAGCTATATACCGGGGACGAGGATGTCTTGCAGTGAGTGCTTTGATAATAACTTTGGCGACTCGTTCGGAAGTCCAACCGAGGAGTTGCAATTGTTTATCGATCGCCTCTATTTTTTCAAAAGCCGGATGATAAATCGTTTGTGTGGGTTCTGGTACGGTGTGTTGAATCTCCTCCCAAGCAACGCGAAAAAATTCCGTCACTACCGGACCGGGTTCTACCACGCTGACTTGAATGTTAAATGCCTTTAATTCCATCCGCAAAACATCGCTGAGGGCTTCGAGGGCAAATTTAGAACAGCTATACAATCCGCCTGCCGGAAATGCCATCCGTCCGCCCAGCGAGCTAATATTGACGATTCTTCCTCCCCCGCGATCGCGCATCGCAGGAATTAACGCTTGAGTCAAGAGTAAAGGAGCGTGAAAATTGACGGCAAACTGCTGTTTGGCGGCTTCCGGAGGAATTAATTCTATTGGACCCATTTGTCCGTAACCCGCATTATTGACTAAAGCATCCACGCGATAGAACGTTTGTAAGGCACTTTGCGCCAAGGCTTTTATCTGGTTTTCGTCAGCCATATTCGTAGGTACGACGAGAACGCTAGCACCAGCTTGACGGCATTGAGTGGCGACTTGCTCTAATTTGTCTTGTCTTCTAGCAGATAACACCAAACGGATACCAGAAAAGTTCTTGGCTAAAGCCTCGGCTAGCGCTGCGCCGATTCCAGCCGATGCACCAGTGATGAGAATAACTCGTTCGGAGAAAGGAAGATCTTGGCTTGGCGTTCCCATTGGTAACTACTACATTAAGCTGATTTTATCCATTATATTTTTTGACGATCGCATCAGTAAATATCTATTAAAGTCAATCCGATTGCAGGTTTTTAAGGGGGTGTTTCGTGCAATCGGCAACCGATCTCGTTGCTTTTTACTGATAACTGTTTTATCCTCAGTGGCTTTAGAATTCTCTGAGATGAGAGGGATTTATAAATTAAAACTAAGCTTTCTAGAATTTGACCAATAGAGCAAGCGTTTTGTCGGCAAAAAGCAATCTCTGGATGATTGCTTGTACGACTGGCAAGAATTAGGAAATCTGCATCGTGATATCAAATCCGGTTGAACAACCCTAACAACCAGTAGTACGATCGTTTTAGTCGCGAGCGAGACGTATGCGCTTACGCGCACGTTACGCGAACGCACTACTTAGCTGTAGGAGAATTAGTTTATTCTTTCGAGGTAAGCGCGATCGCTAACTTGCCAAAGCTAATCCATCGGCACGGGGTTCGGAAGCAGCAACTAACGCATCTCTATGTCTCAGAATCATTTGACCTTTCCCAAACATGAATTCAGGAGCAATTTGAACGTCGTGACCCCGTTTAATCAATTCCTCAACGATGCGATGGGGTACACCCTTCTCCAAAAGCACGCTCTTACCCGCCAAAAATCGCCATCTTGGGGCATCTAAGGCTGCTTGAGGATTCATTTGATAATCAGCCATATTAACAACCATTTGCAGGTGTCCTTGCGGTTGCATCGGCGCACCCATGACACCAAAGGCTCCCAGCGGTGCCCCATCTTGTGTCAGAAACCCAGGAATAATTGTATGGAAAGGACGTTTAGCAGGTGCGACTCGATTGGGATGTCCCGCCTCTAAAGTAAAACCAGTGGCCCGATTTTGCAGGGAAATCCCCGTACCGGGAACGAGAATGCCGCTGCCAAAACCGTCATAATTGGATTGAATATAGGACACCATCAAATCGCGATCGCTGGCACATAAATAAACAGTTCCTCCTTTTGGCAAACCCGGTTGAGCTAATTCGATCGCTTGGTGTTGGATCGATTGTTGGCGTTCTCTGACGTAGGTTTTGTCTAATAGGTGTTCGACAGCAACTTCCATAAAATCTGGATCGGCGACGTGGCGATAAACGTCCGCGAATGCAAGTTTCATGGCTTCAATCTGCCTGTGAAAACTTTCTACCGAATCGCGAGGATAGCTTGCCATATCGAAATCTTCTAAAATAGCGATCGCCATGAGAGCAGCAATTCCTTGACAGTTGGGAGGAATTTCCCATACCTGTAACTGACGATATTGGGTGGAAATCGGATCTACCCAAAGCAGTTTGTGAGTGGCGAGATCGGCAGTGGTTAGAAAACCTCCCGTATCTGAAGCAAAATTGGCGATCGCATCGGCAATTTTGCCGCGATAAAAACTCTCTGTGCCGCTTGTTGCAATTTCTCTCAAGGTTTTGGCATGTGCTTGGCTGTGCCAAATTTCTCCGGTTTCTGGGGCGCGATTATTGGGGAAAAAGACTTGTTTGAAGGGTTGAAATTCTGGCGAGGTTAGAGGAAGATAGATGTCTGCTGCCCGTTTCCAAGCTTGTGCGGTGAGGGGAGACACGGGAAAGCCTTCTTCTGCATAGCGAATCGCAGGCGCAAATAATTGTTCAAAAGGCAATTTGCTCCATTTTTCCCACAAACTTCGCCACGCCGAGACTGCACCCGGCGTTGTCACTGTCAACCATCCCAATCCCGGCATGGTTGGCATTCCAGCAAAGCGATCGAGGGGAAGATTTTGGGGACTTTTCCCCGAAGCATTGAGTCCATGTAGTTTCCCATCCCAAACGATCGCAAAAGCATCGGAACCAATACCGTTTGAAGTCGGTTCGACAACGGTAAGCGCGATCGCCATAGCAATAGCAGCATCGACGGCATTCCCTCCCGCCAAAAACATTTCCATCCCTGCTAGGGTGGCTAGGGGTTGGCTGGTTGCAGCGGCGCAGCGTTTGCCTAGAATCACGCGGCGTTGGGAAGGATAGGGATAGTCGTTGAGATTGAAATTCATGCGATCGCGCTTACTCCTTAATTGACTCGCTAAATACTTTTTTAAATTTCAACTAGCAAATAATCATAGTTGCGATCGCACTCATCCCCTATCAAAATCTAAAAGAAATCTGCCATCCAAGGATGAGAACCAGAAAATATTAACCTTGCCGTCTCTAAATCTTCTTGCATCGCCTTCAGTCTATCTAGAAGTTGCAGTTGCTGGGGAGTTAAGAAACCTGTATAAAGAGACGCTAAACTACGAATATCTATTTGGAAAGTCCCTTTTCCGCCTTTGGTGACTTCACCTCGTCCCTCGGATACTCTTAAACAGAATTTGCTGTTGTTAGCAGCCAATAAATTATCCCGAACTTCTAAATGTAATTCAGCCTCCAACCCCATCGGATAACCCCGCTTTGACAAAGCTGAAGGCACATCAATTATTCGCAGCATCCAATTCATGCGATCGACGATTTTGGCTGTTTGTTCGGGTAAAAGCAGCATGAAGGGATCAAATGGCGAACTGCGCCAAGATATCTTGCCGATTTGGGAGCGATGGTCGCCTAGAAACGTCCACAAGCGCTTGGCGGCTGATGCTGTTAGGATTGCCCAATCTCTAATCTCGATTGCTGACTCTTGCTTCTCTCGATTCTGAGTAAAAATTATGTAGCCTTCGGGTTCGCTCTCAGAACCGATAAGATAAGCATAAATTACCTCTTCTTTTGGAGGTTCGAGTACTCGCTCCCAAATCGCTCGATGGCGAACTAAGTTACCATTATTAACCTGAGCCTGTTGGTTGTAGATGTCCTCAAAAATCGTATAATTAATCGGACTGACGGGATAGATGGGAAGATTGCGTTCTTGTAGCCAAATGCTAGCAGCTGATAATTCCCAGCGACAAAAGCTTCCGCCTTGCTCGTATCCCACTTTTCGATAGAGTACTTGAGTGGCTGGATACAGTACGGAAATGGGAACTCCCAGGTTATAAAGTTCTTGAATTGCGTGGCTTAATAATTCGTAGGCTATTCCCCTGCCGCGATCTTCTGGCGGTACGCCAACTGCGGCAATTCCCGCCATCGATAGGATTTTACCGCCATACCACTGCCCCATATGATAAATCCCCAAGCCTGCGATCGCTCTCTCCCCCTGGCGGAGGACACGGAAATTTTCAGCGCCGATACGATTGAGGTAACGATCCCAGTCGTCAGGAGAACCGCCGAAACACTGTCGGATAATTTCTCCCAGCCGCTGCATTTCCTGCAAGCTGGAGACGGAATCATATGCAAATTGAGAAGTCATAAAAGCCTGGCTGTAATATAATTGTATTTTTACATTACTACACCATCGACCTCATCATCCTCCGCTAAATTGATTAGTAAGAACGATAAAAATAGTTTCTAAAAAATAAGGGCGAGCAATTGCCCGCCCTTGTATAGTAAATCAGTGCGTAGGATCGATTGGAGGATTAAGGAATTTGCTGGCGAAGCTTCCTAAATTTTAGACATCCTGCTTCTTCTTTCTCAGAGAACCCGCCCCCAGAGCGCCGATTGCTAATAAACTTAAAACAGAGGTGGGTTCGGGAACCGATACTTTGGGGCCAACTGTGAATATCCAGTCGGAAGCAGCGATGTACTGATTTGTGTAATTGGGCTGGGTTTGATGGGGATCGTCTTTAACATGATTGACCCAACCCCAACCAGAAATTCCCGAAAATCCTCTGTGTCCCAAATCGTCGTTTTCATTGCCTAAAAAGTCTTATTCAGTAAATCCACGCAAACGCTACTTAAATGGACTAACTTTACTAACAATTTAAATTAATGACGGTTTTTAGCAAGGATTTGTAAACTTTCGATTAAGCGGCGATAGGCAAACCGATTTTTTCTTGACGATTTTCCATTTCTATGTAATGTCGTATCTGCTATCGGGCACAGGACTTAAGCAACCACCCCAGAATAACTCCCAGTCCTCCGAAGCGAACGATTTGCCAGAAGACTTCTCCCATTAAGCCACGTCGCACTCCTTCCCAAAATAACGCTTTAAGATGGCGATCTGACAGTAAAGCACTCTCTAAGGAAATTTCTAAATCTTGAAGTTGTTCTTGAATTTGCTGTAATTCTTTCTCTAATTCAGGTGACTGAATGCTTTGCCATTCTTGCTGAAGCTGTTGTTCGCGTTGCTGAAGTTCTCCCTGATGCCGACTATCCCGTTGTACTTGAGCGTAACGCTGTTTGAGGGCTATTAAAGAACGCTCTACTCTCATCAGTTCTTGCTCGAATTCTTCATTATTTCCGTTTGGCTGGCTAGGATTTTCTGGGGACATTATTCCACGATTCTGGTTTGAACTTAAACTAGAGATAGAAATCGTTAGCTCTAGGTTTCTCAATTATCCCCTACCCAAATCCAAAATCGAAAATCTAATCTTCTTATGTCTCTTCCTACTCAACAGTCAAACACAGAATTGCTCCAAGCGTTGAGCACTCTGGAACTCGCTCAAGCTTTGGCAGAACGTCTGGCGATCGCGCCGAATGACTGGCATCGTCTCAAAGCTAATCGTCAAGCACAAGCGGGGCAACAATTGTCGTCCGCTTTAGTCTTTCTGCTCAAAGAACAACCTCAAGAAGCGCTAGTTCGGTTGAAGCAAGCAGTGGGTTGGTTAGATCGTTCGATTTCTGCGCCTCCTTGTCCGACTCACGGAAACCCTAGCATCAAGCAATAGTCGGGGTTCGAGACGCTCGCAGGAAAGATATTATATATAATTATCTAGATTGATTAACAAAGAAGGGGATTGAATCTTCCTCTTCTTATTTGCTTGCAAAGCCTGAGTTCGCTTCCCTCTCTGTTCCATTGAACGCGATCGAAAATTTGGTGGAGAAGACATAAACCTCGACCGCTTTCATAGTCCTCTGAAGGCAATAGTTCGGTTGGTTGACAAATGCAATCGCAATCAGGCGAAAATCCGCAGCCTTCGTCAGAAATTATCCAAGAATATCCATCTTTTGTAATGGCAAATTGAACTACGATTGTTTTGCTGGGATCTAATTTATTACCGTGCTTGGCTGCATTAACGAGGGCTTCTTGGAGTCCGAGTCGGATTTCTGGCTGCAACTGAGAAGGAATTTTGGCAAGTAGCAAATCGAGAACCGGATAAAGATAGAGGGTAGAAGTGAAGCTCATCGTACTCCAACTTCCTCTAGTGGCAGGCAGTGAAATTGCAATCACGCTCTTTACCTCTAGTTGTGATTAAATGAACTGAGTTAAGCGATAAGAGTAGCCGCAACATAACTGCAAGATGAGTTGTCTATTGTCAGCAGATTTCTGGGTGTGATTCCCATCGGTCATAGGCTAATTGTGCAAAAATGCAAACTTTTATACGATCCTCACCCCCTCCTTAAAGTTTTTAAGTTCTTTTTTGGTTCCAAAGAAAGCAATCGATGCATTCATTATTTTCAAGCCCTTTTCATTTAAAGTTAAATGACTTTAATTGGGGAGGGTTGGTTTCGGGAACTGCTTGCAAATACAGTTCCTCCATTTTCTCACTCATGGTTTCTATTTAATCTTAGAAATTTCAATGGTCTTGGCTTTTCCGTCTGAGATATTATAGAAAACCATCATTAGAGTTACCGTGAAATGATTTGCCAATGGGTTGATTAGTAAATCTAATCTATCTCTCTCCTCGACTAGAAAGATTACTGAAGAGATTATTAGTATTTAGCCTTAGACTAATACGATCATATCATGTTTGTCGATTCGTGTCTAAGAAAAGCCGCACATTCAACGTGAACAGTTTGGGGAAAGAAGTCTGCGGGTTGAACAAAAATTAATCGATAGCTACTATCTTGACAGAGGAGTTTGAGATCCCGCGCTAAAGTTGCTGGCTGACAGCTGATATAAACTAATTGAGAGGGTCGAATTTGCAGTAGTGCATCGATAACAGCGCGATCGCAACCTTTGCGGGGAGGATCGACCAACACGATATCGGGTTTCGCTTCTAGTTGAGGCAAGACGGTTTCTACCGCTCCAGCCATAAAACTGACATTGGCAATGTTGTTAAGTCGCGCGTTCAGTTGTGCCTGCTCTACAGAAACTGGTTGCACTTCGATCCCTATCGCCTGCTTGACTCGTCGTGCTAGCGGTAGGGTAAATGTCCCAATTCCGCAGTAGGCATCGATTAACACTTCATTGCCCTGCAAATCGAGTTTTTCAATAATCCTATTTAATAAGGCTTCTGCGACTTCGGTATTGACTTGAAAAAACGTTTCGGGACGTAATTGCAGCTCAAGTCCGGCAAAGATTTCGCTTATGTAAGGCTTTCCCGCTATGGTGCGCGTTTCGCTGCCAAAAATCGCGTTAGTGCGTTCTGGATTGCGATTGAGGGTGACTCCGACTAGCTGCGGATAGCGTTTTAACCAGATTGGCGCTTGTTCTTGGATGCCTTTGAGATCCCAATTGGTACTTACTAACGTCAGCAATATTTCTCCCGTCCGCCGTCCGATGCGTAGAGACAGGTGACGTAGTTGTCCGCGATCGCGTTTTTCATCGTAAATCGACCAACCCCGTTGTTGAATGTCCTGCTTAATTTCTGCCAACAGGGGATTTAAACGGGGATCTTGTACTGGACATTGATTGAGGTTAACAATTTGATGGCTATTGCGTCGATAGTATCCCGTTTGCACTTTACCAGTTGCAGAGATGCCCAGGGGATAGGTGGCTTTATTGCGATAGCCCAAAGAAGCCTCATCGACTAGAATGGGAGCGACATTGGGTTGAGAAAAACCGCCGATGCGTTCTAGTGCCCGAATGACGCGATCGCGTTTGGCAAGGCGTTGGTAGTTATCGTCGATATGCTGCCACTGACATCCGCCGCACTTATCGGCAACGATACAGCGAGGACGAATGCGGTGGGGAGAGGGTTGAATCAGTTGGTAAAGTTTGCCCAGGACGTATTGACGTTTGCTCCGAACTAATCGCACCAAAGCGCGATCGCCCGTTACGGTATCTGGCACGAAAACGACGCGATCGCCTATTCGTCCGACTCCATCGCCATCGCTGTTGAGGTCGGTAATTTCAAGCTCGACTAATTTTCCTTGTTGAGTCATTCAATGAAAGGATTTTGGTTTGGTTAGTTGTCATGGGTCATTAGTCATTTGATGAAAGGATTGGGGATCGGTTAGTAGTTAGTAGTTGGTGGTTAGTTTTCTCCCTTGTCTCCCCACACTCCCCACACTTCCCCTACTCCCGATTCCTGCCTTTTTGAAGAAAGGCTTCTGCATCTTCTTTACTGAGCGGTTTTGAGAAGAGATAGCCTTGTCCTTTTTCACAAGCAAGTTTTTTGAGTTGTTCGAGTTGTTCCTTGGTTTCTATGCCTTCAGCGATCGCATTCATGCCTAAAATGTCAGCCAGGGCGACGATCGCTCGCACAATTTCGCTGCTGTCGTCTTCGGGCTTTATTTGCTTTATAAAAGAGCGATCGATTTTAATGGTACTGACGGGAAAACGGTGTAAATAACTTAACGATGAATAGCCCGTACCAAAGTCATCGAGACACAACTCAATATTTCGCTTTCTTAATTCTAAGAGTAAATCGGTAGCAACTTCGACATTTTCTATCAGCAAGCTTTCGGTAATCTCTAGCTTTAAAGTACTTCCATCCAAACCCGTTTCAGCTAAAACGCGATCGATCTGCTCGATGAAATTAGTTCCTCGAAGCTGTTTGCCGGAAAGATTGATATTGATTTTCAAAGGTAGTTGCTGTGGAAATTGCTCCTGCCAAGTCCGCATTTGCTGGCAAGCTTCTTTGAGCATCCACTGACCGATGGGAATAATTAAGCCCGTTTCTTCGGCGATGGGGATAAATTCGGCAGGCAAGATTAATCCCCTCTTTGGATGCTGCCAGCGAATTAATGCTTCAAATTCCGTAATTTTCCCGCTTTTTAACGACACGATCGGCTGATAGAAAACTAAAAATTCTTGCTGGTTAATTGCCCGTCGCAGATCGGTTTCTAGTTGTAAGCGAGATACGGCAAGCAGATACATTTTCGTGTCAAACACAGCATAACATCCCTTGCCCTGTCCCTTAGCCCGATACATGGCGGTATCGGCATCTCGGAGGATCTCTTCCGAGCTTTGATAATCGGAGTTACTCAAGGCAATACCAATACTGGTATTGGTGAAAACTTGTTGGCCGTCGAGATCGAAAGGCAAAGTCAGAGTCTGGAGAATTCTCTCAGCAATGAGAACAGCCTCCTTAACCGTCTTGATATCTTCTACAAGAATTGTAAACTCGTCGCCGCCGAGTCGAGCTAGGGTATCGCTGGGACGAAGGTACTCGCTCAATCGACGGGCAAAACCTTGTAGCAAGCGATCGCCCATCAAATGTCCCAAGCTGTCGTTGATGAGTTTAAAACCATCGAGGTCGAGAAACAGGACGGCAAATAGACTCTCTGGGTGCCGTTTAAGGCGCTGAAGCGCGTGCTCCAAGCGATCGGTAAAGAGAGCGCGATTGGGTAAGTCGGTTAGGGGATCGTAAAAGGCATTGCGCTGAAGTTGCGCTTCTGCTTGCTTGCGTTCTGTAATATCAGTATCGGTGGCGTCGATCCGAATGGCTTTGCCCGAACCATCATAAATGACTTGACTGCGATTATATAGCCAGCGTACCTCCCCATCGGGTCGCACGATGCGATATTCCATTTCGAGACTGCCAGTCTCGTGTAGCTGTTTGAGATAGTGCTTCACCTGTTTTTTGTCCTCTGGATGCACGATTTTAAACCAGAGGGTGGGATGGTTGTAAAACTCCGATGCGGAGCGACCGAAAACTTTTTCCGCAGTCGGGTTCATGTAGAGGGTTTTCAATGTAGTTGCTGAGGCTGACCAAACCACATCTTGAATGGAGCTGAGAATTCCTTCTAGCCGTCGTTCGCTCTCGTACAGTGCCTGCTCTATCCGCTTGCGATCGGTAATATCTGTAATCATGCCCAACGCTCCGGCATAATTCCCTTCGCTGTCAAATAAAGGATTGCTAGATAAAATCGTCCATAAATCGGTTCCATCTTGGCGGCGGAGCTTGAAATCAAAACTTTCTCGGATTCCTTGAAGGTGACGCTTTCTATGAGCCATAGCAATTGCCCTATCTTCCTCGTCGAGAAAAGCCAATAAATTTTTTCCCATCATTTCCTCGACGGTGTAGCCTAGCATCTGAGCCATTTGCGAGTTGACAAAGCTGGTGTTACCGTCGCGATCGAGTACCCAGATTCCTTCGGCTGCCGTTTCCACGATCTGGCGATATTTTTCTTCGCTCTTTTGTAGGGCTTGTTCGGCTTTGTAGCGTTCCGTAATATCTCGCAGAGAGACAAGGTAGGCGGTTTTTCCTTGCCAGTTAATTTCTCTGACTCGCATTTCAGTAGTAATTAGTTCTCCTGTCTTTTGTTGGATGCAGATTTCAGCAATGTTTCCGACTACGCATGGCAAGCCAAACGAACGGTCTAAAAGTTCTGCCATAGAAAGTCCGAAAAGCGATTCGGCAGCCGGGTTAACAAACCGCACCTTGCCATCGAGATCGACGACGAGCAAACCGTCGGAAATTGTGCTGATAATTTTCTGCAAGCGATCTTCCTTCTCTTGTAAATCTATTTCTGCTTGTTTGCGATCGCTAATGTCGCGTACTACGATCAACGCTTCTTCTTCGCCCAGCGGAGAAATCCTTATCTCTTCGTAGGAGAGTTTGCCGCATTTTTCTAGTTGATGCTCGTAAACTTGCAATTCGCCTGTAGCTATAGCCCGCTCGACCGCCTGCAATTGCTTCCTTAATAATTGGGGAGGTAATACCTCACACAGATGTTTCTCCATAGGAAGAAAAGTCCTTGCCTCTGACTCTTTTGGGGGTATGAAGTCAAGACACACACCATCTTGCCGAACTCGCATAATCAAATCGGGCATGGCATCGACGATCGCGCGATTGCGAGCTTCACTGTGCTGCAAGGCTTGTTGGGCATGCTTTTTTTCGGTGATATCGGTAGCAATCCCATCGATCCGAATCGGTTTCCCAGAGCAGTCGTAAATCGGTTGAGCGCGATCGCGAATCCAACGCACTTCTCCATTGGGGCGAACGATTCTATATTCGAGATCTTTGTTTATGCCTTGCTCGATTACGAGGCGGGAAGCTGTCTCAACCTGCTGGCGATCTTCGGGATGAACGGCTTCTAGCCACAAGTTTGGATTTTCTATGAATTCTGAGATGGTATGACCGTAGATGCTTTCGGCGACGGAGTTGATATAGATGTATTGGTTGGTTTCTAGGGAAATCGACCAGACGAGATCTTGGAGGGAATTGAGAATATTGTTGAGATGTTCTCGACTCTCCCTCAATAACTGCTCTGCCTGTAGGCGCTCGGTTTCTATTTGCTTGCGTTGGGTAATGTCGCGATCGATGCCGCGATATCCCCGAAATCTGCCATCAGCGTCAAAAATCGGAACTCCGCTGGTTTCGAGGACGACTAAACGACCGTCTTTGTGGCGGTTGGTATTTTCTATACATTGAAAGGGAAGCTGTTGAGTTACGAAGGTAGTGAAAATCTCACTCACCCGACGAGCTTCTGCTTCGGGCATTAGATCGAAGGGAGTTTTGCCCAAGACTTCTTCCGGTTCGTATCCCAGCAGTTCCCGAACTTTGGGACTAGCATAGGTATAAACCGCGTTTTCATTGACTTCCCATACCCAATCGCTGCTTGTCTCGACTAAGTTGCGAAACTGTTCTTGGCTTTCTTGCAAGGCTGCTTCTGTTCGCTTGCGATCGCTAATATCTGTAATGATGGCGATCGAGTATTCGGGGTTGCCTACTTTGTCGCGTGCTACCGAGATGGCGATCTGACACCAAATAATCGCTCCGTCTTTGCGAATGTAGCGCTTTTCTTTTAATAAGCTTGATGTTTTGTCGTCTAAAAGTCCTTGCCCCCAGGTGCAATCGGATTCAAAATCGTCGGGGTAAATAATATCGGTAAATAGCAACTGACAAAGTTCTTCGGCAGTGTAACCCAGAAGCTCGCACAAACTTTGATTGACTTCTAAAAATCTGCCATCGCAAGCTATTTGAGCGATTCCTACCGCCGCTTGCTCGAAAATTTTTTTTGAGTGAGTCAGTGCTGCCTTTAATTGTTTTCGGCTTATCAGATATCCTAAGAAGAAGCTAGCGAATCCTAACAGGAGGAGCGCCAAACTTAAATAATCGATCGGGGCTGAAGTAATCTGACTTAACATATTTAGATTTCAACCCTTTAGAGTTCTCTATCGGGCTGCGATCGCAATTTCAGATAGCTAACTTTAAAAAATTATAATTTCACCATTTTCTGAAATTGTACTCAATTAGTCGTTCTAGATTCAAAACTAAAAATCTAATCGTGCAATCTGAAGAAATCGCAACCATCCTTAGTGAATATTTCGGCGTCGATACCGTAGAGATGCCTACTGCCGACTCGTGGCAGGTGAATACTCCTCAAATGCGCTTGTTGGTCATTCTTTCTGAGGATAAATCTTGGCTGAGGCTATTGCTGCCGATCGCTCCGGCACAAGAAGTACAATCCTTTCTAGAGCAGCTCCTCGAAGCTAACTTCGATCTGACCCAAGAAGTTCGCTATGCGCTCTATCAGGATGTTTTGTGGGGAGTTTTTCAACATAGCTGCCCCACTCTAACGACTGAAGATTTTAAAGGCGCGATCGTGAAATTAGTGTCTTTAAAAGAAAAAGGGTTAGAAGAATGTTTCAACCTACTGATTGAAAAGCGCATCCGCCAAATTATCAAAGCTGCCAAACTCCAGGGACAAAGCCTCGAAGCAACGCTACAAAACCTCAAGCGCATGTACGAGGAGGGAATGCTCGGCGGTTTACAGCAAGATCCTCAGGAAAGACAACGATTTCTAGCCGCTTGGCAATATCAATTAGAGCGTCTCTGGTCGGAAGTTGAAATCCCCTAGTGGCGTTGCTGAATTTAGGGATGATATTAAATCCGTTTAATTGACCATAATATGTAGTGCGCAGTGCGCCTAGTTGAGTGACAAAACTCAAATCGCTCTCACCCCAACCCCTCTCCCGCTCTGGGAGAGGCTTTCCACTTAAGACTTTGAACTGAAGCCCCTTCGCTCCTTGTGGGAGAAGGGATTTAGGGATGAGGGGACAAAGATTTGTTAGTCAATCAGGTAGTGCGCTCATCGTAACCTGCGCGTAAGCGCATACGTCTCGCTCGCTTTTCATGCTTGCTCGAACGCGAGCTAGAAGCTCGCACTACTAGTTATTATGTTTGTTCAACCGGATTTAATATGGTTTGTCATTTTGAACGGAACCCTTCGCTAACGCTCAAGGGCAGGCTCCGTGTACTGAAGAATCCTGACAGATGCTTCGTTAGACTTATACCTGGCAATAAACCCCAAAAGTATACATACAAGTCCTCCGATGCGTCTAGGCTTGAATGAGAAAATCAGAGGCGGTAAGCGTTGGAATATTACTCAACACAGCAAACTGTCCTCCCGATCCAAAACCGTTGGCAGAGCTATTAGGATTGTAGAACAAATTTCCGGTAGAGCGACTATAGACGATCTTGGCGGCGCTAGTGGCTGCTGTCGTCTCGTTGGCAACAGCAGCAAACTCTTTTGCAGTGCCGCTTAATTCCGTGAACGTAGTGCGATCGAGAATAATTTTGTCAGTTTTAGAGGCAAAATCCCTAATGCGGTCAACGCCAATAACGGCTCGATTGAAAGCACTGTTTATGTCGAAGTAGAAGCGATCGCTGCCACTGCCGCCAATGAGGGTGTCATTGCCCGCGCCGCCTTTTAGAAGATCGTTGCCACTGCCGCCAATGAGGGTGTCATCGCCAGCCTCACCCCCGAGAGTGTCATTGCCCGTGCCACTCGTCGTGGGCGTATCGTCACTAGCTTCAGTGCTAGCAGGAATAGGATTGCTGCCAGTAAATTCCCAAGCTCCGATGTCATGGCAACCGTTAACCGGGCGCGCGCCGCCTAAATAGTCGTTAGCGGGAGCATTTTGAGAAGTTCCAGCGTCGATGGCAGGGGAGCCTTTCCGCAATTGATAATCTTCGGCTTTAAAGCCACCCGGTTTGACTAATAAGGGATCGGCTTGTAAGTCAGAACTCGCTCCCTCTACAGAAGCCGTTTCCATTCTTGCTGAGCTATCATACCACAGATTGCGCTGAAAATTGAGACCGTCAAGACTAGGCATATAAGCCATTATCCTTCCATTCGTTTGATGGAAAATGTTGTTAGCAAAGGTGGTATTAACGTGACCCTCATCCTCGTCAACGTGAAGTAACTCCTGGGTGCCTTGATAGAAGGTGTTGTTAATCACCTGGGTGTTTCTCAGACCGCCGCCTTTTTCGTAATTGCCATAGAAAAAACCTGCTGACCCACCAATGACGATGTTGTTGCGGACAACATTGCGATCGAGCTCGGATCCTAGAACATTAGTACTGGAAAATTCATTGCCCATCTGTATTCCTGCCGATGGGTGCCAAGTTTTTCCTCCATCTTGGCTGCGCCAAAACTCGCGATTTCCCGTGTTATAGATGAGATTGTTTTCCAACACGGAATCGGTCGCGTTCAACACGTACATTTCGACCGCGTAATTGTCGTAGACGACATTTCCAGAGGCTCTATTTTTACTGCCAGAAATACCAATTCCTTCACCGAAGTTATTAAAGACTCGGTTATCGGTAATCGTAATGTTGTTGCCAAAACCGCTAATTCCCTGACCCCAACCTCCGTAGAAATCACGAGCTTGGCTCTTGAGGGTAGCGCGATACACCGTGTTGTCATCAATTAGAATATTTGTCGGGCGAGCGTCAGACCGATCGTAACCGACAAAGATCCCCGTATCCCAGGTATTATGTACGGTATTATTTAAGATACGTATATCATCGCCTCCCCAAACAGAGATCCCATTCTTCGGAGCGTAACGAACTTCAAAGCCTTCAAAATCGATATATTGACCGTCAAGGTGAACGAGAGAAGACCCTTTGGGCAACTTGCTGCCATCTAGGATAGGTTTTTCGCCCTCGAAAGCGCGAATGGCGATGCGAGCATCCTCGGTGCCAGAACGATTCTCACCTAACCAGATTCCGTTTTCGGGATAATAAACGCCACCGCGCACATAGATTGTATCGCCTGGTTTCACTTGGGAAATAGCACGGGTTAAGGTGGCAAACGGACGGTCAATCGTTCCAGAATTATTGTTGGTGTCGCTACCTGTTGTTGAAACGTAGTAGTCGGTCATAACTTATTTTTAGGGAACAGTAACCGCAAGGATTGTAACAGATATTGTCATAAATCCGATAAATGGTAAAGAAAATAACATTTTTCTTGGGAAAGTAGATAAATTTCTAAAAAATCCGGAAAGCTACAGTTGCCAATTGTGGTTAATTCTGACGGAATAGAACTCTCAAACTAACTGTCATCTTTGAGGAGAAAACGCGACAATGGGCCAACAACTCGCTTATAGCCAAGCCAAACAGACCAAAGCTATGACCAACGAACAGTTCGAGCAAATTGTCGAAGCAATCCTAGCTGGAAAATACTCTTGGGCGTGCGTTCTTATTCTGCGCTTTGCTGGTTACAATCCCCTTCACTACATTCCTTACCGCACCTACAATCGACTGCTCAAAGATAACTGCTTGCAGGGCAAGTCAACTCAAGCACAACCAGATGTCGCCTCAGTCATCAAATCTAGCCACGGTCTATCGCTTGAGCGAGTCGCGCAAATCGACGATCTTAATTTCACCGAAGAAGTCGATCGCAACAGTACGAAAGTTCGCGGTGGCATGGGAATTTTTGAATATTTTTGGCGTTAAAATCTCGGTGTTGGCTCCGAAATTATACCGTTTTCAAAAATGCCTGCTATAAATTCCATGTTTAATCCACCCATACTCCCCACACCTCCTTCTCTCTTCATCGGTAGCCAGAAAAGAGAAAATTGATATTATTACCTTGAAGCCTCTAACTTTGGTTGGATGGTTTGTACCGGAAAGTGGAAGATGGCAACAATTGCCCTTACGGTAAAGATAAACATTGTCAGCGCGCCGATGGCAAAAATGACATCTCCTGGAATCCGCAGCCATACCGTCCATCGCATCCAAGGACTGCCGATGACTTCAGCACTGCGAGCAAACCAGGTTCCCTGCTCGATCGACCGAACCAGTTGATAGAAACCATTGGGAATCAGACCAAACACCAACATGCCGACTAAGCCACCGTTAATCGTCCAGAAAGCAAAGCGCAGCAACTTCTCATTCCAGGCAGGTTCGGGGGCGAATTCCCTCAGAGCAAACAGCATTAGCGCCAGTGCCAGACAGCCGTAAACTCCAAACAGGGCAGCGTGGGCGTGAATGGGCGTGGTATTCAATCCCTGAGAATAATACAGCACGATTGGCGGGTTGATTAAGAAGCCAAATATGCCCGCACCCACCAAATTCCAGAAGCAGGTAGCGATAAAAAAGCGCAACGGCCAGCGATAAAACCCTTCCGCTTCCTGGGAGAGTTTAAGCGTCCTCAAGATCTCAAACCCGATCAGTGCCAGAGGCACGACTTCCAACGCTGAAAATACCGATCCCACTGCGGCAATGAAGGAGGGCGTTCCCGAAAAATACAGGTGGTGCAGCGTGCCGATAATGCCACTGCCCAGATACAAAATGGTCGTCAGATAAGTCGCCCGCAAAGCCGAAGACTTTTTCAGAAAGCCTAGTTCGCTGCACAGATAGGCAATAGCGACCGTGGCAAATACTTCAAAAAAGCCTTCCACCCAGAGATGAACTACCCACCAGCGCCAATACTCGGCAAGGCTCAAAGGAGTGCGATTGCTATATGCCAAGCCGACCGAGTAAAACAGAGGAATGGTAATGGCACTGTAGAGGAAAAAGTGACTCAAGCCCGTGGGATTTTTTTCTAGGCGCAGAGCGGGTTTGAAGGCGCGGTACATCAGCCACACCCAAAATATCATGGCACCGATGAGTAGCAATTGCCAAACCCGTCCCAGTTCGATGTATTCATACCCTTGGTGTCCCCAAAAGAAACTACTCTTTACGTCCAAAACGCCAGTTACCGCCTCCCAAGTGCCAATTGCAGAACCGACGACAACAACCGCTAAAGCGACGAGGAGAATGGTATTACCAACCGCTTGATATTTGGGTTCGTAATTCCCGAAACGGGGAGCGAAATAAAGTCCGGCTGCCAGCCAGCAAGTGGCGATCCAAAATAGGGCGAATTGCAAGTGCCAAGTGCGCGAGGCTGCATAAGGAAGAAATCGAGCTAGCGGGATGCCATAAAACCCCTCTCCTTCCACTGCATAGTGGGCAGTGAACATCCCCATCAAAATTTGAGTCAAAAACAGCGCCATCGCCACCCCAAAAAATAAGGAGGTAACTTTTTGGCTGGGCGTGGGAATGCGAACCGCCGGACGAGTCGGTACGGGCTGAATTTCTTCGGTTTCTTCTTGCTGCAAGTAAACAAACAAAAATGCCCCAATGCCAGCAATGAGAACGACTACCGATACAATCGACCAGACAAGAAATTGTCCCGGTGCCAGATTGCCAACTAAGTCATCATGGGGCCAGTTGGCAGTGTAGGAAAAAGGGGCACCCGGACGAGTCGCTGCTGCTGCCCAAGCAGTCCAGACAAAGAAAGCTGTAACGTTGTGGATTTGAGTCTCGTCCTTAAACCAACCGTTGGGAATGGAGTGGATTGCCGAACCGCGAGCTAATAACTCGCGATAGTCGTCAAAAACCTTCTGCAAGCCTTGGGTTTGTTCGCTGGTGAGAATCAGTTCGTGGGTTTGCAGATCGTAGCGGTTGGTTTTGAACTGTTCGCTCGTTTTCGCGATTAAACTGGCTCGCTCTGGCGCTGATAAAGCCTCTAGCTCCTCCTGAGAAAAATCGGGCTTGCCGTCGTATAGTACGCCAGCAGTCGCCAAACCCCAGCGATGAAGTACGTCGGCAGTCCAATCGGGAGCGAGATAGCTGCCATGCCCCCAGACGCTACCAATATGCTGCCCCCCACGAGCCAGATAGGTTTCCTGTCCGGCTTGAATTTCTGCTTGAGTAATGATGATTGCTTGTTGGGGAGATCTGATGATTTCCGGCACGGGGGGAGCATTTTTCCAGATTGCTGCCCCTGCTGCCAACAGAGCGCTAAAAGAGAGAATGCAAATCAATACCAGCCAAGCAGGGAAATCAAAAGAGCGCGATCGCGCCCTGGCGGCAACGTTGATGTCTAAGGTTGAATCGGTCATCGTAGCGAACCTCAAACCTTACTAATGCAGTTGGGCTTTTCTATCATTGTAATTTGTTATTTCGCGCGCGATCGCTACCGGATCGATACAGTCCTATGCAAATTTGCATTGACGCGCCAACGCCTTGCGTAGCAAAATTTGGTATTCTTTATCGCTGACGAGATAAGAGCCAAATCGTTCTAAGTGAGGATTTTGTAATTGAGCGTCAAAGAGAACAAATCCTCGCTCTCTAAGATGTTCGACTAGCTTTACCATCGCTACTTTTGACCCTTCAGGAATGCGATAAAACATCGATTCTCCGATAAACGCTCCTCGGATGACGATCCCTAAAATTCCGCCTGCCAAGCAGTCGCCTTGCCAAGTTTCAAAGCTATACGCCCAACCGGCTTGGTGAAGTGCAAGATAAATTTTCATCAATTCGGGGGAAATCCACGTCGTTTTGCGATTGGCACATCCTTCACATACTGCTTGGAAATCTCGATTAATTGCTACTGTAAAACGTTTCTGGTTTAAAACGCGGCGCAAAGACTTGGGATAGCGAAAGCGATCGTCGAGGGGAATTAGCGTTCTCTGATGGCTAGTATACCAGCCTAATTTCCCTGATTCGTCCGCCATCAGAAAATAGCCTTGGGCGTACCCCTGTATAATAGACGCAATATCCACAGAATTATTATGCTTTCAGAATTCAGAATCAAATCGTTCGGAATTCTCCCATGACGGCTCAACCCATTCCACCGATTACCCTACCGCCAATTGAAAGTCCCGACCGAGAAGGCGAGTGGCTGCAAAAAGCTTTGCACGAGTGGCTGAATCGAGAATTTATCCCCGAAGCCATTAACGAGAAAATCGCTCAACGAGCGGCTCAAATCTTTGTCCGACAGCGCCTTGAAGGGGAAAATGACTTAGGATCTCTCGTCATCGCTATCGTGACCGAGATGCAAGCTTTTGATTTTCGAGAAAGTTTTTATAGTGAATTCGCGATCGCCAATGCAGTCAGCGATCTAATTTTAGATAGTTTAGGATTCGAGCGCTGTTGCGGACAATAAAAATAAAAGAAGTAAAAAGGTAAAAGTAAAAAGGAAAAAATAGTTTTTGCCTTTTACCTTTTGCCTTTCCCTTACCAGCTAGACTTAACCACGCCGGGTAATAATCCTTGGTGCGCCCATTCCCTCAGCACGTTACGAGACAGTCCGAAATCGCGGTAGTAAGCTCTAGGTCTGCCTGTGACCATACAACGGTTGCGGTGGCGATTGCGAGCGCTATTGCGAGGCAATTGTTGTAGTTGGCGATGGATTTCGATTTTTTCGTCTAAGGTTTCAGCTTTACGGAACTGCTCTTTTAATTCAGCTCGTTTAGCAGCATATTTAGCGATCAAACGACTGCGCTTTTTCTCGCGCTCGATCATAGATTTTTTTGCCATAAACTCTACTTGCTAGTATTCCTAAAATTTAAGACAGCATTTTCTATCTTATCCCATCCTTTCTTCAAAGGAAGATAGAAGATAGCAGAAGGGGTGTTTTTCCTTATTCTGCCAGCAGTGCAGGAGCTTTCTGAGTTAGTGTCGGCTCGAACGTCTTGGCGGAAGGACATAAGTGAGCCAATTTGCAGGCCCTGCAATTGGGGTTTCTCGCTTTACAGACTGCTCGACCGTGGTAAATCATTCTAATGGAAAAATCTTCCCAATCGGGTTGGGGCAAAAGCTTCATTAAATCTCGTTCGATCTTGACTGGGTCGGTTTCTTTCGTCAAACCTAGCCGCCTGCTCAAACGCTTGACATGAGTATCGACGGTTACGCCTTGGTTAATCCCGTAGGCATGAGCGAGGACGACATTTGCCGTCTTTCTGGCAACGCCGGGGAGCGATAGTAGCTTTTCCATCTGTTTCGGGACTTCGCCGCCAAATTCATCGATAATTTTTTGACAGGCTCCTTGGATGTTTTTGGCTTTATTGCGATAAAATCCCGTCGAACGGATTAGGTTTTCTAGTTCTTCGCGATCGGCATTTGCCAAAGAAACGGCATCGGGAAAGCGAGCAAATAGTTCTGGAGTAACTTGATTGACTCGTTCGTCGGTACATTGAGCCGACAGAATCGTAGCCACTAACAATTGGACTGGGCTTGCATAGGTTAGGCTACAGGTAGCATCGGGATAGAGGCGTTTGAGTAGAACGAGAATCTCCAATGCCCGTTGTTTTTTCGAGGCAAATTTGCGCGTAATACTTGCCACGGCTACCTATTGAAACAATTCCTGAAAAAAGGCTAAACTGGCGGTATCCCGAACGATGAGAAAAACGCCTAAACTCAACAAGAGAACCAATCCGGTTTGCATAATTCCCTCCTGAATCGTTCTTGGCAGGGGTTTACCGCGCAATCCTTCAACTAGCAAAAATACCAACTGACCGCCGTCGAGAGCGGGTAGGGGTAAGATATTGATAATTGCTAGGTTAATACTAATTAGCGCTGCAAATTGAAAAAGATTTCCTGCATCGTTACGAGCAATATTGGCACCATATTCGACAATTTTGACGGGACCTGCCACTTGCTCGGCATTTTCCTTAAAGTTACTAATTAACTGCCAAAATCCTTTAGCGGTTAAACTGGCAAGGTTTTGATAGGCATCGGCACTCAAGACAAGCACTTCACCAATCCCTTGAGGACGACGAGTCCCTACATTTGGCGATAGCATTACTCCGATTTTTCCTTTGCCATCGCTACCGAGTTCTGGCTTTACGGTTAGGGCTAAGGTTTCTTGACCTCTTTGAACTATTAGATTAAGCGGTACATTAGGAGAATTCTGAATGGTTTCTCTGAGGGAAGTAATCGCATCCGGCGATGCGCCGAGATCTCGCCCGTTAACCGATACAATGATGTCGCCTGCTTGAATTCCAGCCTTGACAGCCACAGAGGCAGTTTCTGGCAGGACTTGGGGAACGGCAACGCCTGCTCGAAAGTCTTGTATGCCTACGGTGGCTACTTGACCAACTAGGAGGAAATAAGCGAAGACTAGATTAGCGATAACTCCCGCGCTAATCACGATCGCCCGATCGAGAATCGGACGATTGCGAAGTAAGTTAGGGTCATCGGCAGGGATTTCGCTATCGGGGTCGTCATCGGGAAAACCAACGTAACCGCCGAGAGGAAAAGCGCGGATGGCGTATTCGGTTTCGGAGCCTTGATATTTGAGGAGGACTGGACCGAAACCGATGGAGAAACGATTGACGCGAATGCCTTGAAACCGTGCTGCTGCAAAATGACCTAATTCGTGAACGACAATTAAAAGCGCCAAGACGGCGATCGCTGCCAAAACTGACATAACAAGCCTAAATATAAAAATTACCTATGTCTTTGTCCATTCTAGGACATAGGCTTATTTTTGCGCTCTGACTTAAGAAGGAGTGACAATTGAGTTCAAACGCGACGTAAAGTAGAAAAAATGTTGAGTAGAAAGAGGAAATAAGCATTGGCTAATCGTTTAGCTGGCTGGAAACTTCTTGGTCTGTTCGGCGCGATCGCTCTGCCGATTTGGTGGTTTAATTTCAGGACTGACGAACGCGGCGATCGCCAACTGCCCAGATCCCCAAACATTTACAAAACTCAACCGCTAGTCATGAAAGGCGGCGACCCTTATATTCGCGCCCTGATGCGCACGATTACCGCTAGCGAAGCTAATGTCGCCCAACCTTACCACGTTCTCTATGGCGGTAAGTACGTGGCAGATTTGAGCGACCATCCCAATCGCTGCGTCCCCATCGCGACGGAACCGAATATCGGTCAGTGCTCGACTGCCGCAGGACGCTATCAGTTTCTCAATATCACTTGGTACGAAAAAGCCGAACGCTATCATCCCAACCCGTCAAACTTTTTGTGGTGGCAATCCTACAGTTTTGAGCCAAAATACCAAGATGCCGTCGTATACGCTTGGCTGTCCGATCCCCAGGCGTGGGGAGTCGATATTTCCCAGCGCTTGAGAAAGGGGGAATTAGAAGAAGTTTTGCGCCTGCTATCCGGGACTTGGACAAGTTTGGGATACGGCATAGAATCCAACTCCATGAGTCCCTACTTATCCCAGATTTATAAAAAGGTTTTGAGGGAGGAGTTAAAGAGTTCGCAGGTTTGAGGCAGAAGGAGGAAGTCTTTAAGAAGTCGGAAGTCGGAACTCGGAAGTCGGAAGTGGGGAGATGGGGAGACTGGGGAGGCAGGGGAAGCTACTAATTCCTGTACGGGCGGGTTTTTGACAGTAACTGTAGGTGAATCTCTAGCGTTTTTAGATAAACCCGCCCCTACTAACTACTCCTCAATCCAAAATCTAAAATCCTTTCATCAAATAACTGACTCCTAACTCCTAACTTCTAACTAAACGCTAGAATGTATTGAATTTAGATAAAAATTGCTCGATCGACGTTGACTTCATTTTCTCGTTATTCTGCATCGTCCCCTAATCTTCCTTCCCAATTTGACGTTTTGGTGGTCGGTTCAGGAGCGGCTGGGCTTTATGCGGCTTTGTGTCTTCCTAACCATTTTCGAGTCGGTCTGGTGACCAAAGATACTCTAAAAACGGGAGCAAGTGACTGGGCGCAGGGAGGCATTGCTGCCGCGATCGATTCATCTGATTCGCCAAAGTTGCATCTGGAAGATACTTTAAAGGCAGGAGCCGGACTTTGCGATCGCGCTGCCGTCGAGTTTCTCGTCGAACATGCTGCCTCGGCAATCCAATCGCTATTAGAGATGGGCGTAGCTTTCGATTGCCAGGGAAATCGTCTGGCAATGACTCTGGAAGCTGCTCATTCTCGTCCGCGCGTTCTCCACGCGGCGGATACCACGGGGAGAGCGATCGTCGGCACGATCGCGGCTAGAGTGTTAGAGCGCCCCAACATTCAGGTCATCTCTCAAGGGGTAGCCTTGAGTCTGTGGATCGACTCACAAACCGGACAATGCCAGGGAATTAGTCTCCTCTATGGAGGTCAGATTAATTGGATTAAAGCTGCTGCGGTTATTTTAGCCACCGGAGGCGGCGGTCAAGTCTTTGCCCAAACGACCAATCCAGCCGTCAGTACCGGTGATGGCGTAGCCCTCGCTTGGCGTGCTGGGGCGGTTTTGCGAGATCTAGAATTCGTTCAATTTCATCCGACGGCATTAACCATCCCTGGCGCTCCTCGTTTCCTGATTAGCGAAGCGGTACGCGGCGAAGGAGCGCATTTAATCGACGATCGAGGCAGGCGTTTTGCCTTCGATTACCATCCAGCAGGCGAATTAGCCCCCAGAGATATTGTTAGTCGGGCAATTTTCAGCCATCTACAAAAAACTGCCTCCGATCCTGCCCAAGCTCACGTCTATTTAGATATGCGACCGATCGAACCGGAACGGATTCGCCATCGCTTTCCCAATATCATTAAAGTCTGCCAACAGTGGGGGATCGATGTCTTTCGCGAGCCGATCCCCGTGGCTCCGGCAGCTCATTATTGGATGGGAGGAATCGCTACCGATTTGATGTGCCGTACTTCGATTGCCCGGTTGTATGCCATTGGCGAAACGGCAAGTACTGGCGTTCACGGCGCGAATCGTTTGGCGAGTAATTCTCTGTTGGAATGTATCGTTTTTGCGGCACAATTATCTCAGATTGAAGTAGAAACCCAGCCGTTTTCAGAAGAGGCTTTGTCTGTGGTTACGGAAGAGGGAGACTGGGAAGAGGAAATAGAAAAAATTGCCCTCGTTCGACAAACTTTGCCGTCTCTGATGTGGCAGAGTGCTGGGATTTGTCGATCGCAAGAAGTTTTGGAAGCAGCGATCGCACAAGTCAATCGTTGGCGACAAGAACTAGCCAATTTTGCGATCGCTCGCTATATTCTCAAATTATCTCCCAGCGATCGCGTCATTTTGGCTTCATCCTCGGCCGAGCAGCACTTGCGAATTTGCGCAGAAACTTTAAATTTATTAGATATCGGCTATCTAATTCTTAAAAGTGCTGCTTTTCGGACTGAAAGTCGAGGCGGTCACTACCGCACGGACTATCCTCAGACTTTAGAAGACTGGCAAGTTCATACGTCGGTACGAGGCGAAACATGGCAAACAGCACCACTATTAAACGCTAAAGAATCGACAGTCGGATCGAACAAATAGTCGTGTATCCAACTGTCGATTGGCTACTATGCTAAAACCGATCGAGATCTTGTCTTGCAGATAGCCAATTAATATGTTAGATCGTAGAGGTCAATTATATAAAAATTAGTTTCGCCTGAAGCAAACGAATCGATCTAAATGGGGAATATTGAGAACAAAAGGAGCAGGATGCAATTTAAATTAAAGTATTGTTAGAAAATTAAATTGACTAAAAGTTCGTCCCCCTCACTAAAAGCTCATTCCCCCAAGTATTTAATGATGATGTACTATCGTTTTCCTATACTTTTTGCTATCATTACTATTGGTCTATTAGGGGTTGTTGGGAATCGCGATCGCCGAGATTTGGCGCTAGCCCTCTCAAATTCTCACAGCAATCCGACCGTTACCAAATCGATAGCTCAAGCGTCAACAACAGGGAAGCTAAAATCAACATCTCCGAGTGCCAGCAACTCCACTTACGATCGCTACATGAGGGCCGGGTACGAAGCCTTCGACAATAAAAATTATCAAGCAGCGATAGAAAATTTTCAAAAAGCCTTAGCCGAACGTCCCAACGATATTTACGCTCGCCAAGCCATCCAAAATAGCGAAACTTTGCTCAAAAACGAGCAGGCCAAAAATAACCCATCATCGGATTGGTGGTGGCTATCATTAGGAGCAGGACTTGCCTTCGTCGTCGGCGGAGGCGTATTTTTCTTTTCTGGGTTGCTGCGTAGAAGTCCCGACTGGGAACGGGAAGAACAAGAGCTTGCAGAATCAGAATCTGACTGCGAACCAGAAGAGAAATTTTCATTGAATTCCCTTCCCTCAGAAAAATCTCAAAATCTTTTTGGCGAGGCTAACTCAAAAACAAAGACGGGCGACGACGATAGTTCCATTCCACTACAAACGCCTACTCGCCTGCCCAATTTGGATATTATCAATGAATTGGTTAAAGATCTCCAAGAGCCCGATCCGAAAAAGCGACGGAAGGCAATTTGGGAACTGGCGCAAAAAGGCGATTCGCGTGCGATGAAACCCCTAGTCGATCTGATGATTGACTCGGATTCCCAAGAGCGCAGCCTGATTTTAGAAGCCCTCTCTCAAATCAGCATACGCACCCTCAAGCCAATGAATCAAGCCCTAGCTCTCTCCTTGCAAGATAAAAATCCCCAGGTACGCAAAAATGCGATTCGCGATCTAACCAGAATTTACGACCTTATGTCTCAAATTAGCCAGATGTTACGCCATGCGATGGATGATTCGGACGTAGAAGTTCAAGAAACGGCTAAGTGGGCGCTTAATCAGTTAAATCTTCAGATGACTCCTACGAGGTTGGATCTGCTGCCGATGAAGCAAAACGAAACAATGCCATAAAAGAAACAATGCCATAAAAAAAGAAAAGGGAACAATGAAATACTCTGTTGTAGCCAGTATCATAGCTACTCTGGGCAGGCAAATTAGATAATGAAACTACTTTTCCTTTCAACTTCAGTTGGATCTCTAGGTTCTGGGTTAGGGGGAGGAGTCGAACTGACGTTAAAAAATATCGCCCTGGCAATGATGCATCGAGGGCATCAAGTTCGAGTCGTTGCCCCGTCGGGATCGGTTTTAGCAGGTATTCCTCTTACAGAAATCGCAGGAAATTTACAAATCCCAGCCCAAACCCAAAACACAAAAGCGCCGATTTGCCTGCCAGATAATTCTGTCTTGGCAAATATGTGGGAGTACGCGCGACAAGTTCAAAACGATTATGACTTAATTCTGAATTTTGCTTACGATTGGTTGCCTTTTTATCTCACTCCCTTTTTTAGCCGTCCCGTCGCTCATTTAGTCAGCATGGCATCGGTGACGGCGGCGATGGATCGGATTATCCAACAAACAATCGCTCGATTTCCAGTGCAAGTTGCCTTTCACAGTCGGGCGCAAGCGGCTACTTTTGGCTTGACTGACTCCTGTCGGTGTTTGGGAAATGCGATCGATCTGTGTGAGTATCAATTTTGCGAAAATCCCACGCCCAATCTAGCGTGGATCGGTCGCATCGCACCAGAAAAAGCCCTGGAAGATGCAGTGGCAGCCGCTCAGATATCAGGAATTCCTCTGCGAATTTTTGGCAAACTACAAGATCGAGATTATTGGGAAAAAATTTGCCGGAATTATCCCAATGCTCCGATGGAATATGTTGGCTTTTTACCGACCCATGAATTGCAGCAACAATTGCGTCAATGTCGTGCCTTAGTGATGACTCCTCGTTGGGTAGAAGCTTTTGGTAACGTGGCAATTGAAGCTTTAGCTTGCGGAGTTCCCGTCATTGCCTACCGTCGTGGCGGTCCTGCCGAAATCGTTCGAGATGGAGAAACGGGGTTTTTAGTTGAGCCAGATAGCATTACGGAGCTGGTAAAAGCCATCAAACGACTCGACGCGATCGATCGCCATGTCTGTCGCCGACAAGCCGAGGAAGAATACTCGCTCTGGGCAATGGGCGATCGCACCGAAGCCTGGTTTCGAGATATTTTGGGAATTAAATAAAGACCATCGATCGCGACCGACTATGTGCAAAAAATAATCCCATTTTGAATGAAAGGATTTTGAAAGATAGTTCTAATGAGCATTTTAGAGAGCTATCTGTCGCCAACATTTTTTAAACCGATATAACGAATTACTGAAATGATTCCCAACCCCTGCCTCGATAACCAAAGTTAAACCATTTGGGATGAAAAATTTCTGCCAGAATCTCTAGAGAATCGACCAAGCGAGGACCGGGACGATTGAAATAGGCATTCCCGTCAGTAATGAAAACCTTGCCGTTTCTAACCGCTTGTAGGCGCGACCAAGTGGGGTGCTGCTTTAGGACTTGGGATTCTTTTTGAGTGCGATCGAGATCGAATCCACAGGGCATGATAATGATAAATTCTGGGTCGACTGCGAGTAAATCTTCCCATCTTAAATAAGAAGAGTGTTGTCCAAAATTACCCAGCAGCGATTGACCGCCTGCAATTTCGATTAGTTCTGGAATCCAATTCCCCGCTCCCATAAGCGGTTCTGTCCATTCTAGGGCAACTGCGGTGGCGCGATCGCGTTCTAGTGTTTTGGTTTTTTGGGCGATCGTGTCAACCCGCGCCTGTAATTGGCTTAAAACTGGCTCGGCATCAACGCCTACAGCCCGCGCGACTCTTTCTATGTCTGCCCAAACTTCTACGAGTCGATTGGGTTGTAGGGAAATGACTTGAGGTTG
Organism: Pleurocapsa sp. PCC 7327; assembly: GCF_000317025.1. Taxonomy (NCBI): domain Bacteria; kingdom Bacillati; phylum Cyanobacteriota; class Cyanophyceae; order Pleurocapsales; family Pleurocapsaceae; genus Pleurocapsa; species Pleurocapsa sp. PCC 7327. The sequence continues at coordinate 2,094,734 of NC_019689.1, read as the reverse complement.
GCTGCGAATGAGTTGAGCGATCGCTCTTTCTACCTCTGAAAAGCTTACGGCACAAACATCACACTGGTCTTGAGTGACAATGTGCGTAGGCTGAAGTTGTTCGATTACTTCGATTTTAAGCTGATAGATACTCAAAGCAGACTTGAGGAGGGAGCGAACGTCTGTATCGATTTGAGCGCTTGGTTGTTGAGAGCTGAGTCTCGCTTCCGTACAGACAGGCAGATTTTGCACTGCTGGGGGATAGTCGCATTCATGGGAACGTCCGACTAATGCATCCACTAAACCTAAAGCTGCCACAATTTCTGTCGCGCTGGGAAGCAATGAAATAATTCGGAGGGAGTTATTGTCGATCATTTTTTTAAGAAGCGATGTTTTTGGTTATTTGTTAGTGGTTAGTTGGCCTTCGGGTTCTTGGCAAGGGCAGTAGTCTGGAAATTATCTGTGGGAGTGATTTAACTAAATCGGAGAGGTGGGTTGTTTGTTGAAAATGTAGATTAGTATGGTGAGGTCTTCATAGATCGAGAATCATGATTACTTCAAATCAATCTTTAAAACTCTGAATCACATTATTAATGTGGATGAAATTATTCATTCTTTTATTTATACGAAAACTCTTCCCAAATTCGATCCAAACTTTATCCCATATCCTGAGTATAGTAAATTAAGATCTGCACGTTTTGAGTTTGACGAAAAACTCGTTCAAGAATCTCAAGGATGTTCTCAGGTTTGGCTTGATGAGATCTTTGAATTTTGGAGTGAGAGATTGAATAGAAATAGAAGAGTACCCAGCTCCTTCTATTACGCGCAGATATTTAACCATCAAACACATCATAAATGGGAATCGATTATGGAAATACCGATCTTCCCTACAATCCTTACTACGAATTTTATAGGTTGTCTGAAAAGTATAAAATGTCATGTTGAGCGTAGCGATCGCGAAGCGAAACATCTGAGTATACTCAGATGTTGCACCTTTGGCATCAACGCCTAGATAAAGTTCTAGGCTCAAAGCTCAACTCGATCAAAATCGATTAAAATTCCTATCGAGCCTTCGTTAGAAGACTTTTTCGATCGGCTAGGAAATTAATGACAACAGCAGTTGTTGAGAATGGTGCAAGATCTCAGTATCCCAACTCCAAACAGGGATTCTTCGTTACGTTTTACCGGACTTAGAATGACAAAATAAACTTTTCAAATATCCTCTTAGATTTGGGCAAGATAACAGGCTAACAAGGCGACTAACTACTAACTAATAACCAAACTGGCTAAATTCTTCTCTAGAAATAGACTAGCGTTGGCGTGTTGACGAAGGACTGAAGCGGGACAAGCAGGACTTATCGATTCTGTCAGCATTTTCTTGATTATAGAAGCTTTGCTCAAGCCAGGGACGAGACAGATAATTTTTTGTGCCGAAGCTAGCATGGGAATAGTCACGGTAAAAGCGTACTGCGGTACGGCTTCCAGGTGGGGGAAGCATCCTTGCTTTACTTGTGCTAGGCGCGTCTGGAGAGCTAGCTTAACTAATTTGACTCGGCGAGGATCGTGAAAATCTGCTACCTCTGGTTCGTTGAAAGCGAGGTGTCCGTTTTGTCCGACTCCCAACAAACAAAGGTCGATCGGTTGTGCCATCAATAGTTTCGCATAGCGATCGCATTCGGCTAACGGTTCTAATGCATTGCCTTGAATATAGTGAAATTGTGCGGGTTTAACTTGCTTTTCTACCCTTTCGTACAAGTAATAACGAAAACTGCCAGTTGAGTCGGCTTCAATTCCTAAATATTCATCCAAATGAAACAGAATAATACGACTCCAATCTACTCCTCCCAAAGCAATTAATGCCTTCAAAAACTGAATCTGTGAATTTCCCGTGGCTAAAATAACGGCAGCCGTTTCTTTTTGTCCTAAAACTGCTTGCAAATATTCTTTTCCCATCCAGGCTGCCCCTTGGGCTAGTTCGGATTCAGATTTATAAACGCATACCGAGAGGGCATCGACTGTAAACGTTTTGACAGGTATCATCGAGTACAAGCAGTTTTGAGAGTTGGGCACGGTTTTATCCTCTCATTTTGTTTGGAGAACCGTAAAGTCTTTTCCGGGTTGGCAAGATCCATTTTTATTGCTATATAGTAATATAGTGATAAAAAAACAAACTTGTTACTCCAGTCAACTAATTCCTGATTACTGGCAACTCATGATGCTATTCCGCCAACTCTTCGATCGCGAATCTAGTACCTATACTTATCTCATTGCCGATCCAACTCTCAAAATACTTATTTCGCCGATCGCTTTTTTAACCTTCGTTCTGACTGACTGTGCTATTCGCTTCAAGTCAGCACAACTCCACGATAAGCGATCGCTGAATCTTATTGAGCATTCATTATTAGTTTGAAAATAATAAATACCATAAGGCATAACCAGGAATCTCAGGAAAGCCTTAATAGTTTTTATTTCTTCTTACTTTTCATATTTTTCGTAAGCTTCGACTATTCTTTGCACCAAAGGATGGCGAACCACATCTGCTTGCGTGAATTGGCAGAAAGCGATGCCTTCTACCGATCGCAGGATTCTACTTGCCACAACTAATCCCGAATCTTGATGGCTAGGTAAATCGATTTGGGTAATATCTCCCGTCACCACCATCCGCGAACCAAATCCCAGCCGAGTTAGCACCATTTTTAGTTGTGCTGGTGTGGTATTTTGCGCTTCATCGACGATGACAAAAGCGTTGCTTAATGTGCGTCCTCGCATATAGGCAAGCGGTGCGACCTCAATTTTGCCTCTTTCCATGAGATCGGGAATTTTTTCGGGATCGATGAATTCATAAAGCGCATCGTAGAGAGGACGTAAAAAAGGATTGACTTTCTGCTGCAAATCTCCTGGCAGAAAGCCCAGTTTTTCTCCCGCTTCTACTGCCGGACGAGTGAGAATCAGGCGATCGCATTGATTATTCAGCAGTGCTTGTACCGCTAAAACGGCTGCTAGAAAAGTTTTTCCCGTCCCCGCCGGACCGATGCAAAAAGTGATATCGTGGGTTTGAATTGCTTTGATATACTGGCGCTGGCGAAAGGTTTTGGCTCGAATTAATTCTCCCCGTCGCGTGCGAGCTAGGACATTTTGCTGTAAGTCCTGATATTCTTCTGTCCGTCCCGTATCCAGTGCTTGAAAAGCAGTAATCAGATCGGGTTGGGAGATGGCTTTGGCTTCTTGCCAATAAGGTTTGAGCGATCGTACGATTTGCAGAGCGCGTTCTACCAGTTTTTCTTCGCCATAAACGAGCAATTCTTGACCTCGCATCACTAAATTGGCTCCCGTATGGCGAGAGAGAAATTTTAGATTTTCATCTTTAATTCCGGCTAAGGAGATTGCGCTTTCACTACTGGGCAATTGAATTATTTGAGAGGTTTCGGTCATCCAGTTATCAGTTACCAGTTACCAGCTTGATAAGCTATATCTGTTCTCTGACGATCGCAAGGATCGTCGCTTTTATTTCATTGTATATGCGCCCATTGCAGACTTAGTCATTCCATCAGCTTACCGAATAGCCTCGCGGAGTAATCATCCAATCGGCATGGCGGCGAGTGCTGCGGTTGCCAATAATAACGGTTGTCAACATGTCGATTGGAAACTCTAACATTTTATCTAAGGTTGTCAGGGAGATCTGTTCGTTGGAACGATAAACAGAACGTACTAGGGCGACTGGTGTATTGGGATTGCGGTGTTTCAAGAAAATCTCTCGAGCGGTAATAATTTGTTGAGTGCGAGTTTGCGATCGCGGATTGTACAGCGCCGTGACAAAATCGCCTACGGCAGCTGCCTCGAGGCGCTTTTCGATTACGTCCCAAGGAGTCAAAAGGTCGCTTAAGCTAATCGTGCAAAAATCGTGCATTAGCGGCGCGCCTACCCTAGCTGCTGCGGCAACGACAGCCGTAATTCCCGGAAAAACTTCTACTTTGGGCACCTTACCATTCCATCCTAGCGCTTGCAGTTCTTCCATCACCAATCCTGCCATTCCATAAATCCCGCAATCCCCAGAGGAGACGACAGCAACCGTTAACCCCCACTGCGCTAATTCGATCGCCCGTTGTGCCCGCTGTCTTTCTTGGGTAATGGGAAGCGATTCGACGATTTGTCCGGGACGCAGCAGCGGTTGAATGAGTTCGAGATAGAGAGAGTAGCCAACGATCGCATCTGCGCCAGTTACGGCTGTTTTGGCGGCTGGCGTCATTTGCTCTAGATTGCCCGGACCAGTTCCAACGAGCAATAATTGCCCCGTGCGTCCGGTATATTCTAGTTCTGAAAGCGCGATCGCGACTGTAACCGCTCCCGGTTCGCCCTCTAATTTAACGATCTGCTTGGGAACGATCAGAGGATTTGGGATTGGGGGGTAGTTAGTAGTTAGTTTTCTCCCTTTTCCTCCCAAAATGGCGGCGGCTTCGGCTACGCTAGAAGTTCCGACTTCTCGCTCGACGACGGTCGAAGGATTGGGAGTGCTAACCTGGCGAAGAATCTCGGCGGGAAAGGTTTTTAAGGGCAAATTGCGATCGCGGCAGTATTCTAATATTCCTGCTTCGTCGGCTTTGAGATCGATAGTCGCAATTCCAGCGATCGCTTCGGTGGCTAAATGATAGCGCTGGCAGACTTGCGCGAGCGCCACTTCAATCAGTTGTCTCGACGTTCCTCGCTCGCATCCTATCCCTACCCACAAAACTCTAGGATGCCATTGCACTTTAGGAATGTCTGCATCGGGAGAAAATTGTCGTTTCGTGGCGCTAATCCAGACGCGCGCTTTGGGCGAAATCGATTCGCGATCGTCTGGAAAACCGAAATAGAAGGGATGTCCCTGTGGCAAATGCGCTTGCCACAGGGTCGAACCGACTTCCTGGATAACCTGTACCGTTTCCCGGCGAGAAATTGCGGCACTCACTTTTGTCCAATCGCCACTGCCTTTTCGCCACCCAAAGGGCAATCCCAAAATATCGATTCCTGGCAAGTTTAAACTAGCCGACGCGCCCGTCAAAACAGGAATTGCGCCTAGCTGATGGGCAATTAATCGAGCGAGTTCGTCAGCACCGCCTTGATGACCGCCACACAAGCTGATGACAAAATGACCATCCTGGTCGATGACGATAACAGCCGGATCGCGGGATTTGTTTTCAAGCAGCGGCGCGATCGCTCGCACGACTGCCCCAGTCGCGAGACAAAAGACAAAAGCTCGATATTCGTGCCAAATTGAGGCAATCTGGTCTTTGAGCGAACTCGTATAAACCTGGGCGTTTTCGATAGAAGCGAGAGATCCGGGTACCCAAAGGGTTGCACCCGTGCTTTGAGAGAGAATTTGTAGGAGTTGAGCCGCTCTAGGGGTAGTTGCGATCGCGGCTATAGGTTGAAATCGAAGGAACGGTAACTGACTCAATGTAAATGCAGGAGCGAGCAATTAGCTGTTAGATTCTATCAATTAATCGTTCGGCGCGATCGGGGTCTGATTGATAGGAATGGAACAAAAAGTAGTAAATTTGACTCAATTGTTGACTATTAGGAAGATAATAACTTACCTCTTCCCAGAAGCGTAACAGACAAGACGTGCTACTGCCATGCCTTATATCCAAGAAATCAGTCGAGCAACGCCAGGATACTTAGTTATTCTCATCGATCGCTCTTTTTCCATGTGTTACCCATTCGGACCGGGGGCGGGAACCAAAGCTAAAGAATGTGCCACAGCAGTTAATCGCGTCCTCCGAGAGACCGTCTTAGCTTGTACTGACGGAGAAGAAATCAAAAATAGCTGCGACATCTCCGTTTTGGGTTACGGACAGATGGAAGAACCCGTCGTCAATGCGTTTTCGGGAGCGCTAGCTACTAAGCCAGTGGTAACCATACAAGAACTAACCGAACACTGTCTGCGAATAGAAACTATCAAACGGAAAGTTTCGGATGGGGCTGGGGGATTAGTAGAAATCGACGACCAATTTCCCATCTGGATCGAACCAGCAGCAGTTGGAGAAACTCCGATGGCGGAAGCGTTTGCCATGGCTGGCACATTAGTCCGCGAGTGGATTAACGGTCATCCGTCAAGCTTTCCTCCTGTAGTAATTAACATTACCGATGGAGAAGCTAACTCTCTCCCCAAGGCGAAAGCGGCTGCCGAAGCCCTAGCTCAGCTAGAGACAGAAGATGGAAAAACCTTGTTACTCAACGCCCATATTTCTGACGGGGCAGAAGCGGAAGTCATCCTCCCCGCCTCTCCCGAACAGTTACCCAAGGGAGATAGCTACGCCCGCTTTTTGTTTGAGATTTCCAGCGAATTGCCTCCACTGATGCTAGAACGAGCTGCCGCTGCCGGATGGAACCCTTCGCCCTATGCCAGAGGCTTCGTCTATAAAGCTAAACTAGAAACCCTGATTCAATTGTTAGAAATCGGGACGAAAGCGGAGTTTCGCGGATGAGATTTCATGAGCCATGAAATTTTAGCGTTTTCCCTGCCGAAAATCGGGGAAGCTGAGAAAAACAATCAAGATCGATTTGAAACCAGCCCGGATGGGAGTTTAATTGCCCTCTCAGATGGAGCTGGGTCTTCTTTATATCCGAGTCAGTGGGCAGAAATTTTGGTTAAATCCTTCTGTCAAAGTCAGGACGATCCCATCGAACAGATTCAGCAGTCTTATCAGGAATGGTTAAAGCCAGCCCAAGAGCAATGGCGACAATACTATTTGGCGAAACTCAAGTCTCCCAATCGGGCATGGTGGCAGGGGGGATCGCAAATTAAAAATCGTGGTTCTGCTACTTTCATTGGGTTAAGGCTGCAAAAATCGAATGCTTCAGGCGGGGGAAAATGGCAAGCCGTAGCCGTGGGAGATAGTTGTTTATTTAAGCTAGATAGAAATGGGGATAATCTCCTCGCCTTTCCCCTCAAGAGTTCTCAATCGTTTAAGAGAACGACTCAATGTTTTGAAAGCCTTCCCGAATACCCTTCATTTCCTCCTCAATTTGAAGAAGGCAGCTATGAGAATGGAGATATTTTTTTGCTGGCGACGGATGCATTTTCCCAGTGGCTTCTGACAGATTATGAAGAGCGGGGCGAAGCATGGAAAAAATGTTTTGAGCTAAAAGAGCAAAATGATTTTATCAAGGCGATCGCTCAGCTCAGACAAAAAAATCTGATTAAAAACGACGATACGACGATGGCATTAATTAAGATTCTCGAAGAGGTTCGCCAAGAGATAGACATTTGGCAAGACATTGCAACCCTGGAGCCATCTGCGGAATCTGATTAATTAAGATTGAATAACGATCTTGATGTTAATGCGATCGCGTGAGGGGTTAAAAGGGATGAAATATCCAAGTCGTTCGGATTACTTTAGTTCGATTCGCAATCCTCAGTTTGCCTTTCGCAAAAAAGATCCGAGAACGCTAATCGAGCAAGACCTGGATTCGAGTTTAATAACGGGAAAAGCGATAGAAAGAATTAAACCCGATGGCACTAGAGAGATTTGGTCGGCTTCTGGGAGTTTTGCCATAGCCTTTAAATATGAAACTTTTTCTCCTAGAAAAGTCTGGGCGATTAGATGCTTCTATCGCAGTAATTTTGATGCGATAAATCATTACAAAAAAGCGCTGAGCCGTCTAAAAAATAACGCTTGTCACTCTTATTTTGTCTATTTTTCTCTTTTAGAAGAGGGAATTAGAGTTCTTGGCAATGTCTATCCCATTCTTAAAATGGAATGGGTAGAAGGCGAGAATCTCAAAAAATTTATTAAAGCAAATCTGGGTAAAAAGCATCTTTTAAAATCTTTAGCCGATCGCTGGTTAAAGCTATCTCAAGACTTTTTAGAGAGTGGTATTGCTCATGGGGATTTACAGCACGGAAATATTCTGATAGTTAATCGCTTTGATGGCTTGACTCTTAAATTAATCGATTATGATAGTCTTTACTTTTCAGGAGATACTTCTGATGACAATATTAAAGGGCTTTCTGATTATCAGCATCCTCTGAGAAAATCGCTAGAAAAAAGATGTCTAGAAATTGATTTTTTCTCTCAGCTAGTTATCTATCTTTCTATTTTGGCTTTGGCAGAAGATAAAACACTATGGGAAAATTATTGTCTGGACGAGCGAGAAGGGCTGCTATTTTCTCGTTCGGATTTTCAAAATCCTCAGCAAGCAGAAATCTTTAAATCCCTGTCCCATCTTTCTGCTCCGCTTCCTACTTTAGCCAAGAAATTAAAAACAATTTGTCAGGTAAAAGAGTTTAGAAAAATTCCTTCTCTCGCACGAGTTTTATCGAACGACGAACCGATAGTTTTGCATCGAAGAGAAGGCTTATCTGAGGAATCAAATCTCAATTCGCCCTCCCTGATTAATCCCTTGCTTCTTTGGCAGAAAGGAAAAGATTGGTTATCTCGGAATACCTCTCATCAAACTGGTAAGGAAAGGTTAATTTCTACCTTTGACAGAGAGCAAAAGTCTGAGGAGAAGACCGAAGAAATATTGGCTCCCGAACTTTGCTCGCCAACTCCCTCATCAAACAAGGCGCTAAGATGGGATCCTCGTCCTTACAAAGCTAGCTCGCCTCAGACTCAGATCTTAGTAAATTCTCCGCCTACTGAGAGCAAAACTGCGATCGAGAAAAAAGCCGATAACTTACTAAGTTGGGTTGAGAAAACTAAGGGAGATTTACAGCAAATCTCTACCCTTGCTTATCGGAGAGGGATTGGGCAGTTTCAGGAGTTCCAGTTAAAGCTAACTGATGCTCTTGAGGATCTGGTCAAAAGACTGAAAACTCAGCTCGAACCGAAAACTTGGACAACTCACGAAATCGCCTCTCAACTTGGTTGTTCCGCAACCTGGTGTCATCGTCAACGCTATCGGTTCTCAAACCGATTCTGTCAAGGAACTCATTATTTTAAAGATGATGAAGGCGCAATTCGCTGGACTAAGGCAGGCATTCGCCAACTACACCGCTTGCATTCAGAGCAGAAAGCCAACCTCATCCCGCCAACTGCGCTGCCGACTAAAGAAGTTAGCCGACGCATGAAGGTTACTCCTGAGTGGATTATTCAGACCAAAGCAAAATACTCCTCTCAATTTATCGAAGGAAGCCATTATTATACCGATGCCAGAAAGCGATACTATTGGACTTCTGAAGGAATCGCCCGTCTTCAAAAACTTCTTCTCGCTTATCCTCCCAAATCTTTTCAGTCAAAAACCAAGAGAAGTGTTCCAAAAAGCAAGGATAAACAACATGAGTGCGACGGAATCTGAAAACTAGAGCAACAGAGAACAACTCACCAACTCTCAGCCTGATTCTCTCGCCCACATCTTTTTAATTGCGAACTCCTCACTCACATATAAACAGTTAAGCGCTCGCGTTTGTAACGCCCTACCCACCGCCCGTTCGCATTACGACTTGAGCTTAGAGTAAACAAAGCGCTCGTAACTCGATTGATTGCGATTATTCCAAGCGTAGATGCGATCGCGGAATGCCTTCCACTCATCATAAACCGTCTTGAAATCGGCATCTTTGGCAGCGAATTCGTCATACAAATCAAACGCCGCTTTTTCTGCTGCTGCCATGATCTCGTTGCTATACGGGCGCAGTTGAACGCCATTTTTTAGCAACCGTTGGAGTGCTTCATTGTTAAGGGCATCGTAGCGAGCCAACATGGTCATGTTGGCTTCATAAGCTGCTGACTTGAAGATTTCTTGATAGACTACTGGCAGCTTTTTCCATTCATTGAGGTTGACTTGCACCTCGAAGGTGGAACCGGGTTCCCACCAACCCGGATAGTAATAAAACTTAGCAACTCGGTTCAATCCTAACTTTTCGTCGTCGTAGGGACCTACCCACTCAGCCGCGTCAATCGCTCCTGTTTGTAGCGCTTGGAAGATTTCGCCGCCAGGTAAATTCTGCACCGTCACGCCGAGTCTGCCCATTACCTGTCCACCGAGTCCGGGGATGCGCATTTTGAGTCCTTGCAAGTCGCTTGGCGTTGAGATCTCCTTGCGAAACCATCCCCCCATCTGCGTGCCGCTGTTGCCTGCCGGAAACTGGATGAGACCGAACTTTTTAGCGTACAGTTCCTGCAACAGTTTCAGTCCGCCCCCTTCGTACAGCCAGGCGTTTTGCTGCTGGGCGGTCAACCCAAATGGCACAGATGTCCCAAAGGCGGTAAATGGGCTTCTCCCGACGTAGTAATAAGCGGCAGTATGACCGCATTGCACTGCGCCCTGAGATACTACGTTCAATACTTCGAGTGGAGGAGCTAATTCGCCAGCCGCACGGGGCACAATCTTAAATTTACCGCCTGTCATTGCTGCAACGCGATCGGCAATTGTTTTGGCTCCACCATAAATGGTATCGAGGGATACGGGCCAGCTTGTTGCCATCTGCCACTCGATAGTAGGCAAGGAAGCATCCGCAGTGGTTGTAGGCGCATTGGTTTGTGCCGCTCGATTGCATCCGGCAACTACTCCTGCTGTCGTAGCCCCAAGTGCTCCATAAGCTACCGTTTTTAATAACTCTCGACGTTCCATAAGCCTTTTTTGATGCCCGATCGCATGATGATGTTCATCAAGATACACCAGAGGGTTACACCAGGCAAATAGAAGCAGTTATTATTAACTGATGAGTAACCGCTTGGTTGCGACTTTAACGGACGAAGCGAATACTTAGTGAGTGCTGTCGTGGAAGTGTTAATTCGCGCCCCGATATTTACCTACCATCTCCAAACGGGATAAAGCGCTTGTTGCTGACTCGCGAACGTAGGAATCGGCAGATTCATCCTTGCTCAGGGTCGCCAGGACTTCTGTTGCCCGTTCGTCTCCCATGGAACCGAGTGCGTTGACGATTGTCACCGCTACCGCAGGGTTATCTGTAGTTTTGAGGGCTTCAACCAAAATATCGAAAGCCGGGGAACCAATCTCGCCCAGAGCCATCACGGAGGCGATATGAACCACTGGATTGGGGTCATTAATAGCTTTTTTTAATCCCTGCAAGCCTTCGCTGGGGAAAGGAACTTCTGGATGGTTGACGGCGATTTGTGCCAAAGCTTTGGCACAACTACCCCGAATAGTTGCATTGTCGCTATTGAGCAAGGACTCGACTAGGGAAGGTACGGCATCCATGCCGATCGCGCCCAATGCCACTACCGCAGCTCGTCGATAGGGCACGTCTTCATCGCCGAGAATGCCCATCAAGCGAGAAATTGTATTTTCATCACGGTTTTCGGCAAGTTCTCGCATTGCCCGTTCTCGCATGTGGGGGTTGGGGTGTTTTAGTTGTTCGAATAGAGAATCTGTCATTGGTTATTTGTTATTAGTCATTAGTCACGAGTGATGACTCATAACTTACAAGTTACAACACAATTAAAGGACTCTTGGTCGATCGCACAACCCGATTAAGGCAGAGCAACCGACTGAGAGTCCTCAAGTACTGAATTAAACCTGACTATTTAGAGCGAGCCGCGTCACTAGGACAGGGAGTTGATAACGTAGTCGAGATAAGCGCGGAACTCAACCAACGCTTGAGGAGACATGTCGCGAGGAGCGCAAGCGCGATCGCGGGTGTATTCAAATGCTGCTACGTAAGGAGCAGTAGGCAGGTTGAGAGCGCGATAAACTTCGCGCTGTCCGGCGATTCCCCACTCATCGAGAGGGCCAGTTCCGCCGACGACCAAGCAATAGTTGATTAAGCGCAGATAGTGCTTGATATCGCGATAGCACTTGTCAATTTTGGTTTGATTTTCGCCTGCTTGACCTGCTTCTTTGAGGTAAGGGAACTTCTTAAAGACTAAATCGCCCGCTTCCTTAGTAACGGCATCGATCCCAGCAGCTAGCTTTTCAGCAGCTTCCAAACGAGCGGCTGCACGCTGGATGCTCCCTTGAACGGATTCTAGGTCAGAGCCGCTGGGGAACCGACCTGCTGCATCAGCAGCGCTAATAACAGTCGTCACAACTGATTTCATGTTTCGATTTCTCCAGAATAGTTATTTTTGACAGTTTGTTTCAATTCAATTGGTCGATCGCTATTAGCGTTGACTTAGCTCAGGGCAGCTATAACGCGATCGAAGTAGCTAGCGCACTCGGCAGATAGAGCGGAGCAATCGCCTTGAGGGGTGTCCATCTTGCGGAACTTACTCGTTCCTTCGTACATTTTATTGGTGTTGTTGATGTGAGCGACGCAAATTGCCTTCATAATGGAAACAGCGCGAGCGGCGGACTGGAGAGGTACGCCTAAAGCCACATAGGTCTCTTTGAGACCATTCAAGCAGCGATCGTCGAGTACGGAAGCATCGCCAGCTAGCAAGGCGTAGGTCACGTAGCGGAGGATGATCTCTCCATCGCGTAAGCAAGCAGCCATGCGACGGTTGGGATAGCAGTTTCCACCCGCTTGAATTAGTCCGGTGTTTTCGCAAATCATCCCAGCAATAGCATCAGAAACGCAACAGCTTGCATTGCTGGCGATCGCGTTGACTGCATCTAGGCGTTTGTTCCCCTGTGCAATAAAACTTCTGAGAGAAGCTAATTCTTCGCCACCAATACAAGCGGTTTTGCTATCAGCATTAATTACTGCTCTGGAAAAAGCGTCAAGCATTGAGCTCTCCTTAATCTTAGAAAAAGTTACTTTGTTATTGGGTTTGGGCAACAGTCGTTGACCAATCGATCTAGAAAATACTCAACGAGCGTTCCCCTCGTCTCATTTATTAAAAACAAAGTAACAATCTGTAATCTTTAGGATCTTGAAGGCTCAGACTGGCTTTCAGACTTTCAAACGTTTAAGCGATTCGTTTCTCCAGATATTGACCGATGGTGAGTTCTTGTCCGGAGCGCGAAATAATTGTCTGTCGAGTTCTGTAATTATTGCCAATCAGCTTTATCTCTTCCTCGAAGACAGATCCGCTATATTCAGTTCTCAAGCACAGCGTTTTGGGATTGACAAAAGAATAGGTAGCGATGACGGGTTCGGTAGTGGCAAAACCGCGATCGCGATACAAAATATTTCCTTTTACGCCGAAGATAGTAGACCCAACCGATGGCTTGCGAACGGTTCTGGTGTAATTGCTTTCCCAAGTTACCTCGGTTCCGCAAATCAGAGAGGTTTCATCTTTTAGTTCGTGCAATTGCGCCAATTCGATCAGTTCGGGCGCTCCTCGATCTAAAAACCGAATGGTTAGAAGACTGACGACTTCTTGAGGTTCGACATCCTGCTTAAGAGTGTAGTACCGTCGTTGGGATTTCCATCTCCCAGCAGATTGCCCAAAAAACTCAACGACTGATAATTCTAAGGATAATCGATCGAGCGGCACGGATGTCATGATAGATAGAACCTCATTCTTACATTGTCGACACATAGCATGATGTTTTTGTCAAGTCATGCTATAAGTTATTTATAATTTTTAATATTATAACACCTCAAAATCTTCCTTGAGCATTTCCTCTAGATTTTCTAAATTGTAGACAAATTTGTTAATTTTCATGAGTAAAAAAGAAATCAAACCAAAAAATATTGGCTTTTCTTAACTTTGTCATGATTATTATTTGTTTATATTCGTAAATAGCGATCGACTTTTCCTGTAGTTAATCGATTAAGTCAATAAAGATACTCGATGAGTAGGATGCACTGCTTTAGAGCTAGTTACGAGTTGTCACTCGATTTTAACCATAGCGAAGTTCCCGATTGGATATCTCTCGGCGAAAACTGGCAAGGGTACAGAATTTCAACAGTTCCTTGGATTGCAGATGTTGCCAGAGTCTTAGGAATACTACCAATAGAAGATACGCCTGAAGGATGGATTGCCTATCTCGAAAGTCTTGGACTCAAGGAAATCATTCCGGTTGCCTGTGAAGATTTTTTTGAGGATAAACTGTATTGTTAAGTAAAAAAGTTCCTTCATTCTGGACTAAAGTACTTTCTCCCGCAATCAGACGAGCGCCGCGTCCGCAAGTGAAATAGTTCCAGCTCCATTGCACCATAACTACTAATTTGGGCTTGTAGTAATGCGATCGCTTGCATATAAAACTCGATCGCTCTGGAAAACTCAACCAGGATTGGAGTTTTCCAGAGAAACTTAAAAGACTCCCAAAAAAATGCGATCGCGCCCGAAGTGAACGGTTTGCTTGCCAATGCGAACCATCGCATCTAACCCTTCTCCAGAAATCTTTACCGGAGGGGCTTGACCCTTCTGCACCGTCATCACGACAAAGAACTCATTGCCGCCCGTCGCCAAAATTTTCCCGCCAGATTTGGTTTTTTCATAGGAGATTTTTACTTGGGAAGGCGTAACAAAAGTTCCTTTCATGGTCGCGCCATTGGCAGCCTCAATAGTAAAGGTGCGATCTTCAATCGTTACCTTCCCTTCCGTATTCATCACCCAAATTTTATTCTGAAATTCTTTGGCTTCTGGCGACCCGACAAATTTATCTACTACTGCAAATAGTCCGGGCGCTCCCGAAGACCCGCTATAATCGACGGCAAACGATCGCACTAAGCCAATCCCTACGGGAGAGTTGCTATTTTCAGGCACGTTATCGTCACTTCTCAAACTGACGATTCCCGAACCATTCTTGTTAGAAACAAAGAAAGTCGGTTGAGCAGAATTCCACGGTCTCGCGTCGGGTATGACCACCGCATTTTCATCTGTCCATTGACCGTCCTTATCGGAAACGCCGGGATTTGCCCAACGTCCTCCTAACCCCCAAATGCGAAAACTGCCTACATCGGGAAACGACCAAGAACCCCTCAATGGTTGTCGCTTGAGGTAGATACTGGCGACAAAATCCTTGCTGCCTTGCCACTGGTTGCGGAAGACATAGAAGCCTTTCCTTTCGTCTGTCAAGACGCGATCCAAAATTTCTCCAGGATTCTTAGCAGGAATATCTTCTCGATATCCTTTGAGAACGAAAGCAGCTTCGTAGGGATTGCTGATGCCGAAGGTTTTATTCCCCTCCATGCCAAAGTTGCGACGGAACACCCATTTTACTCCCGGCAGAAATCGTTCTGGGACAGTTCCCATTCCCACAGTAAATATCGATTCGCCTGCATAGCGACGACTCCGCCCATAGGTAGGGACGGCTAACTCGTTCCCTCTTTCAACTATCCGCATCATGTATTGCGGTAAAAACCATTCGGCACTCGACCCTTTCACTAGGTCTTTGCCGACGACATTGCGGTAAGCTTGTAGATAGGGGAGAAGGCTTAGAACCCAAGGTTCCGTTGTATAGTGATCGCCTTCCGTCCCAAAGGCGCGATCGCCAACGGCAGTGATTAGATAACGTGCGATCCGGCGTTCTGCTAGCTTTGACAGTCGTCGAACGTCGATGAATCTGGAGAAAAATTCATCGGGTTCGTAGAGAATTGCTAAGGCGGCTAATCCCCCTGCACTGCGCGCTCTAGCATTCCAATTGCTCCAATCATTGCTGTTCCAACCCCTTTTGGGCGTATCTCCCTCTAGTAGCCAGACTGACTGACCCGCTAGCCAACGGGTAACTTTTTTGAGGCGTTCTTTACTCCAGGTATTGTAACAGAGGTCGTAGGCGATCGCGACTCCCGCGACGATGGGACCCTGTTCAAATAATCTCTTCCCCGGCGTTTTCATGGAATTTTCCACGATTTGCCAAGCGCTTTCTGCTGCTTGTTTGTTCTCGTTTATCAGAGACAGGAAACAGTATCCTGCCGCGTGATACCCCCCATTGGGGACGTAACCTTCATAATAAATTGTTTGTCGAGCAAGGGTTTGTTTTAGTTGAGCCAGAATTGCTTGCCCTGTAGGAGTTTTTGCTTTCTCTCGCAGGGCTGGCAGTTCGTCGCTGCGGAAAACCAATCGGGGATGTTCTTGAGGACGAACTGGCTGAAAGTTGGCAATGGGTTTGGGCCAATGGAGAGCGGTCGTGCCACTGACTTTGCCGCTTAGAGAACGATTGTTGAACCTGCCCGCGTAACTGCCGATGAGTTTGCCTTGATGGGGGATTAGTTCGATAATATAGTCGGCTTCTTGAAAGGGGGTTTTTTGCCAGGGATGAGATTGAATTTTCAGCTTGACTTTCAGTTGCCAAACATTATCTAAACGGGTAACTTCAACCGTTCCCTGATGATCCACGTCTTGATTGAATTGAGGGGCATATGCCCAAGCTTCCGATTCGCACTGACCTCTGTCGCAAGCCAGATCTATAGTTATATTCTGATAAGTGGGTTTTTCCTGCCAAAGTTTCCATACTCCCTTTTCCAGGGTTAAGCTAATATTTCCCGATAGTTTCGTTGTATCGATCGCATTGGATGCAGGAGCTTTAGAACCGCCAACGATCGATGCTAAGATTGCTAGGCAATAGTATTGAATTTTCATTGCAGAATACAAGCAGCAGGAAAGAATAAGTATTCCAGGAAAAATAGCTTCCAAATAAATTGATAAAATTGCGCGATCGCGTTTTTATTTTCCAAGTCTACCTCCCAACTCCGCCACCACAGCAATATTAACAAGCCTCCATGACTAAGAACGAGAAACCCTGAATTTACGCCCGGAATTCGTCCAATTCCAGCTAGGATCGTTCCCAAATAACATAGGGTAATTACCCAACGAGCGAGGTTAAATACGGCTTGCTTGCCCAAAAGTAATGTAAAAGTCGTGATATTATATTGCTTATCTCCTTCCATGTCTGGGACATCTTTAAAGATTGCGATCGCTACGGTAAATACCAAAATAAATAACGTCAATACCCACACAGAAGGAAGAATCGATTCTTGACCTTGTAAAGTTTTTCTAAAATGCAAAAAAAGTCCTAAATTTACGATTACCCCTCGCACGGTAAAAATACATAATGCTGCCCAAAAAGGAAATCTTTTTAAGCGAATTGGCGTTAAAGAATAAGCCGTACCAATAACTAAACTAATACTAACCGTTACTAATAACCAACTTCCCAAAAATCCAGCTAAAACTAGCGCCAATATCCCCGTAATCCCTATAATCGACTGTCCTTGTTTTCGAGAAAATTCTCCTGCGGCAATCGGGAGGTGGGGTTTATTAATTTCGTCAATAGCAACATCTTCTAGTTGATTTAATCCCACAATATAAATGTTGCCGCACAAACAAGCAATCCAAGTTCCTAAAAGCTGCCATAAATTTTCTAATTTAACAGAATTCTCAAGGTTTGCGATCGCGATGATATATAAAGCAAGAACGCTAAGGCTAGTACCAATGATGGTATGAGGACGAGAAAATTTCCAAAGACTGTGTAGCCACGAAATAGGATTTTGTAAGAGATTTTTGGTAGTAGTTGAAGAAATTTGACGCATGAGCTAGATGTGCTGCTATAAATCTTAAGCCATTCTCAAATTAACACGATACATTGATATTAGATTTATGGCAAACTGCACTAATCTATCTTGGGAAAGATAGACATTCAGAAGATTGAAACGCTAGTTTTTAATTAAATTATTAAGAATTGCGGTCGAGAAAGTAGCCGCTTGAGGTAAGTGAAACTTGAAACTTATTTTGCTTTTGCTTCTAATTCGGCGACGCGACTTTTGAGTTCTTGATTTTCTTGTTTAATTTTCTCTAATTCCTCCCGCAATTCTTTAATGGCTTTATCGGAACCCAAGTTTTTCTGCACTTTTTCAACAGCTTCTTCTGCCAGGCGACGGACTCTCCCATCGGACGTTTGTTCTGCCAAAGATTGAAGGATACCAATGGCTTTAGGGGTTTCCATTTGTCCCAAAGCAGAAGTAACCGCAACTTGAGTCAAGAAGAAACTTTCCTTAGAAATTGCTTCTAATCGTTCTAAAATTGCCTCGACTTTATCGGGAGTTTGACCGACAGAAATTGTTCCTAACGCACGAATAGAAGCCAATCGCAAAGGTTGAGGAATTCCAAGTTTGGTATAGTCGAGAATAATATCGACAGCGGCAGAAGAAGTTTTGAGATTACTTAATCCACCAATTGCACCGGAAGTTACGACTTGATTCCAACCGGAACGTTCTTCTAAGACTTTCTTGAGTAAGTCAATAACTTCTCCTTCTTTTTCTTTCAAAGTTCCCGATATTATTCCTCCTAAACTGCGGGCGGCTGACGCTTCAACATAATAACTGGCATCGCCTTTCTCTAATACATTTTTTAAGGCTTCATAGCATTCGGGCGTTTTAATTTCTCCTAATGCTTCGACTACCGCGCGACGCACCCTAGCATTTTCGTCTTGCAATCCTTTCATTAAAGCCGTTCCTGCTTGGTCTAATTTGATTTTAGCTAACTGTTTGGCCGCTTCTACGCGAACGCCCCAAACAGGATCTTGAGTTAAGGTATCACAGAGGGCTTCAATCACTTCTAATCCGCCTTTTTTTGCCAAAGCTGCCGCTGCATGAATCCGCGAAATCGGATCGGGATCGCATTTGAGTTGGGCTTTTAATTCGGGAATTGGATACTCTAAAGTGACGGTTTTGAGGAAGTTATTGCCGGCATCAAAGCTGACGAAATCGGGTTTTTTCTCTAGCGGAAAATAAAAGCTTTGTTCTTTCTCATGGATGCGTAGGGTAAAAGTTTTTAGTTGTACTGGATTGTTAATATAGCCAAAACCAATGGGAATTTTTAGGTCGAATAATTCGCTTTTGCTGGCATTTTTATTTTCTTTGGCTTGGGTTTGAGTTACTGTTAGTTTGGCTAAATTACTGTCTCCATCCCAAGCATAGGCAACTTTATAGTCGGGATGACCGCCTCGGAAGACATATTGATCGAAAAGGAACATTAAATTATATCCGGTTGCCTTTTCGATCGCCCGCAACAAATCGACCGTTTCTACTGTTTTGTGGGCGTTATCTCGCACAAACGTATGAATGGCTTTCTCAAATAATTCATCGCCCAAAATCGTGCGAATCATATGATAGACGCAAGCCCCTTTTTCATACAAATGGCGGTCGTACAGTTCGATCGCGTCTCGATAGACGTGAGTGACGATAGGGCGGCGATAGCGAGAGGAATCCTCATCGATATAGTTCCTCGCCTCTCCTAATAGATAGTAAGCGGCATCGTCTTTCCCGTATTCGGATTCTGTCCACAAAACCTCCGAGTAAGTCGCCATTCCTTCTTTAATCCAAGCGTGCGACCAATGCTTGATGACGACCAGATCCCCAAACCATTGATGGGCGAGTTCGTGAACGACTAAACTTTCTGTATTGCGGTTGTCGAGGGCGGCGCGTTCGTCCAGCAAACAACGGTCGGTCAGTAGAGTCGTAGAAGTATTTTCCATCCCGCCAAAAATAAAGTCATCCACGCAGACTTGGGCGTACTTGGGATAGGGATAGGGGTAGCCAAATTTTTGAGAGAAAAACTCGATCGCGCGAGGGGTTTTGCCCATGCTGCGAAGACCGTCTGCTTCCCGTCCTTTTTCTACGTAGTAGGTGACGGGAATCCCGTGCCATTTGTCTTCTATTTCAGCAAAATCGCCTACTACCAGGGTCATCAAATAAGTAGGATGGACTTGTTTTTGCGACCAGTGATAAATTTTGTCTTCCCCGACTTCTTCTACAGAAACGAGTCCTCCGTTAGAAATGGCAAGGAATTGTTTGGGGACGCGAACGCGAATTTCTGACGTAGCTAATTGACCGGGATAATCGAAACAGGGGAACCAGAAACGGGAGTCTTCATCTTCCCCTTGCGTCCAAACTTGGACGGGTTTGTTGGGATAATGTTCGTCTGGGGAGATAAAATAGAGTCCGCGTCGGGGATTTTCGACGCGGTAGGCGATCGCAATTTGAATTGGTTTATTCTCTGTGGGATTGAGGAGGCGAACGGTTAGCTGTTGTCTATCGTAGTCGAAAGGTTGACTGACGTTATCGACCAATACCGAGTCAATTTGTAAATCGACTGCATCGAGGGTTAGCTGGTTAATTCCCTCTCTAACGGGAATTAAGGTGATGGTACAAGTTCCCCGAACGCTTTTGTTAGGGATATCGAGAACTAAATCTAGAAAAATATGGTTGACTTGTCCGGGGCGGTCGGGATTGTAGTGCGGTTTTGCCCCCGGTAACTCGAAGGGTCTGCGTTCGTTATCTTCCGTATCGAAGTAGGAGCGTAACATAGCGTCAATTTAGCGTTCGAGTTTGTCTACCCAATTAAACATAACATTAGAAGGCTCAAAGCTGTTTGTCGAGCTTTCCATCAAGTAATTTCACAATGAGAATTGCTTTACGATCTACGATCTTGCATTTTTGCGCAAGCGATCGACTATCGCAACTTGTATCCTAGAGATATAG
The DNA here is from genome assembly GCF_000317025.1 of Pleurocapsa sp. PCC 7327. NCBI lineage: Bacteria > Bacillati > Cyanobacteriota > Cyanophyceae > Pleurocapsales > Pleurocapsaceae > Pleurocapsa > Pleurocapsa sp. PCC 7327. The sequence continues at coordinate 2,074,504 of NC_019689.1, read as the reverse complement.
CTTTTTTCAACTAGGATGAATTGGACATTGAGCGATCGCTCAATGTCGAAATCGCATTCATTGTGCCGAAAATCGAACTAATTGCTTGCGTCTGTCAGTCAAAACTGATGCAGCCGTTAAAACAGCTAATGAGCTAGAAAAAATACCGGATTCTACTCGCACGCAGTTCTATGTCAAGACGAAAAAAGATCTTCCCCTGCGGTCATCGAGGCTACGGTCAAGTTTGCCATAGATGTGCCAGAGAGCAAGTCGAACGGGAACAAAAAAGACAGCAAAAAAATGCTTGGGATGCAACTTTTGACGGCGATCCCATCGATTTGAGGGCGTTACCTAAAAATGTGGTCGTTAAAGCCCGCGAAATTATGCAAGGGCTGGCAAATCAAAGAAATTACCGGGACTTTCGCGGCAAGCGATTGAGGCACGATCGCTTTGTTATCAGTATCCCCGTTACTCGCAATTACCGATTGCTCTGCCGAGATTGCGGCAACTTTCTAGCACCAGAAGCAGTGGTTTCTCACGAAGATTATAACGTCTGTAAACCTGGCGGCTAATCGGTGACTCAAACAATTCGCAATTCGCAATTTGCAATTGTCAGGGGAAAAAGTATTACACTGTTTTTCCCGATCGCTTCTGTTTGATTATAAGGAAATGCGATCGGTTAGACTTCGTATTACATCAGAAAATTGTTCGCTATCCTATCAATTCAAATAAAGATTAAATTTTGCAATTAATTATTAATTTTTTCCCAGAAAAACTTGTTGTCGTTAAGATTTACAATCGCCGAATTCCAGTTAAATCGGAATTCTCATTATTTATTTGTAGAATATCTTAACTTTTTTATGCAAAAATTTAGATTGGACAATTAGCAACATCCAATCGATGACAACTATGGCAAGTAAGATCAAGAAAGGTGCTTTAGTTCGTGTTGTTCGGGAAACACTAGAGAATAGCCTAGAGGCAAAAGCAAGCGATACGCGCTTTCCCTCATACATTTTTGAAAGTAAGGGTGAAGTTGTCGATCTTAATGAAGAATATGCCCTGGTTAAGTTCTACGTACCGACACCGAACATTTGGTTTCGCATCGATCAATTAGAACTAACTGAATGAGTATTAACTCATCAATCGGACTCATGAACGCTCCCTCTTCCTCATACACCCCACCTCATTGCAAATCTCCCCTCGTGACCGTTATCGGTGCTGGCAACGTGGGGAGAACTTTAACTCAGCGAATTGCTGAAAAAAATCTAGCAGATGTCGTCCTTATCGATATCGTCGAAGGATTGCCCCAGGGAATAGCCCTAGATTTAATGGCAGCTCAAGGGATAGAATTACACGACAGTAAGATTATCGGCACTAATAACTATGAGGATACTGTCGGTTCCGATATTGTGGTCATCACCGCAGGTCTTGCTCGCAAACCGGGAATGAGTCGGGACGATCTCATCTACACCAATGCTAAGATCGTAGCCGACGTAGCCCAAAAAGCCATTAAATATTCCCCCAACGCTCAGTTTATCGTCATCACAAATCCTTTAGACGCGATGACCTATCTGACGTGGAAAGCGACTGGGCTTCCCGCTTTTCAAGTCATGGGAATGGCAGGAGTGCTCGACTCTTCTCGCTTGCAAACCTTTATTGCCATGGAACTGGGAGTTTGTACCGCCGATGTCAGTACGATGGTGCTGGGAGGACACGGGGATTTAATGCTGCCCTTGATTCGTTACTGTACCGTCAGAGGCGTTCCCATTGCCGAACTGATGGATGAGAAAACGATCGAACGGTTAGTAGAGCGAACTCGTCATGGCGGCGCAGAAGTTGTCAAGTTATTGCAAACTGGAGGGGCTTACTATGCCCCTGCCTCTTCTGGTTGCTTGATGGTAGAGGCAATTTTGCGCGATCGGTCCCGCCTTCTCCCGGCGGCTGCCTATCTCCAAGGACAATATGGTTTAGACGATATTTTCCTCGGCGTTCCCTGTCGCTTGGGATGTCGCGGGGTTGAAAGTATTTTAGAAGTGAAGCTGACTGATGAAGAACAAAAGGCATTGCACGCCTCGGCTGACTCGGTTCGCCAGAACATTAAGATAGCGATGGAAGTCTTGGGATAAAACAAGACATAGTAAGATGGTGTCTGTGGCTCGATCGCAAGTTTGCGATCGAGCCACATTTTTTGAACTCGCGCAGCAGAATTTGCAATGGTTTATCGCTTAGTTATCGACTCCGCACAACAACAAAACGAGAAAATTCATCTTACTTCCCAACAGCAACATTACCTCAGTCGAGTTTTGCGATTGCGGAAAGACGATCGCTTTGTGGCAATGGACGGACGGGGAAAATCTTGGGTCGCTCGATTGGTAGGAACGTCGGCACAGATTATCGAACCCCTGAGCGAGTCTACAGAATTACCCATTGCCGTAACCCTAATGACAGCCTTGCCCAAAGGCAATGGATTTGAGGAGATCGTGCGCTGCTGCACCGAATTAGGGACAATGGCTTTTATGCCAACTATTAGCGATCGCACGTTACTCAACCCCAGCACGAATAAATTGGAACGCTGGCGCAAAATCGCCACCGAAGCCGCCGAACAGTCCGAGAGGCAAATCGTTCCAGTGGTTTTAGAGCCGATTGACTTTGCCAAAGCTTTAATAGAAGTGGACGATTTAGAAACCGATCGCTATATTTGTGTTACTCGCATAGAAGCCAACCACTTACTCACCTACCTTCGGGAGAAACCGCCAAAAAACAATCTCGTCATTGCCACCGGGCCCGAAGGCGGATGGACGGAAGCAGAAGTAAAAGGAGCGATCGCGGCTGGTTTTGCGCCAGTTTCTCTCGGTCGTCGGATCCTAAGAGCGATAACCGCTCCGATTGTGGCTGTCTCTGTCGTTGCCGCTAGTGTCGAGCAACCAATAACTAACCAGTAACCACTAACGACTAACCCATGCTTGAACGAGTTGTCGAGGCGATCGAGCGTCGAGATTGCGAACGTGCCAACCGATTACTACAAGACCTAAAACAGCAAGAACCGGATCATCCTTGGATTGCATTTTATAGCGCTCGCCTAGCGGAAGCTAGCGGCAATCTAGCAGTCGCAGAGCAAGGATATCGGGAAGTGTTGTGCAATGCTACCAACCCTAAAATTATCTCGCAAGCTCGTCAGGGGATCGAGCGGTTAGTCCAAATCGAACGGCAACAACGACAGCAGGAACGCGATCGCGCCATGGCAGAACCGGGGAGTCAAAAACCAGCCGTGTTAGTGCTAGAAGCGATCGACCCCGAATTGAGGCAAAGCGCTGCCAAAAAATTTGCCAAAATTATGAATCTCGACCTCTATATCGCTCGCTTACAACTGCCGACTCGCTCTTGGCGATTATATCGCACGGGTTCTTTGGGAGAACTGCGATTCTATAGCGCTGCGATCGCCGCCGCAGAAATTCCCTGTTTCTGCCTGCCAATTAGCCGAATTAACGCGATCGAGGTCTACAAAGTGCGATACTTTCAATCGGCACTCGCCACAGCTACAGTTATTTGTCAAGAGAAAAACGGTCGCTCGGTAGCGATCGATTTCGATTGGTCGCAAGTGAGTCAACGAGTAGAAGTATTACTTCCCTTATTTGAAAAATGCGTCGATCGCGATGTTAGGGGTAGACTGATTCGCAAAACGCAAATTCAGGATTACGTCAAAGTCTGCGACCTGCATTTACCAGGGAGAAATGCCATTGTGCGGCTATGGGATCGAGGATATCAGTTTCACGAAGGGATAATCTTTTTCGATCGACAACGGTCTGCCGACGGACAAACGACACTGAGCGAAAAGTGGAATCATCTAATGCAATTTTTGCAGCAGCAACTTGCAACCATTCCTGTCTGGTCAGACTTTAACGCTTTTGCAGGCATGGCAAGAGATTTTTCAGATACGCTCAAACTCATCGATCCGCAGATCGATCTATTTCGTCGAGAAGAAACCGACTGGGATAACACCTTTCAACTGTATAGCGGTCTAGTATTGTTGAGTTCTTCTCGCACTCCGAAGCCAATACGGTGATTTTATTCCACTTATTTCTACTATTTTCCTTATTGCCGAAGTAGAAATTCTCAATACGAGTCTTGTTGGCATGGTTCGATGGGACTGACATCCGCCATTCATGCTTTTACCATATAGACTAAAACCCGACGACATCGAAAAACAGGGAAAGTCATGACGGTAGGGGCACAAGAGTCTGTTAACAAGGGCGATTTTTTAGCAAAGAAAACAAAAGAAAAGCGAACGCTCCGAGAGCGAGGATTTCTTTGGGAGACGCGAAATCGCATTTTTGCCTGGTATGGCATCCTCATGACAGGTTTTATCGGAATCTCAGTCCCTATTATTGCCGAGCTAGTCTTCAATGGAGTAGATAGGCGAGTCAAGGGAGAGTTAGTCGAAGAACTGGAAACCTTTAAGAGTTTCGTAGCACAACGATCTTCAGACTCGGACACATTTACCGAAGGAGATCTTAAGAAAATTTTCCAAGAATTTCTCTACCGCCAGATTCCAGAAGACGATACCTTTTTGATTACCTTTCTCAACGGTCGATTCTACCGATCCAGCCCTAGAGGACGACCCGAACTATTGCACGAAGAGTCTGAACTGATGCGGCGTTGGGCAAAATTGACCAAAAAAGAGCAAGGCGAAGAGAAAACCCCAGATCCAGAACTCGGCAACATTCTCTATTTGGCTACACCTGTCATAATTGATGGACGGGCAAGAGGCGCGTTGGTAATTGCCCATACGACGGCGGGAGAGAGGCAAGAAGCGATGGGAGTCATTATCATTGTCGCTTATGTCTTGCTAGTGGGTTTACTCTTGGCTTTAATTCTGGTGTGGGCGGCTTCTGGAAAGATATTAGCACCCTTGCGATCGCTCGCCTCCACAGCCCGTTCGATTAGCGAGTCAAATCTCAATAAAAGAATTCCCGTACAAAGCAGTGGAGAAATGGGGGAACTAGCGACAACCTTTAATAAAATGCTCGATCGCCTCCAAGCTGCTTTGACAACTCAGAAAACCTTTATCAACGATGCGAGTCACGAACTGCGAACCCCGATCGCGATCGTTCGAGGTCATCTAGAACTGATGGGCGACGATCCCCAAGAACAACAGGAAACCATCGAATTAGTAATCGATGAGTTGGATCGCATGAACCGCATGGTCGATGACTTGATTTTGTTGGCAAAGTCAGAACGCCCCAATTGTCTCCAATTGGAGACAATTGACATTAGCTTGCTGACGCAGGAACTCTGCACCAAAGCCGCTGCCCTAGCCGATCGCAACTGGCAACTAGACGCACAAGCGACAGGTTTCATTGTCGGCGATCGCCAGCGCCTGACGCAAGCAATGATGAATTTGACTGAAAATGCCGTCCAGTATACGACTGAAACGGATACTATTGCCATCGGAACCGCGATTGCACCCAATTGCGTTCGCTTGTGGGTGCGCGATACCGGAGTCGGGATTGCTGAGCGCGATCGAGAACGAATTTTTGAACACTTTGCCCGCGCTAGCAACAGCCGCCGACGTTCGGATGGTTCGGGGTTGGGATTATCCATCGTAAGAGCGATCGCACAAGCACATGGCGGTCGAGTGGAACTGGTTAGCCGAGTAGGAATTGGTTCGACCTTTACCCTCGTGTTGCCCCTAGAACCTCCTCAAGAGAAATTCGGGAGAAAATGAATATGAATCGTATTCTTATTGCAGAAGACGAACCGCGCATCGTTGCTTTTATAGAAAAAGGATTGCGTGCCAACGGATTTACTACCCTAGTTGCCACTAATGCCGATGAAGTTATCTCGATGGCATTGGGCAATAATTTCGATTTGCTGCTGTTGGACTTGGGACTTCCTGGCAAAGATGGTTTGTCGGTACTCGAAGAATTGTGCGGTCAAGGGGCAACCATACCGATTATTATCCTCACCGCCCGCGACGATATCAATGATAAATTAGCCGGACTCGAAGGCGGAGCAGATGATTACATGACAAAGCCATTTCGCTTTGAAGAACTGCTGGCACGCATTCGCCTGCGCCTGCGAAGTCAGCAGCGAGTCGCCATCAAAGAAGAAATGGAACTGAGGGTTGGCGAAGTCATGCTCAATTTGCGTACCCGCCAAGTTCGGGTTACGGGAAAAGATGTCGAACTATCGGCGCGAGAGTTTACCCTCTTAGAAACTTTGCTTCGTCATCAAGGACAAGTGATGAGTCGAGAGCAACTGCTCGATCGCGTTTGGGGTTACGATTACGATCCCGGCTCGAATATTGTTGATGTATACGTGGGTTATTTGCGCAAAAAGTTAGGCAGCGACTTAATCGAGACGGTTAGAGGTATGGGCTATCGATTGCGAGGATAAGATTGCATTCAAATTAAATGTCTTAAATTTCATCAACATCAAGTCTATTTGATGTGAGAAACGTCTCATCAAAATTTTAGATCTAACTCACGGAGAGTCATTATTCTGAGAATAGCTGAGTAGAAGTGCTTACTATACTCTTTTAGAAGATGATTCGGAAGGTGACAAACGATGAGCTGTATTCTCATTGCAGAAGACGAACGCCGCATCACTGCTTTTATTGACAAAGGTCTGCGAAAATATGGATTCAGTACTGCGATCGCTACAGATGGAGAACAGGCAGTGCTGATGGCTCAAAGCGATAAATTTGACCTGCTTTTGTTGGATTTAGGGCTTCTCGTCAAAGATGGGTGGACGGTACTAGCAGAACTTCGCCAGCAAGGAAAGCAACTTCCCATCATTATCGTAACCGCTCGCGATGACGTTGCAGAAAAAAAGGTAGGGTTACAATATGAGGCGAATGACTATCTAACCAAGCCTTTTCGCTTTCAAGATTTGCTAGCGCGAGTTCACAACCATCTCGGTTCGGGTTTGATGAAATAAGTATAATTCTCAAAAAATTGTTTGGCGATTAGCTAACAGTTATCAACTTAGGCAGCGTAAACCTTATGATTGGGCACAAGTTATAGCTTTGTGGCAAATACTTTTTCTGACATCACGAATTCTATCCAAGTTCAAAAAGTCAAAGTCCGGGTTCCATAAGGGTTTTAACTTATGCGATCGCGTTGCCCAACATTGGATAAAGTCGAGGTTAGCTAATAGCCAAGTTTTTTTCTAGAAATCCATTGGTCTTGCTCTCAAATATAGAAAAACTTTTTATGATTAACTCAATCTTAATTTTTTACCTAATTTTAAATCTTAAAAAATCATACTTGATTTCTCATAAATTCGATGAGAAAACTCTCATGATTTTCTTAAATTGCTTCATAAACACTTCACGAGCACTTCATAAGGAAATCCGAAGATAAGTATTAACGGTAGAGATACCGAAAGCAACTAAGGACTTGAAACAATGAGGCTGATAGTTTAGTCACACGATGCCTATGGTCTTGGTAATATTCGCAGAATGCTTGCTATTTGCAAGTACCTGTTAGATAGCGTACCAGAACTTTCGATCTTACTAATCTCTGGTTCTCCGGTATTACATAGTTTTCGGATGCCACAGGGACTAGATTACATGAAACTACCTTGTCTGGGACGCAGTGACACTGGCGAACTATCTGCCAAATATCTGAGAAAAGATCCTCAAGAAGTAACAAAATTGCGTTCTGAGATTATTAGAACGGCAGTTGTCAACTTTGAACCCGATCTAATTCTTGTCGATAAAAAACCTTACGGGTTGCAAGGAGAATTAAAATCTACTCTAACTTATTTAAAACAACATTTTCCCGTAACCAAACTGGTATTACTTCTGCGCGATATCCTCGATGCACCAGAAGTAACGATTAAGGACTGGCATCAAAATGATTACTATCATGCACTTCAAAGTTATTACGACCAAATTTTAGTCGTCGGAATGCCAGAAATTTTTGATATCACCAAAGAATATCGATTTCCTATTTCTCTATCCAAGAAAACAAAGTTTTGTGGCTATATTCGTAGAGAATATGGACATAAATCTACTCAATTAGTTCGTCAAGAACTGAAAGTAAAATCCAAGGAAAAATTGGTTTTAGTTACTCCGGGCGGTGGGGGCGATGGCTATTACTTAGTCGAGACTTATCTACAGGGATTAACGCAGCTTTCCGCCAAGCATAAAATCAAAAGCCTGATTATTTCTGGTACCGAAATGCCACAAGATCGAACCCAGGAATTATCTCAGATCGCCCAACAGTTTTCCCACGTACAAATGTCCGAGTTTACTGATGATATTGCTAGCTACATGGAGACTGCCGATGCTGTGGTTTGTATGGGAGGGTACAACACCATCTGCGAGGTTATTTCTCTGAGTAAAAGAGCGGTTGTGGTTCCTCGAATTAAACCCGTACAAGAACAATGGATTCGCGCCCAAAAAATGACAGAATTTGGTCTATTTAAAACCATTCATCCTAGCAAGCTAACATCTCAGTATCTCATAAATTCAGTTTTAGAACAATTAGAGCGTAATAGTAATTATCTCCCCGCTGTTGCTCGAATCGATCTAAATGCTTTGCCAAGAATTCAAGAATATATCTTGGAATTAGTGTTTGGTAAAGTTGTAGGCGATTGCACTCATTTTTTTATCATCAATTCGACAAAAAAATCTTTAATTTCAGTTAATTAAGAAGAGATTAATGATGAAAAAGATTTTGTTTTACTGCCAATATCTAACCGGAATGGGTCATTTGGTTCGGAGTACAGAAATTGTGCGCCAATTAGTTAAAGACTTTCAAGTTTATTGTATCAATGGAGGTCCAACCGTACCTGGGTTTGAAATTCCTTCTCAAGTAGAAATAGCTACGTTACCGCCTCTTTGGATAGAAAACGGACAACTTCAAGTCACTGATGGTTTTGCCAATATTGAAGAGGTGAAAGAAGCTAGGCGAAATGCATTAATTAACTTGTTCGATCGATTTAAACCCGATTGTTTAATTACGGAATTCTTTCCATTCGGTAGGCATAAACTTTTCTTTGAATTAATTCCTCTTCTAGACTATATCAAAGCTGTTGCCCCTTCAACCAAAATTATCTGTAGTGTCAGAGATATTGTTGGCAGAACCGATCTCGATAAAGAAGAAGAGACTATTTGTCAATTAACCAGCAAATATTTTAATTGTATTTTATTCCATGCCGATCCTAAGTTTCAGAAACTAGAAGAAAGCTTTTCTAGAGTTAAGGATCTCAATTGCAAAGTAAAATACACGGGGTTTGTAGCTCAATCGAGCCCGGAAAATAACGATTTGAGTGAGTTTGATTTGGCTAATCTAAACCGAAAAGAACCAATAATATTAGTTAGTATTGGCGGCGGAATAATTGGATATGATCTACTAAAATATGTTATTCAATCCAGTTCCATTTTGCGAAAAAAATTGCCCCATCATATCCAAATATTTACTGGTTCTTTTATGCCAGAAGAGCAATTCTTACAACTCAAGCAAGCTGCTTTGAGTAAAAGTAATGTTACCTTACAAAGATATACCTCAAATCTGATGGCTTATATGAGAAAAGCCGACCTTTCCATCAGTTTGACCGGATATAACACAACTATGAATATTCTCAGAACTGGCGTTCGTTCGCTAGTCGTTCCTATCGGTCACTACAGTTACGATAAAGAGCGAGTAATTAGAACCAAGAAATTAGAAAAGTTAGGAATTGTTGAGGTTATCGAACCTGAAGATTTAGAGCCAGCTTATCTAGCTAAAAAAATCATGAACTGTTTGCTAAAAATTCAGATTCAAAAGCAAATTATCTCTTCGATCTTCAAGGTGCAGAAAAAAACGACTTTCTTTTTGAAAGAATTACTTGAAAAATCTGTTCTTACTGCTGCTTAATTGGCGGTCTATAATTATCTAATCTTGAACTCTAAAGCTGGTCACTGGTCACTGATAACTAATATGAGCGATCGCGCCAAAGAAAAAGATTTGAAAAAAATTATGCCAGGAATGATGCGTATTGGTCGCAGATTTTTGCCCTACATTCGCAAGCGACAATTATTAATTGCGGGTTCATTTTTAGCCCTTCTCGTCGAAACTGGGTTCCGATTACTAGAACCTTGGTCCCTGAAATTCGTTTTTGACCACGTTCTAGTAACAGAAACGAATAACGATTCTTTAAAAGTTATAGTAAGTCACGGAATCGATCCGATGCTGCTGCTGGCGCTTCTAGCGCTATCAATCGTAGTCATTTCTGTGCTGGGTAGTTTTGCTGCATATCTGAGTACTTTTGGCATGGCGCTAGCATCGGTGCAGATATTAACCGACATTCGCAGCGATCTTTACAGTCATCTACAGCGCTTATCGCTTACCTTTCACATGCAGCACAAAAGTGGGGATTTAATTACCCGCGTGACTGCCGATATCGATCGCATCAAACTCACTATCGTCAAAGTCATTCTTCCTTTAGTAACTAATATTGTCGCTTTAGTCGGCATGTTAGTCGTTATGAGTTGGATGAATTGGGAATTATCTGCGATCGCGCTGACAATATTTCCCCTATTTTACTTTTCCATGACGCGCTTAATCGGTCGCATTCGCCATGTTAGCCGAGAACATCGCAAGTTTCAAGGGATCTTAGCAGCAACCACCAGCGAAACCATTGGTGCGATCGAAGTCGTACAAGCACTTTCTTTGCATAACCAACTCGAAGACATCTTTGAGCAACAAAACAATATAACCCTCAATCATGGGGCAAAATCTCTCAAACTCTTAGCAGTTCTCCAACGCACCGTACAGATTTTGATTGCGCTGACTATTGCCCTAGTTTTGTGGCGAGGATCGCACCTAGTCATCCAAAAAACCCTAACTCCTGGCGATTTGCTAGTCTTTATCACCTACCTGAAAAACGCTTTTGAACCAATACGCAAACTGTCCAATCAATTTAGTGAGATTGCCAAAGCAACCGCTTCTGGAGAAAGAATTATCGACGTTCTCGACTACGAACCCCACGTTCGCAACTTGCCTCGTGCCAAACCCGCGCATCCCTTCTTCGGTGCGGTACGTTTCGAGAATGTGACCTTCGCTTACGAATCTGGCAAGGCAATTTTACAGAACATCTCTTTTGAAGCACAACCCGGTCAAAAAGTTGCCGTCGTTGGTGCTTCTGGAGGCGGCAAATCAACCCTAATCAGTCTCATTCTCCGCCTCTACGATCCCAATTCTGGTCGCATCCTCATCGACGGACAGGATTTGGGCGAATATACTCTCGACTCCCTGCGACAGCAGATTGGTGTCGTCCTGCAAGAGAGTATCTTATTTGCCGCCAGCATCCGCGAAAACATTGCCTACGGGAAATTGGGTGCAACGGATGCAGAAATAGAGCAAGCAGCAAAAATAGCAAATGCTCACGACTTTATTATGAACCTGCCCGATGGTTACGAGACAGTTTTAGGGGAGAGAGGATGTACGCTGTCGGGTGGACAAAGACAGCGAATTGCGATCGCGCGCGCTGCCATTCGCAAAGCACCCATCGTCATCCTCGACGAACCCACTACGGGGTTAGATAATGCCAGCGAACAGGCAGTCAATAAAGCACTCAATCGACTCACCCAAGGACGAACAACCTTTCTCATCTCTCACAATAAATAGGCTTTAGCCCTTGGAAGCCACGCCGTTTCAACGGCAGTGGAGGAAGAGTTTGAGGCTTTAGCCGTTCTCCTGTTTGTTTCATATGTGACATAATGTTTCTTATGGAACAAGTACTGACAATTGTTGGCAAACTCAAGCCATCTATAGAAATTGCCCAAGAAATTGAGGCAACACTTTTTGCTTTTGCTGATGCTTGTAACTATGCCAATGAGCAAGTGAAGTCGAGCATAACCAGCAAAACAACTATTCAAAACATGGTCTATCAAACCATCAGAGAAAAGTTTGGTTTGAGTGCAAATCTAGCTGTCAGAGCTTGTGCTAGGGTGGGAGCTAATCGTAAAACAGCTAAGTTGAAAAACAAACCAGTTAAAAAGTTTGCCCCAACAAGTGCTGATTACGATGCTCGGATTTTTACTTACAGAGAAAAGGACGAATCGGTCAGTCTTAGCTTGAAGAGTGGTAGATTCCATATTCTATTAGATATTGGCAATTACCAACGAGGAAAACTTAAAGGGAGAAAACCTACTTCTGCTCAACTGTGTAAGCATCGCGACGGTAAATATTACATCCATATACAAATTAAGGATGAGCCGCCCAAACTGATTAACTCTGATAGAGTTATTGGGGTGGACTTCGGACGAACTGATATTGCTGTAACATCTGATAATCAAAAATGGTCTGGAAAACAAATAACGACCGTTAGAGATAAATATTCTCAAATCCGTGCTTCTCTCCAAAAAAAGCATCGAAAGGCACAAGAAGCAGTCGGCGTAGATGCAGACGGCTTGTGAAACTGTTGTCGATGAGAGAGAGAAGATTTCAGGCGTGGGTTAACCACAACATCAGCAAAACCATCATCAGGCAAGCACTTAAAGATAATGCTCTTGTTGCCATAGAAGATTTGACGGGTATTCGAGAGCAAACCAACAAAAATCCGAGAACTAAGCGAGAAAGAAGACTTAGTAATAGTTGGAGTTTTTACCAACTTCGCTCGTTTCTTGAGTACAAAGGGATTAGATATGGCGTTGAGGTTTTGGCAGTTCCACCTCAATACACGAGCAGAACTTGCCATCGCTGCCTCCATATTGGCTTGCGTTCTGGAAAATCTTTTAAATGTATTAATAGTGCTTGTCTGTGGCATAGTGATGCTGATTGGAACGGCAGTTTAAACATTGCTGCTATTGGAGCATCCGTAAGTAGGCTCGGAGGTTCGGGTTATCTTTGTTGTTCTCTCAACAGAGATGATTCAGGGCTACTAAAAGCTACCTGGCTTCAGCCAGCGTAGAAACTTACTCTTATAATGATTCAAACCTGAAAACAGGAACGGGTAGTCTGAGGTCTCAACTCGATCTCGATCGCCCAGTAGTCGGTAACTCCTATAGTTTAGAAGTGTCTTGGCAACTTGCTCCCAAATTTGCCATTGGAGGTTGGGTAGGATTTACCGATGCAACCGCGATCGACCTCGGTGAAGCTGATGTTTGGAACTATGCTCTCACTCTCGCTTTCCCCGATCTCGGCCAAGAAGGAAATCTCCTCGGCGTTATCGTCGGTCAAGAACCTAAATTAACTGGTACGAGTGGTTTTCTTATTAATGGTAGAAGAAACGATCTAGACGCGTCGCTGCACGTAGAAACTTTTTACCGACATCAGATAAGAGACAATCTTTCGATTACTCCTGGTTTAATCTGGATTACAGCCTCTAACCACAATAACAATAATAGCGATCTTGTCGTCTTAACAGTTAGAACAACTTTTGAGTTCTAGTTGGTTATTGATTTCTCTGTCTAAGGTTTCCCAATAAATCCAAATATTTTTGCAAATCCGCCAAGGATAGTAATGATTAAAGCCACGAATACCCCACGATTAATAAAATCCACGCTATCAATCCGCTTGCTCAGACCAATAACTTTTTCATCAAGCGTATTAATTTGACCGCTCAATTTTTCGTCTACAGCATTAATTTGACCGCTCAATTTTTCGTCTACAGCATTAATTTGACCGCTCAATCTTTCATCTAAAGCATTAATTTGCCCAGACAATTTTTCTTCTGTACGAGTTTGTCCTATTTCCAGCTTGTTAAGACGTTCGTCTATCTTGTCAAACTTTGCCTCGAACTTTTCATCTATCTTATCTAGTTTCTGATTAATTTGTTCGAGCGCTTTACTGAGGTCGGTCGTGATTTGTATCGGTGTATTAGACATTTTGTAAATTCCTGTTAGGTGCAAAAGTTTTTATATATCCCCTGGTTACTCCCAGGAGATTAACTTTATTATCTGCAAAATTGCCTCCGGCACGCTACGCGATCGCAATGCTTAAATTCGGTGTCTATAATCGTTCTTGGTAGCTGCCAGAGTGCTCTTCAAATACATATCTGTCTGAATTGAGCATTTGGTGCTGCCTGTTGAAAAAAGTAGGCAAAAAAACTTACAATCAAAGAAAAATGAATTTTTGTTTATTTTCTAAAAAAATCGTTAAAAAATGACGTTAGAACGGCAAAGTCATTTAAGGGAGAGCCTCGATTTAAATTTTGATTGCGATTTGGCGATCGTTGGCGGAGGGATTGTTGGAACAACGCTAGCTGCCGCTTTAAAAGATTCTAAGCTCAAAATCCTCTTAATAGAAGCGCAACCTTTTGAAGTCGCAGCCGCAAGGAGACAAGCTTACGCGCTTTCCGTGCTTTCTGGTCGAGTTTTTGAGGGAATCGGCATTTGGAAAGAGATATTTCCTTATATTGGTAAATTTTGCCACATTCGCTTATCTGATGCCGATTATCCCGGCATAGTCAAATTTCACACCAGCGATTTAGGGACGGAATATCTAGGATACGTTGCCGAACATCACGTTGTCTTAAAAGCTTTGCAAGAGTTTATCGCCAACTGTTCTAACGTTAGCTGGTTGTGTCCGGCAGAAGTGATAGCAGTCGATTATCAACACTCTGGCGCGACAATATCAGTAAAAGTCGAAGGCGAACAGCAACAAATTAGGACCAAATTAGTAGTGGGGGCAGACGGAGCGCGATCGCGAATTCGTTCTTTGGCAGGAATTAAAACAAAAGGCTGGAAATATTGGCAATCGTGCGTCGCTTTTACGATTAAACACCAAGCTACTGCTAACGAGACGGCTTTTGAACGTTTTTGGCCCGCGGGACCGATGGGCATTCTACCCCTACCCGGAAATCGCTGTCAAATTGTTTGGACGGCACCCCACGATCGAGCAAAAACTTTACAAGAATTGGACGAGAAGGAATTTTTGGCAAAACTGGAATATCATACGGGTGGATTGCTGGGGCGATTGGAAATGGCGAGCGATCGCTATTTGTTTCCGGTACAGTTAATGCAGTGCGATCGCTATACGAAATCCAGACTGGCTTTAATTGGCGATGCAGCGCACTGCTGCCATCCCGTCGGCGGACAAGGCTTAAATCTCGGCATTCGAGATGCAGCGGCACTAGCACAAGTTTTAAAAGAGGCACGCGAGAAAGAAGAAGATATTGGCGATATTCGCGTCTTAAAACGCTACGAACGCTGGCGCAAGCCAGAGAATTTGACCATTTTAGGATTTACAGATTTCTTAGATCGGCTATTTTCTAATAACTGGTTGCCCATTGTAGCGGTGCGTCGTCTGGGGTTATTGATGCTGCACCATCTGCCACTGTTGAAAATTTTTGCTCTTCAATTGATGACGGGTTTGAAGGGACGAAAGCCACAATTAGCACAGCATTAGATATTAGGTTAACTCAATATACAAGACGATCCTTTTCCGTCAGACGGCGCGACCAAACATTTCCATCCTGATACTTCAACCGTTCTGGTTTTCCAGTTCCTATAAAAGGATTGCGCCTAATCTCTTCCACCAGAGATAAAAGACGCAGTGAAATTTTTCTATTAGTTTTTACCCAATAAGTAAGGTCTTCGAGAAAGCTAACGTCAAATACCAGATCCCGTTCTAAATTTTCTTTTAAAATCGAGTCAGATTCTGATTCTAACTCATCAGGCTGAGAGGGTTTCTTTTTCTTGGTCAAGTCCTAACTCCTGACGCAACTCTTCTAGAGTTTTTGGTTGATTCGTTCTAGCTTTTGCTCTTTGTAAAGCGTTTAACAGGCGCACTGCATTCTCATGAGACTCGAACAGATAAACTGTCTCCATCAGGCTTTCTAATTCAGCAGTCGGAATAACAGATACGCTTTCAGAATCTTCACGAGTAATCTCTATCGGTTGACGAGTCGCAATGACCTCATTATAAATTTCGTCAAAATTGCTACAAGCGTCAGTATAAGTTTTTTTGCTTAGGCTTAACATCGTTATTGTTAGTATCAACTAATTTAATTGTAAGTTATTTCATTTGCTTAACCTAATCGTCTAAGGCTAATAAACAATGTTTTACAAGAATACCAAGAACCCGAACTATCTGTCTTCAGAATCTGGAACAATAGTAGAAAAGACGAAACCATCATCGAGAAATCTACACTATGACCTCCCCTCAAACCGCTCCCTATGGTTCTTGGAAATCGCCGATTACCTCAGATCTCATCGTCGCAGGAACGATTGGACTGGGAGGCGTTGCCTTTGATGGCGAGGATATTTATTGGTTAGAAGGACGACCGACGGAAGGAGGAAGAAACGTACTCGTCAGGCGCACTCCTGATGGAACTGTAACAGATATTACGCCGCGACCTTTTAACGTGCGTACTCGCGTCCACGAATACGGCGGCGGTTCATACCTAATAGTCGATGGCACGATTTACTTTTCCAATTTTGCCGACCAACGGATTTATAAACAAACGCGAGGTTCCCAACCGCAACCCCTAACACCAGAATCAAAGCGACGCTACGCAGATGCAATCATTGACTCACAACGAAATCGCTTGATTTGTATTTGCGAAGACCATACGCAAGCAGATAGAGAACCAGAAAATACAATAGTCAGCGTCGATTTAGATACTGGTGAAGTTCGGGTATTAGTTTCGGGTAGCGATTTCTATTCTTCTCCCCGTTTGTGTACCAATGGTACACATTTAGCATGGATGAGTTGGAATCATCCCAATATGCCTTGGGACGAGTCGCAACTATGGATTGCAACCATCAATGCCGATGGTTCGCTTGGCGAAGCAACATGTATTGCCGGAGGAACCGAAGAATCTATTGGCGAACCGCGATGGTCGCCCGACGGGAGGTTATATTTTTCTAGCGATCGCACGGGTTGGTGGAATCTCTATCGCTACAATCGAGATGGAACAATTGAATCTCTGTGCGAAATGGAGGCAGAGTTTGCCTACCCTCATTGGGTGTTTGGACTTTCTAACTACGGATTTGCCTCTGAATCTCGAATTATTTGCACCTATACCCAAAATGGAAGTTGGTATTTAGCTAGTTTGGATGCCAATACCAAACAACTCCAACCTATCGATACGCCTTACAATAACATTTCCTCGCTTCGGGTACGGGAAAATAAAATTCTCTTCATCGGCGGTTCGCCAACACAACAAACGGCAGTAGTTATACTAGACTTGGAGACGGGGAAAACAGAGATTCTCAAACGATCCAGCGATCTAGAAATCGATCCTGGATATTTATCTATCCCAGAAGCGCTCGCATTTCCGACAGAAAACGGTCTAACTGCCTACGCTTGGTATTATCCGCCCAAAAATAAAGATTGCGTCGCACCAGAAGGAGAATTACCTCCCCTACTGGTCAAAAGTCATGGCGGTCCGACTGCTGCTGCCTCAGCTAGCTTAAACTTAAGGGTTCAGTATTGGACGAGTCGCGGGTTTGCCTATTTGGACGTTAACTATGGAGGAAGTACGGGTTACGGGCGAGAATATCGCCAACGGTTGGATAGAAACTGGGGAATTGTGGACGTAGACGACTGCGTTAATGCGGCAAAATATCTCGTCCGACAAGGAAAAGCGGACGGCAATCGCATGGCGATTTCTGGCGGTAGTGCGGGGGGATATACAACCCTAGCTGCCCTTACTTTTAAAGATACCTTTAAAGCAGGAGCCAGTTATTATGGAGTCAGCGATTTAGAGGTATTGGTAAGGGATACCCATAAGTTTGAATCGCACTACCTCGATCGCTTAGTTGGTAAATATCCCGAACAGAAAGCTATTTACGAAACGCGATCGCCCATTTATCATATCAATCGCCTTTCCTGTCCCGTTATCTTTTTCCAAGGACTAGAAGATCGAGTCGTCCCTCCCAATCAAGCGGAAATGATGGTGGACGTTTTGAAAAAGAAAGGATTGCCCGTCGCTTACGTTCCTTTTGAGGGCGAACAACATGGTTTTCGTCGTGCCGAAAATATCAAATGCGCCTTAGACGGGGAATTTTACTTTTATTCTCGCGTGTTTGGATTCGAGCCTGCCGACGCGATCGCGCCAATCGCGATCGATAATTTGTAAGGGCGGGTCTCAAAACCTGCCCCTACCTGGTTAAAATTTATTGAGATTAACACCAGCTTCTTTTGCCATCGCGTCTATTCCTTTCTTCTCTAACGTTTTGATAGCTTTTGTCGAAAGGCGCAGCCTCACCCAGCGATTGCCTTCGGGCCACCAAATCCGCTTCCACTGCAAGTTCGCCTGCTGTAGCTTCTTGGTGCGGCGGTGGGAGTGAGAAATGGCATAGGCATTATTCGCCTTTTTGCCAGTTAACTGACATCTGCGAGACATAAAATTTCTCCTGTATCTGTTTTCTACCCAATTTCCAACCTTTCTAGTTTAACCTGAGTTTTGAATAAAAAAGCCCAAAAGTAGGGACAAGGAATACCTTGCCCTACCAAAAAAGGGATACTAAATTTTCTCCATCAGTTTCGTTAACACCTGATTAGATCGTTCCACAAAAGCTTTCATGCCTTCGGCATCGAAGCCTTTCTGTGCTATCAATGCCAAATCATAAACATGGCGACACAGCATCTTCGCCAATTCGCCAGAGGGGGATTCTCCAGTCCCTTGCACGATACTTCCCTGAGCGAGTTGGGCAATCTTTTGAATTAGAGGATGAGAAGTATTAATCAACAGAATGTGTTCTTCTGGGAATCCCATCTCTTGTTGCTGCGTCAAAGCCGTCAATTCCCGCAATCGCCGCATGGATTCGGGCAAAAGTACCATCGCGGAAGGCGTTTCTTGAGGATTGTCAGATTTAAGGGATTCGGTACGAATATTGACTTTGGGCTTATTGATAGCTTTCTCGAACAGTTCCTTAATCTGTTGGTTGCGGGTTTTATTGGTAGTAGGATCGACGATTTCGCTGCTTTTATCTTGTTCGAGTAAAGTTTTATCGAGTTCCGCATCGACGCGGGAGAATTTAACGTTGGAGTAGTCGTATTCGAGGAAGGGGATATAGTAATTGGTGTCGATGAAGGAGTCCATAAATAGGACTTCTAGACCTTGTTTTTTATACAATTCGACATAAGTTGCCTGAGTAGCTTCATCGGTACAATAAAAGACGCGATTTTCGTGGCGGTCTTTATTGCGTTCTAGATAGGCTTTCAGGGTAGTATATCCGGCTTTTTCGTAAGTCGATGGAGAACTGCTCGACTCTTCCTGTTGGGGAGTTACGTCTTGCCAGATATCTTCCTCTGTTTGCACTTCAATGGTAGGAGTCGCACTGTCTGCTTTTTGTTCGGTTTCGGCACTTTTGTAGGTGGTGCGATAGATTAGGATGTCTTCGACTTGCTTTCTGAATTTGTCGTCTTTGAGAGAACCGAATTTAATGAAATTGCCGACATCTTGCCAACAGTGAATGTACTCTTCAACATTTTCGTTGTAAAGAGATTTGAGGCGATCGGCAATTTTTTTGGCAATGAAATCGGCAATGCGGCGGACGGTGCGATCGTTGGTTAGGGCGCTGCGAGAGACGTTGAGGGGAATGTCGGGACTGTCAATAACTCCCCGTAGCGGTCTGAGAAATTCGGGGATAATCTCTTCACAGTGGTCGTTAACAAATACCTGATTGCAGAAGAGTTTAATATGTCCTTTACTCACATCAACATCGGGTCGAAGTTTGGGAAAGTAGAGAATGCCGTTGAGCAGGAAAGGATAATCTGTATTCAAGTGTACCCAGAGCAGGGGATCTTCTTGGAAGGGATAGAGGTAGCGATAAAACTCTAAATAATCTTCTTTCGTGAGATTTTGAGGCGATTCCTTCCACAATGCCCGTTGTTTGTTAATCGCTTCATTCTCAAACTTGATGGGCACGGACATGAAATCGGAATAGGTTTTCACCAATTGTTTGATCCGGGCAGGTTCGAGATATTCTAGTTCCTCGTCCATCAAGGTGAGAGTGATGGTAGTTCCGATTTGGGTGCGGGAAGATTCGCTCAATTCAAATTCAGGCGAACCATCGCACGACCAATGTACGGGTTTAGCGCCTTCTTTATAGGAAAGGGTATCGATTTCGACTTTCTTGGCAACCATGAAAGCAGAATAGAAACCCAGCCCGAAGTGACCGATGAGATCGTTTGCTGATTTTTGATACTTTTGAATAAAGTCTTCTGCGCTAGAAAAAGCAACCTGATTAATATATTTCTTAACTTCCTCGGCAGTCATGCCAATGCCATTATCGGAAACCGAGAGGGTTTTGTTCTCTTTATCAACGGTAATGACAATTTCGGGTTCGCTGAGTTCGCCCTTGACCTCTCCTGCCAGGGATGCCATTTTTAGTTTGGAGATAGCATCCACCGCATTAGAAATCAGCTCTCGCAAGAAAATTTCATGGTCGGTGTAGAGCGATTTCTTGATAATCGGAAAGATATTCTCGGTATGAATAGTAATATTGCCTTTTTCGAGTACGGTCATAGCGCTTTCTCTTAAGATTAACGGATCCTAATTACCGATTTTGACCGATCGCGACCCGATCCACACTTCAACAAGAATTCGGATTTCCGTACTTATCCTTCGGTGGAGAGGTGCAACAAGCAACAAGCTGATAGGGTAACAGGAAAGCTAAAACGCATAAGCCCTCCTCTAAATTAATCTTCTAACTTCAGCAGAGTAACCGACGGCTGAAGAGATGGAATTTCGGTAATTTCATCGCTCCAAACCTTAAATTTTTCCAAATTGACCCGACCAAAGGAAGTGGTTAAGGCGACATCTACTGCATCGCGACCTCGTGCCATCAAAATACGCCCAATGCGAGGAACGTTGTGGCGGGCATCAAACACATACCACCGATTGTCCAGATAGACCTCGAACCAGGCACTGAAGTCCATAGGCAAGGGTTGAGGCGGGATGCCAATATCGCCGAGATAGCCAGTTGCATAGCGGGCTGGGATATGTAAGCAGCGACAGAAGGCGATCGCTAAATGCATAAAATCGCGGCAAACCCCGGTGCGCTCTGTGTAAACGTCATAGGCGGTTTTGGTCGGGCGGGCATACTCATAGCCAAAACGAATATTGACATGAACCCAATCACAGATAGCTTGAACCCTCGCCCATCCAGTCGGAGTCTGACTAAAGAGGTTCCAGGCAATCTCTGAAAGGCGATCCACTTCGCAATAGCGGCTACCGAATAGATAGGGAAGCACTTCTATCGGCAGTTCTTGTACGGGAAGCTGCTGGGCATTCGGATTGACAGCATCTGGCTGACCGCCGTTTGAGATCTCTGCTTCATTCCACAAGCGCACGTGCCCAGCTGGCAAGACGAGGCGACCCGCCCGATTTCCAAAATCATCGATAAACTCTTCCACACAAGTATCTGGCTCAATTTTCAGTTGCTCGGATTTTTTTACGTTAGGCAACTGCGATGGATGCAAATAAAGCTTTAAAATTGTGGGAACAGGCGACGGCACCTCAAATAACAAGTCATAACCAATGCGAATTAACATCTCTGTTTTCCAGAACGAGTTAGATTTAACCGAGCCAGCGCGACCTTCACGACACCCTCCCTTTATTTTGCAATAATCGAAATAATAAAGCAGTTCCCACCCTCCAAGCTCCATCGATCGCGCCCTATTTTTTCTTGAGGTGGCTGGCTAGCTAAACAATTCCTCATTAAGACTTAAAAATTCATTAGGAAAAAACCAGAAACTTGATAAATATTGAAATCGTATTTTTGATGCAATGCAAATTAAATTTATTTTATCTTCTTGAGAAGAATTTCTAAAAATTTTTTCGATCGAGAGGCGATCGCCGCAGCGATTTTGACTTAAAATTGGAAAGTCTAATTTCTCTCGTTAAAGTTTCAAAAAATCCCACTCAAAATTCAATTTAATCTTCTCAATATGAAGAGTATGCAGACAGTTCTGATCGTTGAAGACTCCCTAACCGATTTAGAAATTCTCTGGGGCTATTTATCAAAAGAGAATTTTGAGATTATAACCGCTAAAAATGGAAAAGAAGCCCTAGAAAAAATCGAGCGCCAACTACCAGATTTAATTGTTTTAGATATTATTCTGCCAGGTCCAAACGGCTATGAACTTTGCCGTCGTTTGAAGAACGATCCTGCCACCCGACAGGTGCCCATAGTGATGTGTTCTTCTAAAGGAGAAAATGTCGATTTTTATTGGGGACTGAAGCAGGGAGCCGATGCCTACCTCACCAAACCAGTAACCAAGGCGGAATTCACTTACACGGTGAAACAGCTTATCAAAGCTTCTTGTAATCAGGTTGTTAAAGATGATGGCTAATATCGTTTCTTTTTAATCTTGCTACAGATGGAGAGAGTGTGGGGAGTGTGGGGGGAGAGGAGGAGAGATTTGTAGCAAGGATTTGGATAATTAATATAAGACTTAACAGGCTTGGATCGAAACAAAAAAGCAAAAGGTCGATCGCGCAAAGCTTTCTGCTTTCCCAAAATCCTAATTTAGTTAATAATTTAATCCGATCGACTAGCTGCGATCGCGACATTTTTAGCCTATTATTTTCTGAGTAATTATAGAAAACAAAACTTATATATTTTTATCTAAAATTTTTAACACAGCTTGAGGAGATAACTTGTCTTTAAACCAAATAATCCTTGCTGGCAAATCGGTAAATTTAATTCCTGCTTTTTCTAGATTTAACCGTTCTGAAACTGCTAAAATTAGATTATCGGCATCAGCGCGACGAACTTGAGAAAACTTTTTTTGCAAATATTCCGGTCGCCAATAACCAACAATTTCTAATAAAAAATCGCGTCCGTCGGGATGAACGAGGCGAAAATCTGGGATCATGACGCTGCCTGGCAGCGGAACTAAATCGACTTCCCTTTCCAAACGCCAGTCAGTTTTTAGTTTCGACCAACTCTTGGCAAAGGAAGCCTCTAACATAGAGTCATAGGTTTTTCCTGGCGGATAGTGAGTGACTAGACCGCACTTATCATCTAAGTCAAAATAGCCAGTTTTGATGTCATTGGTATAAAAATCGCGACTTTGCAATTTTGCCTTCAAACTCCATTTGCTGACGTGGAGTAAGGCAGGAATCATCTTAGCCAATGCCAAGCCATAGCGCGTGCTGGCTTTAAATAAGCTAGTCGGTCCGTCGATAGTAATAGTAAATCCAGTATCGGCATCGCCCTCAATATATGCCATCAACTGAAAGAGTTTGAGATAGCGAAAGAGTAATTTATATTCTCCGGGATCGTTGCGATGGGCGTTGATAACGATGTGACTGGCGCGATAGAAAATTCCTTGAACTTGGGAAAGATTGTAGAGGTGGATCAGGGCTTCTGGTGCTGGCGGATCGAACTGGGTAAAGATGCGATTTTCTTGTAAGTCGGCGTACAGTCCTTTTTCGATTTCGTTGGGTAGAACTTCGCGATTGAGTTCTTGGCTCAGATGACTGGCTAAAGATTCTAGGGTGCGATCGCGATTTTCGGGTATAGTCGCTGTAGTAGCAGCGCACTCAAACACTCGCTGTCGCAGGAGTTGAGGTTCGAGAGGACTGATGACTTCAAAGGTCGAAAAGTTATTCTTAAGAAGGTGGGCGAATCCCCGCTTGACGCGATAGTCTGGGCTATCGCCTTCTAATTCTTGCAGTTGGCGATCGAGTTCTCCTTGCGAATTCCCCAAAGCATCTTGAAAGCAAGCAATCCAATCGCTAGCTAAGTTTAGCGAAACCTCGTTAATTGGCAATCTCTTGGGAACGACTGTTTCGCCTTTATATCGATAGATCAATAAATCAGAAGGAAGCATTACAATTTTAAAGTGAGTAGCGTAATTAGATCAAAAAGCTCTATTTTCATATACATTTTTTAAGGATCTGTCCAATGATGCTAAAACAGCTAATTCTGAGCGATGAGTCTTGTTCTCGGAGCGAAAAAAGTTTATCGAGAGACAATCTGTGGGTGTTATAATGACCGAGGTAACATTTTGTAACAATGATTAATGTTAACAGACGTTATCTGCAAGACAAGTAACTCGCTATTTAAAGACAAATTTTATAGAGGGTTAGTGTACTTGGAGGATTTTCTCTTGTTCTGATGTTAACCTTACCCTAATCGAGAGATAACAAAGAATTTACATTATGCTCAATGATTGACCGCTTAATCCCCTAATCTCACAAAAATGGTGCGATTGGGTTGGTCTTATCCTGCCTTCAAACTTATCTGAAGGTCACTTTAGACTGAATGACAATCGCAGGTAAATTAGGTTTTTAGTAGCTCGGAGTATCATATGAATTCTCCTCCTAATCGAAAACGAGCCACGATCGTGGGAGCCAGTAGCGGGATTGGCAGAGCAACCGCTTTAGCCTTTGCCAAAGCCGGAATTGACGTAGCCTTAGTCGGCCGCTCCCAAGACAAGTTAGAAGCAGTCGCGATCGCAGCAAAGGAAGTGGGAGTTAAAGCTAAAGCATACTCCCTAGATTTAGCGAAACTTGAGGAGGTACAACCAAAGATAGCAGCGATCGCTGCTGATTTTGGCGGGGTCGATATTCTAGTTAACAGTGCGGGAATCGGTTACACCAACCCCCTGAGCGAAACGACACTTGCTGACTGGCAGCAGGTCATTAACCTCAATCTTTCTAGCGTCTTTCAGTGCATCCTTGGCGTATTGCCGGGAATGCGCGATCGCGCTAATGGCTTGATTATCAACGTGGCTTCTATTGCCGCTCAGTCTCCCTTTCCTGGTTGGGGAGCCTACTGTGCGAGCAAAGCTGGCTTAGTCGCTTTTTCTAAAGTGCTAGCAGCCGAAGAAAGAGCCAACGGTATTCGAGTTGCGAACATCTATCCGGGTGCGGTAAATACGCCGCTTTGGGATAGCGAAACAGTGCGGGCAGACTTCGATCGCGCAGCCATGCTAAACCCAGATATCGTCGCTCGCGCCATTCTATATGTAGCCCAACTTCCAGCCGAAGCAGTCATTGAAGAAATGACCGTCATGCCAAGCGCTGGAACCTTATAGCGATCGCAATCTCAAAACCAGGTAAGCCTTTTATCAAAGCTCGATCATGACAATAACATCTTCTAACGGTTTTAATCGTCCCAATTCATCTAGCATGAATCGTCCCAATGCTCTAAATCCCAATCTCATAGAACGCGTCAAGAGCAGACCCGATCGCAATACTCACGACGGTCAGGAAGCTCAATTCCACGCTGCTTCCGTAGAAAACCAAGACAGAATGATAGAAGCAGTGCGAACGATGCTCGAATCAGTTGGCGAAGATCCAGAGCGTGAGGGACTGCTGAAAACGCCTAAGCGAGTCGCAGAAGCGATGCAATTTCTGACTCAGGGCTACACCCAATCCCTCGAAGAACTGGTCAACGGTGCCATCTTTGACGAAGGACATAATGAGATGGTGTTGGTACGGGATATCGATTTCTTCAGCCTCTGCGAACACCACATGTTACCTTTTATGGGCAGAGCGCACGTTGCCTACATTCCCAATCAAAAAGTGGTGGGCTTGAGCAAACTCGCTCGCATTGTAGAAATGTACTCCCGCCGCCTTCAGGTACAAGAACGCCTGACTCGTCAAATTGCCGAAGCAATTCAGACCATCTTAGATCCTCAAGGCGTTGCCGTCGTCATGGAAGCTACCCACATGTGTATGGTGATGAGAGGCGTGCAAAAGCCCGGTTCTTGGACGGTCACGAGTGCTATGGTGGGAGTTTTTCAAGACGATCAGAAAACTCGCGAAGAATTCTTGAATTTAATTCGCCATCGACCCAATTTTATGTAATTTTTGTTTAGAAACAAGGGAAAGGGTGAAAAATGAAAATATTCTTGGCCCTTTGCCCTTTCCCCCTTCTCCTGCATGAGAATTAATTGGACTTAGGGCGTGCTTTTTGCTCGAGGAGATTTTCTACTTCTTTTTCTCGTTTCTCAAGTTTTTCGACTGTGCGAGATTTAGGAAACAATCCCAGCATCATTTGGTTGATGCTTGTCCGCACGTTTCGACTCGCATCGTTAAGCGGTTGGGGAAGGATGCGATCGCCGACAGCAACAAAGAGCAATCCTAGAACTAACAGCCCCGTTAACAAGGTTTTAGGACGCATTACCGTCTCCTAGATGGGAAACTACTGACAACCTTAGTATTCCCAAAAAAGCACTAAACACTAAACAAGGTCGGGCGCTGAGTTAGCCAAGGATTCGCTTCCTCCAATCGAGCGGCTAGAGCAATTATCGTCGTTTCGGCTGCGGGTTTGCTGACGATTTGAATGCCGGCTGGCAATCCATTGGCATCAAAACCCGTCGGAATGGCGATCGCAGGCAAGCCACTCGCATTAAACGGCGGACAGGGAGCTATCCAGTTAATAATTTTGTCCAGGGTTTCTTGGGGCGATAACTCTGCCCACTCGCCAATCCGAATGGGTTGATGTAAATAGACAGGCAGTATGAGAGCATCGAATTGCTCGAAGAAAGCGACAATTCGACGAGAAATAATTTGCATCTGACTGACTGCTTGTAAATATTCTCCCGCAGACCCAGATCTTTCGATATTCCAGCGATTAATCGGACTTAAGAATTCTAAGGGAATTCCGACTGACGCAGCTCCGGCTTGCCAAATTTTTGTGAAGGGTTCCTCTAAATCTCTCATGTCGGGGCAGGCGGGTTCTAAAATGTGTCCCATCGCTTCTAAATGCCCGACTGTCTGCTCAATGCCTTGCTGAAAGATGTCTGCGGCTTCCCCAAACGACGCTAATGCAGCAGAAAAAGCAATGCGTAGCTGTTTCGGTTTTTGACGAGTTGCTTCTAGAAAAGACATTTCCGGTTCGGGCAACCAATAAGGATCTCCGGTAGTATATCCAGACATAACATCTAACAACGCTGCGGCATCGGCGACGGTACGCGCCAAAGAACCGTTAGTAGCAATACCGTTGAGATAATCGCCTACAGGGGCGCAAGACACTCGACCTCGCGAAGGTTTAATGCCAACGATGCCGCAACAAGTAGCGGGACCTCTTATCGAACCGCCTCCATCAGAACCTTGAGCGATAGGACACAATCCGGCAGCAACGGCTGCTGCGGCTCCCCCACTCGATCCCCCTGCCGTGTAATCTGGGTTCCAAGGATTGCGAGTCGGCGGAAATCCCGGCGCTTCGATATAGGGAAAGGAACCTAGTTCTGAGGTAGCCGTTTTTCCCAAGATAATAAACCCAGCCGTCCTCATTCGCACTACTACCCCATCATCATAGGTACCAATTTTATCTTTCAGGGCAGCCACGCCCAAGGTCAAAGGCATGCCCGTAACGGAATTGAGGTCTTTTATTGCAGTAGGAACGCCGAAAAAAGGGGGCAGTGCGTCAGGATCTTTGAGGTTGGCTAGCTGTTCGGTTTTGGCTTGCGCTTCGGCTAAAGCGGTTTCGGCTGCAACGCTGAAGTAACTGCCCAATCGAGAGTCGTATTGCTCGATGCGATCTAAATATAGCTCAACCAATTCTAGGGGAGAAATCTGGCGATCGCGGATGAGTCGCGCTTGTTCTAAGGCTGGAGTGAAAGCGAGATCGACTAAATTCATTGCTGTTTGCTTACAAGCGATACATAGCTCCAGTTTATATAGCGATTGGTTACTCTCTCTCTTCCTCTCTCCTATTTATTATAAGTAAAGCTTATAAATAGTATCCGAAATGTTTTGTCAATATATCTTTACAATATTTAATAAACTTGTTACATTTATTTACATAGAGAAACAAACAAAAGAACAGAGGAGTTAAAAATGTTTGCACCTGTGGTCATGTTGCTCCGCGATCGGATGGGACAAACTCAATTCAATCAACTACGCGGCAAAGCGATCGCGCTCCACGCTCAAGTTATCACCGCTTTCTGCAATCGTTTCGGACTCGAATCTAAAGAAAGACAAAACCTAATTCGTTTGGCAAAAAACAACGGTAAGAAATTAGGTTTGCTAGCTTAAACATTATTAGTAAAAACTTATTAAATTTTTGACGTTCAACTCTTAACACAATTAATCAAGGAGAAAAAACAATGACTATCTTAATTTGCCTCTTTCTAGTTGGTTGGATTGCTGCATCTATCATTGGCACCCAAGCTTATTTTCTCGGCGAACAAACTAAGCCAATTCATAACCGCAACTGGAAATCTGAATCTTTTGAAAAGCTCGCTAAAGCCGTTACCGGACGCGACATTAATTATGCAGAGCGCGTACCTGCGTACAGCATGGATGCTTACACTAGCAACAACCTACCTAACTAAAGCGATCGCTTAACCGTTAGACTTTGCTATCTCCTGAAAGACAATGAGTTCTCCTCTTGCCTCGGCTAGTAACCGAGGTTTTTTCTTTATAATATTTACTTTCCAAACAGGTTATAAAAATTAAGGGATTTTTTGACTATTTATTTGCTTGATTTGTGAGAGAAAATAATCTTCTCTATATTTTAAGGATCTAGCAATTTCTAAACCTTGTTGAAAAGCTGTTAAAGCTTGAGGATAGTTTTTTTGCTTTAAATAAATTTGTCCGATGCGATCGTAGGTTTGCATCAATCCGTAGTAATTATAAGATTGTTGCTCGACTTTAATTAACTCTTGGTAAATTTGCAGAGCATAGTCATCTTGATTATAAGCTTGATAAAGATTGCCCAGTTTTATTAAAGCATCTCCTGCGGTTCCATATTCTTGCTGCGACCAAGCTAATGAAAAAGCTTCTTGATAGTTTTGAGAAGCTTTTTCGGGTTGTTTTAGAGTTTCATAATCTGCTCCTATCTCCAGCTTTAACTCGGCTAACGCTAGAGTAATTTGATTGTTCTGATAATTTTCAGCTAGTTGTTCTTTAATTCGCACTGCATTTTTAGGTCGCAGTGCTTGACTATAAATTTTGGCTAGTTTTTGTAAATAAATCCCTTCATTGTAGCTATTCGATCGAGATTGCGATCGCTTCAATAATTCTTCGTAAATTTTGGCAGCATTAGGGTAGTCAAACTTTGCTAAATATAGCTCTCCAAGTTTTTTTAAAGCTTCCTCTTCAGCGCTAGTATCTTTTTCTTGACGCGCATTGTCGAGAATTTTTTGATAAATCTCAATAGAGTTATTAATATTATGGACTTGTTGATAAGCTGTAGCGAATGCCTTTAATAATTCCGGACTCAGAGATGCTTCTGATTCGGCTTCCTGTTGCACGACATTCAAATGTTTTGTGATAATTTGTACGTCCTGACTTCGCTCTTGCTCCCATGCAATCTGTCCGACTCTTCCTAGCGCGTCGATTTCTTCTAGACGACCGAGAGTTCTTCTCAATCTTAGTTCGCGATACCAAATTTCAAAAGCTTTGTTGGCATCTCCTGCTTGTAGTTGCACTTGCGCTTCGGCATTCAAAGCATCTAACGCTTCTCGGAGTCGGCGTACTTCAAAAGGAGTCAGCGATCGCCTCCTCGAAGGAAGCAAAGAGTCTTCAATTGGTTGCTCTAAGGGATCGGGGCGATTGGTTTGCTCGGACTGAGCTATGGCTTTATATTCTTGAATAACCGCCGTTTCCAAGAAAATGATAGCAACAGCCACGATCGAATTTAGTATCCTTGAAAAATAAGTGCGATCGCTCATTCGATTATCAGTTAATTCTATCTTCCTAACCATAGCTTAGAAAAGTCAAACATGTCTAAATTTGAAGAACTATGTCAAGCTTATGCTGCTGCTCGAAAAGACTATTTAGAGTCGATGCAAATGCGTCAGGATTTTGTCGACTCTTTCGTCCGGAAAATGAGCGACTATTTTCAGTGTCCAGTAGAAAAGACAGACGTTAGCTTCGACGAGCGCGGCATAATGTATTTTAGTATTTTGATTACTTTATATGAAAATCCTAGCCAACCAGAAAAGTTTGCATCAGAAATAGTTAATGTTTCTTTGACTTTAGACAAAATATTGGATAATTATGTCGTGGTGATTTTACCTTGGGGAAAAGAATTTAAACTTTTCTGGGATGAATTCAATAAATTTGAAGAGGTTTATGAATTTATTTTTGAAAAAATTAAAGAAGCTTATACCAGTGGCATTACCGATCTATCTCCAGAAAACAAGACGAGAAATCTAGGATGGGAATTTTAATGTAGGACAGAAATCGGAAGTCTCAGGAGTAACCATCAACCACTAACCACTCACCCTATGAAGAAATTATTATTCAAATCATTGCTCGGTATCGTTTTAATCTTCGTATTGTCAGCTTGTGGAATTCTTCCACGAGTTAGTGCCCAACAACGAATGTTTCTCGATCTTTCCCTAGAATTTTTAGGAGAATATCAGCTCCCCAAACAAACGTTTCAAGATACGCCGATAGGCGGTTTATCTGCCATAACTTACGATCGTCAAACCAATCGTTTCTATGCCATTTCTGACGATCGCTCTCAACTAGCTCCCGCTCGGTTTTACACCCTAAATCTCCACCTCAATCCCTCGGAAACCGGGAAAGTCAATATTGACAAAATCGAGATCGAAGGAGTTACTTTTCTCAAAAACGAACGAGGAGAAACCTACCCCCCAGGAACTATTGACTTCGAAGGGATCGCCCTTTCTCCACGAGAAACCTTATTTATCTCTAGCGAAGGCGCGATCGGGCAAAATATACAGCCTTTTATTGGCGAATTTGACTTAAAAACTGGAAAATTGCTGCAAAATTTAAGAATTCCTCAGCGTTTTTTATTCGCAGACTCGAAAGCTTCTGAGACAGAACCTCGCGGCATTCAGGATAATTTGGGCTTTGAAGCCCTAACTTTAGGGCAAAGCAGCGTCATGAAAGACGATCCCTTCCGCTTGTTTACCGCCACCGAATCGGCACTCTTACAAGACAGTCCGCCAAAAACTCCCGAAGAAAACGCCAGGATTCGTCTGTTACATTATGTTATCAATCCCATCGGCGAACCAGTTTTAGTATCAGAGAATTTGTATTTGCTCGATGCGGCTTCAAACGATACGCTTGCCAATGGATTGTGCGAACTGACAGCCCTAGAGAGGGAAGGCTATCTTCTCGCGCTAGAGCGAACTTTAGGCTTATCTGGCTTTGGGGCAAAAATTTATCAAGTCGTCAACAGCAACGGGACTGATACCTCGCGCCTTCTCAGTTTTCAAGGAAATCTCGCGAAAGTTGTCCCCTTACAGAAAAAATTGTTGTTAGATTTAGGCGAATTGGGGATCGACCTCGATAATTTAGAGGGAATGACCCTCGGACCAAAGTTACCCGACGGCAGTCAAACATTAGTGCTCGTTAGCGACGATAATTTTAAAAACGAACAAGTCACTCAATTTCTCCTATTTCGTCTCACCGGAGCATAAATTCTCAATCTAAAATCCAAAATTACTATGTCTCACGCAACCGATATCAAAACTCTTGCTCGCTGGATGGCAGCAGATTTCAGCAATCAAGAACAAGCTTGGGCTAATCCTCCTCTGTTTGCTCACATTCGCGTCTGCATGCGCCCATTGCCTCTGGCTTTGTTGGGGGAAACAAGCTTATTTCTGGAACAAGCTTATGATTTTATGCTCGATACCCCTTATCGTTTGCGGGTGTTTAAATTGGCAGTAGTGGGCGATCGCATCGAATTAGAAAACTATAAAGTCAAAGACGAAGAAGATTTTTTTGGGGCTTCTCGCAACTTGGAACGCTTGCAAAAACTGACAAGCGATCGCTTAGAAAAAATGGAAGGTTGCGATATGTTTGTTGACTGGACAGGTAGCAGTTTCAAGGGATATATCAAGCCAGGAAAAAACTGCATTGTTGTTCGCAACGACAAGACAACCTATCTCGATAATAGTTTCGAGGTTGACGAACACAAATTGTTTAGTATCGATCGCGGCTTAGATCCCGAAACCGACGAACTGGTTTGGGGGTCGATCGCGGGAGCTTTTGAATTTACCCGCAAACATAGTTTTGCCGACGAAGTAGAAATTTAGCGACAGAGGGCGAGTCGCGACCGCCCTCTCTAACAATTGAGATAAAAACATGTTATTGGAATTGAAACGCCTGACCGTACCGCCAGGACAGCGAGTGTTGTTAAACGATGTAAGCTGGCAAGAATTTGAAGCGATTTTAGAGGATTTAGGAGAACATCGTGCCGCTAGAGTCGCTTACGACAATGGCATATTAGAAATTATGACCCCACTCTCAGAACATGAAAATAATAAAGAATTGATTGGGGATTTGATTAAAGCCCTTTTAGAAGAACTCGATCTTGAATTTTCTTCTTTGGGATCGACAACTTTTAAAAATGCTTTAGTCAGTAAAGGAATCGAACCAGATAACTGCTTTTATATCCAACATGAAGCAGCAGTTAGAGGAAAAAAACGACTGGACTTAACCATCGATCCGCCTCCTGATTTAGCCCTAGAAATTGATGTAACTTCCCGCACTCATCCTGGTATTTATGAAGCTTTGGGCGTTCCCGAATTATGGCGATTCGATCGAGGAAACTTACAAATTAACGTGTTGCGAAACGGCAAGTATGTCGAGTCTGAATTTAGTCCCAACTTTCCTAATTTACCCTTAAGAGAAATCATTCCTCAATACCTCGATCGCTGTAAGAATGAGGGCAGAAATAAAACAATGAGTGCTTTTCGCGCTTGGGTAAAAGCACAAATAGGGTAAGTAACTCGGTTAGAATCAGCAATAGCTAGAGAGTAAACCCAGCTTTTAAAAATTTTGTGCTGAAAGTGGTGGGATTCGCTATACTATTAAGCGTAGTCGTTATGAGTTTCAGTTACAGGTAATGGCAAACCCAACTGTAGAGAATCTAGTTATTATTGGTTCCGGTCCTGCTGGCTATACTGCTGCCATCTATGCGGCGCGAGCAAATCTAAAACCCGTCATGTTTGAAGGTTTTCAGGTGGGAGGCATTCCGGGCGGACAACTGATGACGACGACAGAAGTAGAGAATTTTCCTGGCTTTCCCGAAGGAATTACGGGACCGCAACTGATGGAAAGAATGAAGGCGCAAGCCGAACGCTGGGGAACGGAGTGCTATACAGAAGATGTAATTGCAGTCGATCTCAGCCAGCGTCCCTTCACCGTGCGATCGAGCGAGAGGGAAGTTAAAACCCATAGTATCATCATTGCTACGGGAGCGACGGCGAAGCGGTTGGGATTACCCGGTGAAACACAGTTTTGGAGTCAGGGGATTTCGGCGTGTGCGATTTGCGATGGCGCAACCCCGATTTTTAGAAATGAAGAATTAGCCGTTATCGGCGGCGGCGACTCTGCGGCTGAAGAAGCCGTGTATTTGACCAAATACGGCTCTCACATTCATCTGTTGGTACGTAGAGAGGAAATGCGAGCTAGTAAAGCCATGCAAGATCGGGTGATGAATAATCCCAAAATAACGGTTCACTGGAATACCGAAGCAACCGAAGTCTTTGGAACCCAGGGTCGCATGGAAGGGATAAAAATCCGCAATAATAAGACGGGTGAAGAAAGCGAACTGCGCGTAAGCGGATTATTCTACGCCATCGGTCATACGCCCAATACATCCCTATTCAAAGGACAATTGGAGCTAGATCCCGTCGGGTACATTGTCGTCAAGCCCGGTACGGTAGAAACTAGCGTCGAGGGAGTCTATGCGGCTGGAGACGTGCAAGACCACGAATATCGTCAAGCTATCACGGCAGCGGGGACTGGATGTATGGCGGCGCTAACCGCAGAACGCTGGCTCTCTGCCAATCATCTGATTCAGGAATACCATCAAAAACCCGAATCGGAACAGCCTGTCAAGACACAAGAGAAAGAAGCGGTGGCAGATACGGAAGAAACCTTCGACATCAATGCCACGCGCCACGTTGGGGGATTTGCACTGCGCAAGCTATTCCATGAAAGCGACCGCTTGATTGTGGTCAAGTATGTTTCCCCTACCTGCGGTCCTTGTCGCACCCTCAAGCCAATTTTAGATAAAGTGGTAGACGAGTACGACGGCAAGATTCACTTTGTCGAAATTGACATTGAAGCCGACCCAGAAATTGCCAAAGCCGCTCATGTAGTAGGAACGCCAACCGTACAATTATTCAAGGACAAAGAATTGCTCAAAGAATTTAGAGGGGTTAAGCAAAAGAGTGAATTTCGTCAAGCCATTGACAGCTATCTGCCTGCTAGCGTTCGCTAGTTAAAACACTCGATGGGAGCAAGCGGGCGAAAATCCAGAGACTTCTGGGTTTTCGTGTCTTTTAACTAACTAATTGTAAATACTTAGCGACTTGTAACGATCGCGCGATCGAAAGTGTCTGATAATATGGGCAAAGTCAGTCAGTTCGCTCGTCAGTGCGTCTGTCTGACTCTTGTTATAAAATATCTAATCTTACATTGAGGATAGGTCAATATGGAATCCCAAGAAAGCACAAAACAGGATCTAGGTATTAAGCTTGGCTCTGGAGGACAGATAGAAAAAAAAGCACCTTCTACCGATAGCCCTTGGCGAGAATGGGTAGAACCCGTTATGGAGGTGGTTGCTAAAGTTCCGGATTATATCGGTCAGTTTTATGCCGAAAACAAGCAATTCCTGATTGTCATTGGACTCTTTGTTCTGGGTATCATTACCGTCAAAATCACGCTAGCTGTCCTCGATGCAGTTAATGATATACCCCTGCTAGCACCTTTGCTGGAACTGGTTGGCATAGGATACACGGCTTGGTTTGTTTGGCGCTATCTCTTAAAATCAGAAACTCGTAGAGAATTGCTTGCCGAGTTTGAAGCAATTAAAACCCAAGTTTTCGGCGACAAAGCATAAGAGATCTACATCGTTTCAAAAACCCTCCGGCTGTTATGGTACGGAGGATTTTTTATGGCATTTTTTATAATGAGTGGAAAAAACCGAAGTTATCGAGGCTTTTCCTTGTCGCGATCGCAAACCAACAATTTTTGCTACTAAATTTTTAACTGGCTATCATGTCTTCTAAAAATCAGTCTTCTAAAAATCGAATTGTCTACCAAGAATTTGGCAATCCAGATAATTCTCAAGCTCTAGAAAGAGCGGTTCCAGAGTTACCACCTAACCAACAAAATTTGCGAGTGCAGGCTTCCAAATCCGGACGCAAAGGAAAAACTGTGACGATTATTAGTGGCTTTCAGTGTAAGCCAGAAACTTTGGCACAGTTACTAAAACAATTAAAAATTCAATGCGGCAGTGGTGGCACAGTTAAAGAAAATACCTTAGAAATTCAGGGAGAACATCAACAAAAAATTTTGCAAATTCTAATAGGATTGGGATACAAGGCAAAAATTAGTGGCGGTTGATTAGACTGGCATCAGCTTGGGAATTCATTCCCAAGCTAATAGCGAAAGTCCTCTTAAGAGAACTTTTCCTATTAGCCAAGAAATGAATTTCTGGGCGGGAAGAAGATTTTGACTAGAGATCTATCGATCGAACAAGGCTTGCAAGTATACGCTTTCGCGATCGCTAATACTAAGATTTATCTATAAGCTACTATTTATCCGCCTTCAGCAAGCAGGCATCATCCATCAGCAAAATGGTCAATTTAACCCCTAATCCTAGTTATAGCCTAACGCTTCAGATCGAACTACCCAATCAAGCCGGAAGCTTAGCCTCTGTCACCCAAGCGATCGCAAAAGTGGGTGGCAGTCTCGGACAGATTTCTCTGATCGATCGCAACTTAAAAATCTCTCGGCGAGAACTGACAGTCGATGCTGCCAGCGAGGAACATGCCGAACAAATCGTCACTGCCATTAAAGCACTACCGGATATCAAAGTCCTGGAAGTTTCCGATCGCACTTTCGACCTGCATCGCGGTGGCAAAATAGAGATTGTCAGTCGATTTCCCCTCGCCTCTCAGTGCGAGTTGGCGATGGCATACACGCCTGGGGTGGGACGGATCTGTGAAGCGATCGCCCACGATAGCGCTCAAGTTTTTTCCCTAACGATCAAAAGCAATACCGTCGCCATTGTCACCGATGGCAGCGCCGTTCTCGGACTGGGAAACTTGGGGCCCGAAGCTGCCCTGCCAGTCATGGAAGGAAAAGCCATGCTCTTTAAAGAATTTGCTGGCGTGGATGCTTTTCCCATCTGTTTGGCAACCCAAGACACCGATGAAATCGTGGAAACGGTTAAAAACATCGCTCCCGTCTTTGGCGGCATCAATCTAGAAGATATTGCCGCTCCCCGTTGCTTTGAAATCGAACGACGGTTGCGCCAGGAACTCAATATTCCCGTCTTTCACGACGACCAACACGGAACGGCGATCGTCACGCTAGCAGCCTTAATTAATGCCCTCAAACTCGTCGGCAAGCCCATCGAAGACGTGCGAATCGTCATCAATGGAGCGGGAGCCGCAGGCATCGCGATCGCCCGCCTTCTGCGCCAAGCTGGAGCGACTGATATCTGGCTGTGCGACTCTAAAGGCATTCTTTCCAAAACACGTACCGATCTCACTCCTCAGAAACAAGAATTTGCCGTTGAAGCTAGCGGAAACCTTGCCGATGCCCTCAAAGATGCCGATGTCTTCTTGGGCGTGAGCGTTCCTGGAGTGGTAACGCCCCAAATGGTTCGTTCTATGGCAAAAGATCCCATTGTCTTCGCCATGGCTAATCCCATTCCCGAAATTCAACCCGAACTGGTAAAAAATGATGTGGCAGTCATGGCAACCGGACGCAGCGACTATCCCAATCAGATCAACAACGTCCTCGCTTTTCCCGGTGTTTTTCGCGGCGCGTTAGATTGTCGCGCTAAAACCTTTACCGACCATATGTACCTAGAAGCTGCCAAGGCGATCGCGTCTCTGGTTCATTGTGGCAATCTCGACCGAGAACATATTATTCCCTCGGTGTTCGATCCGCGAGTCGCAACTGCTGTCTCTGCCGCGGTTCAACAGGCAGCGCGTCAGGATGGAGTCGCCCGTCAATGATATCGCTACAGAAATTCCGCTAAATTAGGAATGAGATGATTTGGTGGGGGAGTATGGACGAGATTCCAGAGGCGTTGCGAGACAGCCCAAAAAGCAAACAATCGTCGCGACCGTTGCCGCTATTTCTCATTGGCTTCTCATTGGGACTGGGGATGCTAGCGATTGTCGTAGGAGTATTGTTGTTTCGTTCTCCCGCTAAAGTGCCCCAAAAGTCTGCTGCCACCGTTACCCCTACCCCAACCACCCCTGCGCCAACGCCAACTAGCAAACCAGTGGAAAACGTTTTGGGTCATCTTCCTTATGAAGAAGCCCCCGAATCGGAGTTGAAAGCGATAACGCCCGACGGTCGCATTCGCATGCGCTTGGCGGCAGCAGAGGCATTCTTGCAATTACAGGCAGCAGCAAGAGCGGATGGCATTATTTTGACTCCTATTTCCGGATTTCGTTCGGTTAGAGAACAAAATCGTCTTTTTTTTGAAGTCAAGCAACAGCGCAATCAAGAAGCAAGTAAGCGAGCAGAAGTTAGCGCTCCTCCCGGTTATAGCGAACATCACACGGGTTACGCGATCGATCTTGGCGATGGGCGATCGCCCGCAACTAATCTCAGCGTTAGTTTTGAG
Organism: Pleurocapsa sp. PCC 7327; assembly: GCF_000317025.1. Taxonomy (NCBI): domain Bacteria; kingdom Bacillati; phylum Cyanobacteriota; class Cyanophyceae; order Pleurocapsales; family Pleurocapsaceae; genus Pleurocapsa; species Pleurocapsa sp. PCC 7327. Next base: position 2,037,093 of record NC_019689.1, on the reverse strand, counting down.
AAAACCCCTGCCTTTCGCTGGCTAAAAAACAACGCCAATCGCTACAGTTTTGAATTGTCCTTTCCACCCAATAATCCTCAAGGAGTGAGTTATGAACCCTGGCACTGGCGATATGTCGGCGATCGCAAGAGCCTAGAAACTTTTTATAAAGCCAGAGAACTCAAACAACCGATCGACAACAGTCAATAAATATGATTCAAAATTCAGAATTTACGATTGGCAATTCTCCCTGGTGGGTACAGCGTTGGTTAGAATTGCTCGATTCCTACCGTTTTAAAAAACGCCTGGAAAGAGCCAGAATTTATGCCAGGGAAGGAAACGTCCTCAATATCGAATTTGAAGGGGCTAAGGTTTTGGCAAAGGTACAGGGAAGCGAACCAGAACCCTATCAAGTCTCCCTCTCCCTCGATCCGTTTACCGATGAAGACTGGAATTACGTCATATATACTCTGTCTCAAAAAGCAATTTTTTCTGCTCAATTGTTGGCGGGAGAAATGCCCGACAAGATTGAAGAAGTTTTTACCGCCAATGGATTGAGTTTGTTTCCCTTTACCCTATCGGATATTCATTCCCGCTGTAACTGTCCCGATAAAGCCAATCCCTGCAAGCATATCGGTGCGGTTTACTATCAATTGGGCGATCGCTTTAGCGAAGATCCGTTCGTTCTCTTTCAACTCCGAGGACGCACAAAAGAACAGATTCTCGAAGCCCTCCGGCAGCTAAGGAGTCAGGAGTCAGCCGTAGAGGCGGGTTTATCTAGAAACTCAACCGACTTACCGACAGTTAATGTGGAAAACCCGCCCGTCCAGAAGCCAGAAATTGGTAAAAAACCCCAAAAAACAAGTAATATCGAACAATTCTGGCAATATGACGAGCCGCTAGACTCTTCGCTGGTGGCAATCGTTCCTCCCGCTGACGGTAAAACTGTCCTCAATCTTTTGGGCAGGATTCCGTTAGCCTATGCTGACGCGCAGGCGGTAGAGCAATACTTAGAGCAAGTTTATCGAACCGCAAGCCAACAAGCGATCGTGTCTGCCTTGAGCAGCGATTAAATCCCAAGGCCTCAGCGTAGCGATTATTTGCGATGATAGTAACAATTAAATTCAGCGTATTATTCCATGAGCAAGAGTGAACGGATTTCAGGACGAGGAATTCCTTTAGTTGGAGATGATATTGATACCGATCGCATTATTCCCGCGCGTTTTTTGCGCTGCGTGACCTTTGACGGGCTAGGAGCGCAGGTTTTTGCCGACGATCGCGCCCAAGCTAGCGGACAGCATCCCTTCGATCTACCTCAATACCAAGGTGCCAATATCTTAGTCGTCAACGCTAACTTTGGCTGCGGGTCTTCGCGAGAACACGCTCCCCAAGCGATTATCAAATGGGGAATTCAAGCGATCGTCGGCGAAAGTTTTGCTGAAATCTTTTTTGGCAATTGCGTGGCGAATGGCGTTCCTTGCCTTATCGCAGAACCGAAGGCGATCGAACGACTACAAGCGTTGCTACGAGAAAATCCCCAAGCTTCTATGTCCGTCGATCTAGAAACCATGCAAGTTCGCTGCGGAGATTTTAGCGCTCCCGTTTTTATGGATGAAGGTTCGCGGCAAATGCTGATGTCGGGAACCTGGGATAGCTGCGGACAACTGATCCAAGATACCGACCAAATTCGAGCCACAGCCTCAAAATTGCCCTATCTAGTCTGGGTAAGCTAAATTCCCGACGCGATTGTTGGCTTATTTATCATTCATATAATAAGGCGGTCCCGGTAAAGCAAGCGTTTGGATAATATGGTCGAAATAAGGCGTGACCTCAGCGGCATCCTCTTCGCCTAGCAACGCGATCGCCTCTTCTTTGAGACATTTTAAAGCCTCAACCCAATTAAATATAGGAATGCCCAAAGATTGGTACATTTCCTTCATGCCAATCGTGCCGATCTCTGCGAGGGGCTGCTCGTTTCCAGCTAAAACGCAGTAAGCAATTAAGCGAATATACCAGCCTTGATCGCGCTGGCAGGAAGCTGTTTTTCTCATATTGCCGCTATTGCTGGGCGTAACCGGACAACGTCGCCAAAACCTCGCCGAGCCTCTTTCTACTAACCTCTTTTCGTTTGCCGCTAGCTTGTTAGCGATGCGGATTCGCTTCTCTCCCGACTGGCAGAAATTTTGAAATAGGCGGAGTTCGCCAGGAGTAGGATAGCGAAGTTCTTCATCGGCGTTAAGAATCACTTGTTTGACTATACTCATGGGTTTCCTCCTGAACGGTAACTAGCAGAGTTGTCTCTTGAGCTTGGGTTTGACTGGCATTACGATCGGCAGCAGTTATGCGAGTCTTATTTTTTTCTTGCATTTTTTGAGCTAGAAACGTACCCGCACTAACGGTTCGGTTCAGTTGAGAGGATGACCAATGGGCGGGTTCCCGCAGCGATCGCATGGCAAATCCCCTCGGCGTTACATACCGCTCGTAAGGAACTGTATCTTCTCCAAAAGCTTCTGAGTATTCGAGGCTATCAATTATTTCGTCGATTAAGGCATAAAAGCCCTTTTTGGCACAGAGATCGTAGTAGCGACTTATTTCTGCTCGCCCGTGAGTAGGACGACCCAACAAACGCCGATGGATGTATTCGATCGCTTTGGTAATATAGAGCGAATCCCAATATAAACTGCGGAATACACGGGACTTGGCTAACTGTCTCACAAACTCTCGCATGGTAATTTCGCCGCTTTTAAGCTTGGTTTCGGCACTCACGAGACACTGACCCGAATAGACATCCCGTCCGAATACCTGTCGGTAAGCCCCTCTAATTGCCGCTTCGGCAGAGTGGATCGCAAGGTTGACGTTTGCGCCTCGATTCCCATTTCCATTCGCAGCACCATTGAGCTTCAATACTCTCGAACTCAAAGAAGGTGCTTTTCCTAGATGACTCCCATTCTTGTGTCCGTTGCCATTTCCCAAACCGCAACCAATCAAAATGCGGCGATTATCCTTACCATAAGGTGAGGGTTGGGCAGCCAGATTGCGAGTTTCTTGGGGAAAGATCGCCCCAAACTGGATTTCTAGCGGATCGTTTCCAGTACCATAGACGTGTTGATTGGATAAGGGTTTTTGGTAATTGGCGAACAGCGTAACGAACTGAGGAACTTTGCGGACAGGGGCGCTGTGTTTAAATAGATCGAACTGGGGTCCCCAGTTGCGGCATTCTTGAGCTTCTTGACCCAAACCCCGCAGGTAAGGCACTGTCTCTTCGCCAAAGTAATCGGCATATTCTTCAGAATCCACTAAAGCATCCACCAATGCAGGCAGACCGCCTTTTGACATAATCTCAAAGTGTTCTTGGAACTCCTCCAAAGAACTTAACCCACGACCGAGAAAGTGACGAAAGGCAAGTTCTATAACTCGGCTAATGGCGTAAGGTTCGTAGAACTGTCTGCGGTAGAGACGAGATTTCCCCAAAGCGCGGATAAATTCCTTCATCGAAATGTTACCGCTGTTGACCTTCGATTCGAGGTCGGATAAAGATAGTCCGTAGGCGCGGTTAATGTCGCACTCAAAGACTTGTCGGTAGGCAGCTTTAATGGCTGCTTGCTTTTCTGCTGCCGAGAAACCGGGCTTGATGACAAATTTCGATCGCGCTTCGGCACTGAGGGAATAACTTTCGGGTAGTTGCAATCCCTGCTGGTCGTTCGATACCCCTTGCCGGAGTCTGACGGGAGGTTTTTCGACTTGATAGGCGTCGATTAATACATCAAAATAGTGTTTGATAATTTCGCTGGCTTCCTCATCCCCTTTGAAGTAGGTCAAAGACTTCCAGCGCATTTCCTTGAGTGCCACCACCGTAGCCACCGTGACATCTTCGGGAATGACTCCCCGCAATCCCCTAGCATTGACTGTTAGAATACTCCCATCGCCGGCAACGATCGCATAGGTGATGTAGCGCAAAAACCAAGCCAGATCCCGCATCGACCTTTTCATTCTGACGGTGCCATAGCGAGAGATATTAATAGCTTTGAATCCCCCAGGCAGGGCTTCTCGATCGCCTGCCAACATGCCTTGAATAGCCCCCCGAAGATTCTCCCACAAGTCGCTGAGGGGATTGAAGTTGCGAGGAGGATTTATCGAACTAGGGATTTGCAGCTTCTTGAATTCGCGATCGAGTGCAGCCTCCTTGGCAAGCGCTGCTTCGGCAAGGGTTACCGGCCTCCCAAACCCCGGTAAATCTATCTTTTCTATGGGCTTCTCCAGGTAATCCATCGGATTCCCACCCCAAAAAATGCGCTTGGCACCAGCCGAGACAATTTGGTCTGCATTCTCGGTTAGGGTTTCGACAATTTGCAGCAGCTTGGCACCAGATCTAAAAAAACTCAATAATTCATCGAGTTCGCTGCGTCTTAAGCTACGATCTTGCTGTTCTGCCTGGGAAAGTAGAGAAGTCGGTAAAGTTTGATATTGTTGTGGGCGGACAACCGGACTGCCACCACTAGCATTTATACTCATTTTTTCAATCCAAAATTGAAATTAAGGCATCATTCCTTGTATCAAATAATCAAAATAAGGCGCTACCTCAGCAGCATCTTCTAACGACAGCATCTCTAGAGTCACTTCTTTGAGGCAACGCATGCATTCAACGACATTTCTGAGAGGAATTTCTAGGGATTCATACATTTCCCTTACGCCTTTGATGCCAGTTTTTTCTAAGGGTTCTATATCCCCCACTACGATCGCATAAGTAATTAGGCGGATATACCAACCTTGATCTCGCATGCAGGAGGCGCGAAAGGTTGCGTTGCCAGTATTGCTGGGTGTATCGGGACATCGCTTCCAGAATTTTTGACTCCCTCTTGCGATAATGCTTTCTTCGTTTGCTGTCAGAATCTGAGCGATCCGGAGTCGATTTTTTCCTCCTTCATAAAAATTGCGAATGGCATTTAATTCTCCGAGGTTGAGATAGCGAGCTTCGCGATCGGCGTTCGCAATAGAGCGAGTAATAATACTCATGTCGTTTTCCTTGTTTGTGATAGCGATCGAGTATTTCAGTAAAGTTAGTCGTTAGTGGATACAAGAAACTCCCTACCAACGACTAACAACTATCGATTAATCAAAAAGTCTTTAACTCAAGCCAGAGCAAATGTGGTCGAAGTAGACGCCCATCTCCTTGCCAGCATCCGGCCCTACGATATCGGCAGTCACTTCCTTCATCGCCTGTAATGCTCTTACCGTTGCACTAATAGGAACGCCTAGAGAGTTATAAGTTTCCCTCAGTCCATTGAGGATGCGCTCGTCGAGAATCGAGGGGTCGCCTGCAAGCATGGCATAGGTTGCATAGCGAAGAAAGTAATCCAAGTCGCGGATGCAAGCAGCATAGCGACGGCAGGTATACATATTGCCGCCAGGAGCAGTGATATCTGTGTACATCAGAGACTTTGCTACGGTCTTAGTGATGATAGACTTGGCATTGGCCCCAATAACCGTAGCTGCCTTGGCTCGCATGGTGCCGCTTTGGAAATAGCCCCGCAGCTTTGCGATCGCGTCGTCGTCTAGATAGCGACCTTGAACGTCAAAGGCATTGATTGCAGAAGTAATTGCGTCTTGCATAAATCTTGTCTCCTTGTGGTTTGTTATTTGTTATTGGTCATTAGTCATTGGGACAAATGGTCAATGACCAATGACCGAGGACTTATCGTTAGGACAATGCCTGAATAACGTAGTCAAAATAGGGGGCGACTTCGGCGGCATCCTCCTCACTCATCATAGATACGGCTTCTTCTTTGAGGCATTGCATTGCTACGACGATATTGGGGATTGGAATCTCCAGGGAGTTATACATCTCTTTAATCCCAATCGTGCCTATTTCTTCGAGGGGTTTCTCGCTACCTGCCAAAACTGAGTAGGCAATCAGACGGATATACCAGCCTTGATCGCGCTGACAGGAGGCTGTTTTTCTTGGATTGCCGCTGTTGCTCGGCGTAACCGGACACCGTTCCCAGAACCGGGCACTGCCATTTTGGACGAGCTGTTGTTCGTTGTCTGCCAGAAACTTTGCAATCCGAAGCCGTTGCTCTCCTGTTTTTAAGAAGTCTTGGAAGATGTGTAGCTCTTTGGGACCAGGATAGCGAGCTTCGCTATCGGCATTGAGAATTAATTCGGTGACGATGCTCATGGTTTTCTCCTTGTTTTTGACAATCAAACATTTAAAAGTGTTTTATTCTCGGTTGGCTGGGTAGGTATAGGCTGCATAGACTCCCAGGAGGACGCAAAATAATACAGCCGCTAGCAACCCTAAAGTTATTCCAGTTGCAGTTGAGGAAAACTGTCCCTCTCCGTAGGCAAAAAAGATCGATGACATCGAACCTCCTCGCGATCGCATTAATAGCTCAAGCTTTTCCAATCCACGTCAATCCCTTCCAATTGAATCGAGGCATTGACAATCTCGAGCAGCATCAACAAAAAGAAGAAAAACAACAGCATCAAAGCCAACATCAGAGGCGTAGTTCCCCAGCCAGGAATTACCTTGCCTGCTTGGGAATTAAAGCGCTTGAAAAAATATTGCAAGGGAGCAACTTTTTTGGGAGCAAATTTTCGTACTTGCATGAATTCCTCTAGTGAGTCTCGATGAAATTTTTGAAGGTTTTGGTAGGAGTGCGGGCATCCTGCCCGCACTCCTACTTGCACTCCTAAGCAACTTGCCGTTTGCGCGAGGTAACATCTCCCACTTTTTGCCAGACGCCAAATTCTACTTGCTCTTCATCAAGGTCTGGATTGATGCCAGCAAAAACATCTCGGAAGAGGGTGCGCGCTCCGTGCCAGACGTGCCCAAAAAACCAGACCAGCGCAAAACATGCGTGGAAAAAGGCAAACCAGCCTCGGTTACTGGTTCGGAATACGCCATCGGAATTGTAGGCTTGGCGGTCGAAGTCAAACGGTTCGCCGAGTTGAGCCTTACGAGCATATTGCTTCACCAATGCGGGATCGCTAATGGTTTGACCGTCGAGAAGACCGCCGTAAAAACTCACCGTGACTCCGGTTTGGTCGATGCTATACTTAGCGTCGGTGCGCCGGAAAGGAATATCTGCCCGAACGACCCCATCTTTATCGGTCATCACTACGGGGAAAGTTTCGAAGAAATTAGGCATGCGCCTCACGGTCAATTCCCGACCTTCGCCGTCTTTAAAGACGGGATGCCCTAACCAACCCGTAGCAAGTCCATCGCCATCGACCATGCGACCGACTCGGAACAGACCCCCCTTAGCAGGACTGTTGCCGATATAGTCGTAGAAAGCCAGCTTGGGAGGAATCGCCGACCAGGCTTGGTTAAGGCTTTTTCCTTCAGCTAAGCCAGCTTGCACCCGCCTGTCAATCTCTTGCTGGAAGTAACCTCGATCCCACTGATAGCGTGTCGGCCCCCACAATTCGATAGGAGTGGTGGCAGTCCCGTACCACATGCTGGCACTGGCGATAAAACCCGCGAAAAAGAAGACAGCAAGAGAACTGGCAAGTACGCCTTCTATATTTCCCATCCGCAGGAGTCGATAGAGTCCTTCTGAGGGTCGAACGACAATATGAAATAGTCCGCCGATAATGCCGACAATCCCCGCCGCAATGTGGTGAGCGACCACGCCGCCAGGGTTGTAAGGATTAAAGCCTTCCGGTCCCCAGACGGGGGCAACGCCTTGTACGTGACCTGTGAGACCATAAGGGTCTGAAACCCACATCCCCGGACCAAAAATACCGGTCAAATGAAAAGCTCCGAAACCAAAACAGAGTAAACCTGCTAAAAATAGATGAATGCCAAAGATTCTGGGCAAATCCAAAGTTGGCTCGCCAGTTTTTTCGTCAAAAAAGGTGACGAGATCCCAGTTAACCCAATGCCAGATAGCAGCCAGGAATTCGAGACCGGAAAAGACGATATGAGCGATCGCGACGGTTTCAAATGTCCAGAAACCCGGATCGTCAAAGGTTTCGCCCGTAATGCTCCAGCCCTGCCAGGAGTTCGTTACCCCCAGTCGTGCCACAAAAGGCATTAAGAAACATCCCTGCCGCCACATGGGGTTGAGAACTGGATCGCTGGGATCGTACAAAGCTAGCTCAAACAAAAGCATCGAACCAGCAAAACCCGCACAGAGGGCATTGTGCATCAGATGGACGGCAATGAGTCGTCCTGGGTCGTTTAAAACCACTGTATGGACGCGATACCAAGGTAGTCCCATGAAAGATTCTCCTTGTCTGAAAGAAGATTTAAAATTGCATCAAACATTCATATCTGTCGGTGGAAAAAAGAGTCGAAGATAAGTGCCGTCCAGCGAACCGGGGAAACAGCGATCTAACGCAGCGACCAGGGCTGAAAAACCAGCAAACAAAATAGTAGAAACTACTGGAGCGGCAATAACATAGTTCAGAAACTTCTTCATTGGTCGATCTCCTACTTAGCCGCATTACCGCGAGGCAGCACTTCATCGGGGAACTGGAAGCGTTCGTGAGGTTGATCCATCGTTGCCATCCAAGCTCGCAAACCTTCATTCAAGAGAATGTTCTTGGTATAGAAAGTTTCAAACTCTGGGTCTTCAGCTGCTCGCAACTCTTGAGAAACAAAGTCATAAGCTCTCAGGTTGAACGCTAAACCGACCATGCCGATCGCACTCATCCATAAGCCAGTTACCGGAACGAATAACATAAAGAAGTGCAGCCAGCGCTTGTTAGAGAAAGCAATGCCAAAGATCTGAGACCAGAAGCGGTTTGCAGTCACCATCGAATAGGTTTCTTCTTCTTGAGTGGGACTGAATCCGCCAAAGGTATTGAAACTCTTCGTGTCTTCAAAGATCGTGTTTTGTACTGTTGCACCGTGAATGGCACATAATAAAGCGCCTCCGAGAACGCCAGCTACTCCCATCATGTGGAAGGGGTTATTGGTATAGTTGTGGAAGCCTTGGAAGAAAAGAACGAAACGAAAAATGCCAGCGATGCCAAAGCTGGGGGCAAAAAACCAGCTCGATTGGAATAAAGGATAGACCAAAAAGACGCTGACATATACGGCAATGGGAGCGCTAAAAGCGATCGCGTTGTAGGGTCGCACTCCTACCAAACGGGCAATTTCTAACTGTCGCAGCATGAAGCCCATCAATCCTAAAGCGCCATGTAAGGCAGTAAACGTCCATAACCCTCCTATCTGACACCAACGGGTAAAGTTCCAGTTGGCTTCTGGTCCCCACAGCAGCAGCAGGGAATGTCCCATGCTGTCGGCAGGGGTAGAGACAGCGGCAGTCAGGACGTTACATCCTTCTAGGTAAGAGCTGACTAACCCGTGAGTATACCAAGCGGTAACGAAGGTAGTGCCAGTAAACCATCCTCCGATTGCTAGATAGGCACAGGGAAAGAGCAGCAGTCCCGACCAGCCAATGAAGACAAAGCGTTCGCGCTTGAGCCAGTCGTCTAACGTTCTAAACCATCCTTGGGTTGGTTGTCTGCGAGTAATTGCTATAGTCATGGTTTTTAATCATCTAAAAACTCAATTTTTTCAATTGGCAATTGCTAATTGTGAGTTGTGAATTGAATTAACTAATCTATGTCGCCCATCGAGCGAACTGGTTCGTCTTCGCGGTTAATCCCTCTGACAAAACCAGCAGCCGCCGCCCGTGCCCGACCGGCATGCCACCAGTGACCGACTAGGAAAAAGAGGGCGAAAATCAAGTGAGAGGCAGTCATCCAGGTACGCGGAGACACATAGTTAAAGGAGTTGACATCAGTAGCAAGACCTGCTACTGAGTTAATCGAACCCAGGGGCGCATGAACCATGTATTCGGAAGCGCGGCGAATTTGCCAGGGTTGAATATCATTCTGGAGTTTTTTGAGATCTAAACCATTCGTGCCGCGTAACGGTTCTAGCCAAGGACCGCGAAAATCCCAGAAACGCATGGTTTCCCCGCCAAAGATAATTTCTCCAGTCGGCGATCGCATTAAATACTTGCCCAATCCCGTAACACTTTGAGCGGTTCCTATATCCGCTCCCAGACGTTGGTCTCTTGCCAAAAACACCAATGCTTGAGCCTGAGAGGCTTCAGGGACGGTCGGACCGTAGAATTCGCTCGGATAGGCGGTGTTGTTAAACCAGATAAACATGGCGGCAATAAACGCTTGTCCGGCGATATTGCCCAAGCTTTGGGAAAGGTAAGCTTCTCCAGACCAGATGAAGACCTTATCTGTCCACTTCCAGGGTTTGGTAAAAATGTGCCAAATGCCTCCCGCAATCAGGATGCCCCCCATCCAAATATGTCCGCCGACGATATCTTCTAAGTTATCCACGCTCACGATCCAACCCGAACCGCCTAGAGGCGACTTGAAAAAGTAACCGAAGATAACTCTCGGATCGAGGGTAGGGTTGGTAACCAGGCGCACGCCACCCCCTCCCGGCAGCCAAGTGTCGTACAAGCCCCCCCAGAACATGGCTTTGCCTACCAACAGGAACGCGCCAATTCCCAGGGCAATGAGATGATAGCCGATGATGCTAGTCATCTTATCCTTGTCCGACCAATCGAAATCGAAGAAACCTGCTAGTTTCTCTGGTCCGCGCAGCGAGTGATAGAGTCCGCCAATACCGAGAACGGCAGAACCAATTAAATGGATTACCGCGATCGCAAAATAGGGAAATGTATCGACTACTTGACCGCCGGAACCGACGCCGAAGCCCAGCGTGGCAAGGTGGGGCATGAGAATGCAACCCTGTTCGTACATGGGCTTTTCTGGAACGTAGTGAGCGACCTCAAACAGCAGCATCGCTCCCGCCCAAAAAGCAATCAGCCCTGCATGGGCAACGTGTGCCCCTAAGAATTTACCGGACAGGTTAATAAAACGGGCATTTCCCGCCCACCAAGCATATCCGGTGGAAGCTTCATCGCGACCTTCGCGGGCAAGATCGAAGGTAACATCTCTGGTGGGAGCGTCTTGGACGGTTGTCCCAATTTTGACAGTAGAAGAATTAAACGGTGTTTCCATGCTTGAGTCCTTGTGAGAAACGAACGGTTGAAGTCCTAAAATCCAAGAATTTTTAAAGATATCCCCATCCCCCACTCAGTCGGAGCCATTTTTCCGACCAGCTTGGCCTTATTGCTGCTTGGTTGGCGCGCTCGCTCGCTGCTGAGTTGTCAATCGATGCCAAAACCAGCGACAACTACACAGAAAAACTAAATTGACTGACTGATGAGTGAGGTTCGCCTAAGTGCGATCGTCCATATCGAGCGTGAGTGGAAGCACCTCGCTTGAATCTAAATTCAAGGGAAAGTCTTCAAAAGGACGCTCTTGCATGGCTTCTATACCCAGATTGGCGCGATCGATAATGTCTACCCAGCTAGGAAGAAATTGTCCTTGCGATTGATAGATCGGAACCCAGCGATCGACGTTGAATCCGTCAAAGCCAAAGGCAGCGATGTCGATCCCCAAAGCAGCCGACCAAATTCCTGCCACGGGCCAAGCGGCAAGGAAAAAATGCAAAGCGCGAGAATTGGGAAAACTAAAATGCCAGAATCGCTGCATGTATCCTCGTGCCGCGCCAAAGCTGTAAGTTGGGTTCTTCTGACCTAGCCTGTATCCGGTATTAATCGATTCAGACTCGCCCGTCTTACGAATGAGCGTTGACGTGACCAACGAACCGTGCATGGCAGCTAAAAAAGCACCGCCCAATACCCCAATGACTCCTATCTGATGAAAAGGATTCATCAGGATATTGTGATCGGCTTGAAATCGCAACATAAAGTTAAACGTGCCGGAGATTCCTAACGGCATTCCCTCAGAAAAGCTTCCTTGTCCGACAGGGTAGACTAAAAACACCGATATGCAAGCAGCAACGGGAGCGGTGAAAGCGAGGGAAATCCAAGGACGCATGCCGAGGCGATAGCTCAATTCCCACTCCCGATCTTGATAGCAAATAATGCCGATCAAAAAATGCAGCACGATGAGCTGGTAAGGACCGCCATTGTACAGCCACTCATCGATTGAAGCTGCTGCCCAAATAGGATAAAAATGCAGACCAATGGCTGAGGAGGTAGGAATAACCGCAGCCGTAATCAGATTGTTGCCGCCGAGTAAAGCGCCAGTCACAGGCGCGCCCGTTGCGTCCCAATCGACTGGAGGAGCGACGATGAAAGCAATGATAAATGCGATCGCAGCCGTTGAAAGGGTCGGAATCATGATTACCCCAAACCAGCCAATATAAATGCGGTTTTCGGTACTGGTAATCCATCGACAAAATTCCTCCCACTTGGCTAATAGAGTTTCGCGTCTATTGAGAGCAGTCGTTGACTCTGTTGGAGATTCAATAGCAGAATCCACTTCAATCGAAGGCGTGAGAGTAGGCTCTTGCTGTACCATGTATTAACTCCTTACAGAAAGGGTAGGAGATAACCCCATCGCCCCGGTTTCCGAGTTTAGAGACGACGGGGGTAACTTGTTTGGAGATAGTAACTTGACTAAAGCAGACGCTCGCGTCTTTTTTGGAGAAAACTCAATCTAACTAGCAATTGCAGGGGCACGTAAAGCAACTGGGATAGCCTCGCCACTGGCAAGATCGAGTGGGAAGTTGTGAGCATTGCGCTCGTGCATAACTTCAAAACCGAGATTGGCCTGGTTAATCACATCTGCCCAGCTAGGCAACACCCGACCTTGAGCGTCGTGGATGGAATTATTAAAGTTGAATCCATTGAGGTTAAACGCCATGACGCAGATCCCCAAAGCCGTAAACCAGATGCAAATTACTGGCCAAGCGGCTAAGAAGAAGTGCAGGTTGCGGCTATTGTTAAAGCTGGCGTACTGGAAGATCAGGCGACCGAAGTAGCCATGAGCGGCAACAATGTTATAAGTTTCTTCTTCTTGTCCGAACTTGTAACCATAGTTTTGCGATTCGTTCTCGCTAGTCTCCCGAATCAGGCTAGAAGTCACTAGCGAACCGTGCATGGCACAGAAAAAAGCACCTCCAAATACACCAGCAACTCCCAGCATGTGGAAGGGATGCATGAGGATGTTATGTTCGGCTTGGAAGACGAACATAAAGTTGAACGTGCCACTAATACTCATGGGAAGACCATCGGCGAAGCTGCCTTGTCCGAGAGGATAAATTAGAAAAACGGATGTCGTGGCAGCAAGAGGAGCGCTGAAAGCAACGCAAATCCAAGGACGCATGCCGAGGCGATAGCTCAACTCCCACTCTCGTCCTAGATAGCAACACAGGGCTGGGACGTAGTGGAGAGCAATCATTTGATAGGGACCGCCGTTATATAGCCATTCGTCCATAGAGGCTGCTTCCCAAATGGGATAAAAGTGCAAGCCGATGGCGTTGGAAGTAGGAACGACGGCCGCAGTAATGATGTTATTGCCATAGAGGAGCGAACCCGTTATCGGTTCGCGGAGTCCGTCCATATCCACGGGAGGAGCAGCAATGATGGCGAGAACAAAAACCGTGGTGGAGACTCCGAGCAGTGGAATCATTAGCACCCCAAACCAGCCAATGTAAAGGCGATTTTCGGTACTGGTGACCCATTGACAAAACTGTTCCCATAAGTTAGGAATTTCGCGTTTTTGAAGAGTTGTCGTCATAGAATTGACCAGTGTTTTTTTCAGCAGAAATTTGAACTCAACAAACTCAGGTAAGTTGAGAACCTTGCGCGATCGCAAAGATTCGGGCATCTTGGCGAAATCATAGCTCTGACTCGCTCTTTACTAAACGAGCCAACAAATTCTTGGAGAATGGGGACTATCTACCCTAAGAAGTCTCGGCTTGGTTAAGCGTTTATCCAAAAGACTCCCGTGGATAGATAGCTTAAGGGTAAATTCATGCGGTATCATAGATAGACAATCCTTACTAAAAGGGTATGGAATTTCCCCTCGTCGCGGTTTCCGAGGCCAGAGGCGAGGGGATTATTTTAGGAAGCAAACATTAAAAAATGTCTTCCGAAAAATCGATTCTCCTAAAAGGGAAAAAGTGAAATTGACTGTCTTGCCCTATCGAGCAAGATTGGGAAAACGATTGACGCTGGCTAGTCAAATTAAAAAACTAGCTTGTTTAGGAGAGTACGAAAAAAACCTGAAAAACTTATGAAAGAAGTTACTGTCTTAACAAAAAGTTACAATTGAGTGGATTAGTTCCACTCTAGCGCTGCCGCAACTTGACTTGCTAGAGTTAGAAGATCGAAAGATTTAGCGATCGCTGCCCTTACTCCCGTTTGATTAAATTGAGGTAAATCTTTGGAGTGTTCCGTAGTTGTTAACAAAATTACGGGGATGCGCCGAGTAGCCGGGTTATTTTGGAGCGTTTGCACGATCGCGCGCCAGTCCGGATCGACCGTCATCTCGTCGAGATCGAGAAGAATAGCGTTAACTTGTTGAGTCTCGGCTTTGGCTATTCCCTCATTGCCCGAATCTGCTGTCAGTACTTCGCAGTTGGCAACTGTTTCTAGACAAATCTGAGTAATCTCCTGCACCGCTTTTTCCTGACTAATGAGCAGGATGCGTCGGGTTGGCAATGTTGTCATGTGCATTTGATGCTAGGAAGCTCAATGGCTTTGCTAAGTTGTTGACTGCCGTTCAAATCTTGCCAGTCCTATCTTGTAGGGTAGAGAAAAATTCTGAAAAACCGATGAAATTTTTCACTGATTTTCAATCTTTACAATTTTTTGGGCAACCGAACCCAACCAGGTTTATTTCTGGATTGAATGGTATTTTATTAGACAACTATGGCGTTGCAGAATTTGATTTTGTGCTACATTAGCAATAATTTTGTTGCTAAAAGCAAATAATTTTTGGCTCGGCGATCGAGATTATTGAGAAAAAGATTGGCGAACGGTTTCCGATTTCCCTTGCCTATTCCTGAAATAGGCAAAATTAATTTGTCCTCACCGAGCATAACTGCGCGATCGCAAAAGTTGCCAAGTTTTTTCCCGTGGTGTGCGCTCATGAATTAGAAATGTTTGCTGCTCTCTTGCCAGATTGTACGATCGAGCGAACCCATTGGATTAATGACGGCGATCGCTGCTGTGGCTATTTGATTCGAGCTAAGTGAGAACTTGAATTAGTGTTCTCGATTTGTTAAAACTATTTCGGTTTTTTAAGTCTTTAATCCTGTTCTAATCCGACTCCAAGAAGCTGAGATTTTCATAAACTCCTCAGATGTATGAGTAGTTTTCCAACCGCATTTATGACACTTAAACCCAAAAATTTTGTTTTTCTCATATTCAAAGTAGACCACATCCGAGGAATAACAATTAGGACACAACCCCTTGAGGACTACAGACTCTAAATATTGTATTTGTTTGGCATTTGACATAATTCATCAAACATCCAAAAAAAGACATTAACTCCAGTCAGGTCTAATATTCTTGCGTTGATTCAGGTAGCGGTCAATTGCCATCGCGGCAATACAACCGTCTGAAGCGGCGACGACTGCTTGTTTAAAAGGGGTGTTACGGATATCGCCAACCGCCCAAACGCCAGGTATATTAGTCTGCATCATCTCATCGACCTTAACGCCACCATCGGGTTTCAGTTCGATCTGACCGCCTAAAAAATCTGTAATTGGTTTGGCACCTTGCAGATAGATGAAAACGCCTTCAACCGGAGCAATTGAGATTGGCTCCCGACCTTTGGGAAGTACTTCAACCGCCGTGACACCGCTTTCCTCGCCGTGGATCTTCAGCAGACGAGTTTTGCTCCAGAGTTTGACCGACTGATGAGCTAGTAGGTTCTCGGCATGACCATTAAGCGTTGCTGGGTCTTTAGGAGTGACCCAGTGGATTTTAGCAGCAAACTTCGTAAGTACGTAGGCTTCTTCAATAGCTTCTTCGCTGCTGCCGACGACGACCACCTCGCGATCGCGCATAAAAGCCCCATCGCAGGTAGCGCAGTAGCTTACTCCCCGACCTAAATACTCGGACTCGCCAGGAATCGAGGCAACCCGACCCATTGCGCCAGAGGCAAGTACGAGTGCGCGACACCTAAAAGTCCCTTCTGGGGTATAGACTTTTTTCTGGGAATCGCTGACATCGATCCCGAAAACTTGTGCCCGCTTATAGTCAGCGCCAAATTCAATCGCTTGCTCGCGCATTACCTCTAGCAATTCGTCGCCGCCTACCTCACCCCGCACACCGGGATAGTTAGCAATCTTATGAGTAACGGCGAGTGCGCCAGCTGCCGGATTTTTGTCGAGGATGATTGTTTTTAGGTCAGATCGTGCCGTATAGAGGGCACAAGTACAACCTGCTGGTCCGCCGCCAATAATGACAACATCGTAATCAAAGTAATCCATGGCCCTACTTAGTCTAAACTCTAGTTGTTTCACCCCTCCGACTTTCACATGCACATATTGAACTTGCATATGCATATATTGATTTGAAGAAAACCGCTACCGCGCCTCACGACGGCAGCGGTTAGAAGGCGAGGAAAAAAAGTCAGCCAGGAGTCCTTAGATTATTTCCAAGTATTTAGATTTTCCTTGCTTATCGTTTCGTTGTTTAACTTTTTAGTATCTCGTCCTTACTTAAACAACAAAAATGTTGTTTAAGTCATTGCTTGCTAGTTTAGCAATATTCATCTTGCTAAAGTCAAACAACAAAGATAGCGATTTATTGCTTATATAAATAAAAAATGATTTTAATTAGGCAATTATATTCACTTTTCTCTTGTAAGCTTGATTTTTTTAACACTAATATTTAAAAATTTCTGCCAAGAGAGCGATCGCTAAAAATTAGCTTCAGCAACTTTTTTGTTGCTAAACTAGCAATAGAGGCAATTATTGATGCGATCGAGAAGTTAAGAAAGAAGATTGCCGATCGATCTATCCAAGAGCGAGCAGCTTCGATGCAGCAAACCCATCGTTACCATAGCATCGCTCATAAGATGAAAGCGATCCCTCCTATTCACGATGGCAAGTCATATTAAATCCGGTTAAACAACCGCAATACCCAGTAGTGCGAGCATCCTGCTCGCGATCGGGACGTATGCGCTTACGCGCACGCTACGCTTGCCGCACTATATATTATGGCTAATTAAACGGATTTGATATCACAGTTAAATCAGTAAAAAATCAATGCTGTTGGGTAGGAAGCTCTCGATTTATCAGGACAGGAGTAGTTTACTTATGGATAGTGCCATCGGGCATAATCGTCCAAGCTAGATTTAAATCGGCTATGTCTGCGTTCCTTAAATCGACTTTTGCCTGCTTCAGGTTGGCTCCCCGCAGAATAACCAAACTCAATTTTGTTCCATTTAAGTTAGCTTCACCCAAATTAGCCGCGCTTAAATTAGCTTCGTTGAGATTTGCCCAGCTTAAGTCTGCCTTGGTGAAATTGGCTTTACTTAATTCTGCCCGCTCCAGATTAGCGCCGCGCAGAGTTGTCAGAATCAACTTGGCATCAATTAAATTAGCACCTTGCAGGTTAGCTCCTGTTAAATTGGCACTATTGAGGTTTATCCCTCTCAGGTTTGCTTGACTCAAATCTGCCCCGATCAAATCTGCTCCGCTTAAGTCTGCCTCGCTGAGGTTGATTTTCCACAGACTTACCCCATTGAGGTTGATTTCGTGAAAATTCCTTTCTCCTCGTGCATATCGACTTACCAATTCTGCCACGTCCATGTCGTCTTGATACGCTCTCCCTTTAAAGGAGAAAAAATTCGCGCTCATTCCTTTCGATCTCCGTGAAACTCAACTAAGATCTCATCGCCTTCCACCCGCACCCGATAGTGTTGCAAAGGTTTTAAATCTCGCTCTAAATAAGTAAGGTCAGCTGGATAAACATTGCGGGGATAGAGATTTTTCCCAGTCCTCACGTCATAGCGGTAGTAATGCCAAGGGCATTCGATAATGCCCTCGTTCTCATACAAATGCCCTTTCTCCAGAGGACCATTTCGATGGGGACATAGGGCATCGATCGCATAAAATTCTTGACCTAGGTTGACTAGGAGCAGGCGCTGACCGTTAATTTCAACAGCTAGTAGGCTGTTTGGAAGCACCTCGCTGACTTTTGCCACTTTAACGAACTCGCTCATAGCATTCAAGGGCGAAGGATGAAGTCTGAAAATCTCTTCGACCTTCACCCTTCCCTTCAGCTTTTATTGATATTTATGCTTTCTGATGGTGGTTGGGTACTACCAAGAAGCGGGAAGTATAGGGAGATTCCCCAGGCGAACCCCGGCGGATATGACCGGAGGGTCCTTCGCCCAGAAACTCGGAGAACCAGGCTTCATGTTCGATTTCCTCGTTGAGGATAGCGAGGGATAGCTCGTAGGTGCGATGATCTTTGCCGAAAGTCATATTGCAGATATCTGTATAAACTCTGATAGCGCAACGTTCGGCTTCTACCAGTACTTTGAGCATCTCCTTGACATCTCGCGGGTTCTGAGGAAGGTATGCATCGGGACAAGCGGCATCGTTGGCAAAATCCCGAATATCTCTGGGCAATTCGCCGCCTAGCTCGTAAATTCGGGGCACCAGCGCTTCAAAATGATTTCGGTCTTCTAAGCGAGCATCTTCGATAATTTCTTTGAGTCCTTCGCCTTCAAAACCAATGGCGTTTACCCGGAGGATCGTGTAGTAGTAGTAGGTAGTAAACTCAGCTGCTGCTGCGCGAACCAGTTTCTTGACCAGTTCTTCGGTATTGACACCAGTATCTCTTACAACTTGCTGTGCAACTTGTGCCATAGTCGTTCTCCTCTTAAATAAGTTTGTAAAAAAGAATTTTTTAAACCAGGTAGTCATGAATTAACTTGGTAGTGGATCGGCAGTTAACGCGCGATCGCTGAGTTTAAGATCGAGCAAGTCCCTTGAGGCGATCGCTGTTGCGATGGTGCTTCTTTGATTCACAAACTCAAACTCGTAATGAGTTTGTATATCTGCCTACTTCAATGTTGTACGAATGCCAAGATAATGTGTGATTTTTGATACAAAAATTAAAAATTTTTTTTTAGTCTTTTCTTTATCATAAAAGTATTATAAAAATCTGTAGCCTATCGAACAAAATTTTTAGACTATCTAAATTTTCTGTAAATTTATGTAAATTTAGAAGTCTGCACCGACGCACAAAAACCAGTTCAGCTGGAATCAATTGTCCTCTCAAATTAAGAGGAGGTAAAAATGACGACTGCGGCAATCCCTGGCTATACCTACGGCACTGAGACAGTAGCCAAGTCTCCAATCTCGATGGAAGACTTTGAACTTATCAAAAAAACCGTACTTTTTACAGAGGAAGATGAAAAGTATTTGCACTTAGCTGGTGAAGTGCTTCAAGACCAGGTTGAGGATGTGCTTGATGTATGGTACTCCTTTGTCGGCTCTCATCCTCATTTAATTCGTTACTTTAGCACGCCTGATGGAAAGCTAATTGAAGAATATCTTATGGCTGTTCGCAAGCGCTTCGGTCAGTGGATTTTGGATACTTGTCAGCGTCCCTACGATCGCGATTGGTTAAACTATCAGCAAGAGATTGGTCTACGGCACACCCAGGAGAAAAAAGGTCAGACAGACCACGTTCAATCCGTTCCTCACATCGGACTTCGATACATGATTGCCTTCATCTATCCAATTACGGCAACAATTAAGCCCTTTTTAGCCAAGAAGGGGAACAGTTCTGAAGAAGTCGAGAAGATGTACCAGGCATGGTTTAAATCAATTGTTTTGCAAGTGACGCTTTGGAGTTATCCTTACGCTAAGCAAGGGTATTTTTAAAGTATTAGTCGCCAGGAAATGAATTTTCCGGCTTATTGCTCAAGCATCAACGCCTAGAACTAAAGTTCTAGGCTCAAAGCTCAACGAATTTCCTATCGAGTCTTCTAAAGAAGACTTTTTCGATCGGACAAGAAATTAATTGCAACAGCAGTTGTCAAAAATAGCACAAGATCTCAGTTTTAATGAACTCAAACGCTTATGCAGTCCTATGCAAGACGACTTTCTCTATGAGGCAGCGATAGAACATCGAGGGGCGGATTGCTGTTGTCTAACTGTCGTCAAACAGAATGACTGCAAAGTATTGGTTAAAATAGTTTTTAGATACAGTTAGATCCTGAATTTTCCCGTCAAATTTTATCCTGTCTTTAAAGCGTCGATCACTTGGTCGGAGAGCGTAAAAGGATCGTAGGGCTTGAGAATCACGGCTGCCACATCTAGCTGGCTAAATCGACGCTGTTCGGCAGGCTGGGCTTTGGCAGTAAGCAAAATGACGGGAATCCCGTTGGTAGCCGGAGAGGCTTGCAATTTCTCCAAAGTTGCCAGGCCGTCCATATCGGGCATCATCACATCTAGAAGAATAGCATCGGGTTGTTCGGCTGCTGCTTTGGCTAATCCCTCCCTGCCCGAACTAGCTGTCAGCACCTCCCAATCCCCCGTTACTTCCAGACAGATCTGGGTTGCTTCCCGGATATCGTCTTCGTCATCAATAATCAGGATACGCATGATTAACTTCAATTCGCAATTAACAATTGACAATTCGCAATTAGAGTCCGACTATTGCAAATTGCCCATTAGTCACTAATGACTAATGGGCAACGTGAAGTAGAAAGTGCTGCCCTCTCCTAGAGTACTCTCAGCCCAGATCTGACCGCCATGCTGTTGTACGATGCTTCTGCAAATGGCTAATCCCAAACCCGTGCCTCCTTGATGGCGCGAATCAGAGGCATCGACTTGCTCAAAGCGATCGAAGATCGTTTCCAATTTATCGTTAGGAATGCCTCGCCCCCGATCTTGGATGCGAAATAAGACTGTTTGCTCGTCTTGCAACTCGGCAGATAGTAAAACCGTGGTGTTGGGCGGCGAAAATTTAATCGCGTTACTGAGCAAATTGGTTAGGGTTTGGATAATGCGATCGGGATCTGCCCAGATCTGAATCGATACTGGTATGACACAGAGACGGATTTCGGCTTTTTCCGCCATTGCTTGCATCACTTCCACTGCCTGCGCCATGAGGTCGGCAGCTCGGCAAAGCCGTTTTTCCATCGTCACTTTACCGGATTTGATGCGCTCTAGATCGAGGATATTGTCGAGCAAGCGCACCAAGCGATTAGAATTCTCAAAGGCAATTTCTAGCAGGCGCTGACTTTTGATGGGTTGGGCGTTGAGCCGACCGCTCATGAGTACGCCCAAGGCGCTGCGAATAGAAGTCAAGGGCGTTCGCAATTCATGGCTTACTACAGAGACAAATTCATCCTTCATCCGCTCTACGATCTGTCGCTCTGTAATGTCTTTGAAGATGACCACTGCACCGACGATCGCGCCTTGTTCTCGGATTGGGGTGCTGACGTACTCGACGGCGAAACTAGATCCATCCCGCCGCCAAAAGATCTCCTCGGCAATGTGATGGACTTCTCCGGTGGACAGAGTGGCATGGATAGGGCTTTCTTTTGGCAGATAGGGAGTTCCATCTGGCTTCGAGTGTTTTAAGACCGCATGCATGTATCGATCGACGAGTTCTTCGACTTCATATCCCAGCATTCTGGCGGCTGCGGGATTGACGAAGGTGGTTTTTCCCTGAAGATCCAATCCAAAGATTCCCTCGCCCGCCGAGTTTAGGATTAACTCGTTTTGATGGCTAAGTCGTTCTAAAGACGCTTTTGCTTGTTGGCGCTCTCCGATTTCCCGCATTAGTTCAGTATTGGCACGCTGCAATTGGGTCGTCCGTTCTTCT
This sequence comes from Pleurocapsa sp. PCC 7327, assembly GCF_000317025.1. NCBI lineage: Bacteria > Bacillati > Cyanobacteriota > Cyanophyceae > Pleurocapsales > Pleurocapsaceae > Pleurocapsa > Pleurocapsa sp. PCC 7327. The sequence continues at coordinate 2,015,452 of NC_019689.1, read as the reverse complement.
ACTCGTTGCTCTAGTTCGGCATTCAACGCACAAATCTGGATCTCGGCAAGCTTGCGCCTTTCGATATCTTTAGCTAAATCGGCATTAAGTGCCTGGACTTGTCGATATAATTCATATTGATGGATTGCCATGGCGAAGTGGTTTGCCAGCGATCGCGCGAGTTCGATTTCCGAGCTAGTCCACGATCGCGCTTGCCCCTGCTTTAACTCGCGCCAGGTCTCAAAGGATTGTCTGGGACGTAGATTGCGCGGAGCGTCGCCATCGGGTCTTCCCGCCCAGAAAATTTCGGTGTCGATCGCTTCTCTAAAAATACTCAAATACCCCAAAAACTGCTGCCGATATTGCAGGCGAATTATCAGCACGCCGCGAATCCCAGCCGCCAGAAATGCAGTCGCCAAATCGGATGGCAATAAAGCTTGATGTAAATCCGCGATCGCCCAAACTTCGCTTTCTTGACTAACTTGAGCTTCTTTATCTAACCATGCTTGCCAATCGGGATGCTCTTCAATAGGATTTTGGATTAATTGTCCCCAAGTCTTCTTATCGCTTCGTCTCCCCATCCTTCTGTCTTCCGACTTCTGAGTTGCCAATGGCTGTTTCCCACAGACAAACCGTTGTGGGGCAATGCACACTCTACCTCCCACTCCCTCCAGAGCGGAGACGGTTTGTTCGAGAGCTTGTTGCACCTGCATCTCAGTCATGGAGTGCAGCAGCGTCGCTACTCGGTTGATCGTTGCTTCTTGTCGAGCTTGAAGGCGCGTTCCTTCGAGCAAAATCGCGTGAGCGATCGCGATCGACACTTGGTCGGCAACTAACTGCACGACCTGTAATTCTCGCTCCGTCATCCGTCGCGGTAAACTGTGATGAGAGACCAGCAGCCCCCACAGGCGCTCGCCGTGTAAAATCGGGATTACCAGCGACGATTTTACTCCCATCGCCGTCAAATATTCTGCATGACAGGGATCTACCGGTCGAAATCGGATATCTTCTTCAGCTAATGGCTCTCCCGTTTCCGGGCAATCTAGGGGACTCAAACCGATTTGTTGCGAGGTAACATCGACAATCGATCGCAAGCGTGCTTTGAGATAGAGTTCTCGAATCTCTTCTGGAATGTCTTGGGCTGGGAAATGTTGTCCGAGCAGGGATGGTAGGCGCATCTTTCGTACTGACTCGGCAACTACTTCTCCACTCCCATCTCCATCGAATCGATAAACCATCACGCGATCGGTTTCCAAAAAGTCGCGGACTTCGGCGACAGTAGCAGAGAGGATCTCCGACAATTCCAGCGATTGACGGATGCGATTCGTCATCCGGTGCAACAGAATGGCGAGGGAATCAAGGTTCTGTCGCCCGCTGGAGCTGGCGGCGGTGTGTTTTTTTTCAACCTTCCTGCCAGAGACAGAATTAGACGATAAGAGGGCGTTTTGGGGAGATTTTTTGGGTTTGACCATCGGCGAGCGTCTCTATCTCAACTGAGGATTATTTGCGTTTGTTAAACTTCGTAGAGTGTGGACTCGTTCGAGACGATTGAGAATGCGATTCACCAGCTCCGGTCCGATGAGAGACTTGCTGATGCGATCGTCGCCACCCGCTCTCAAGATCTGGTTTACCGTGTCCTCGTCAGTGTGAACTGAGACAAACACAATTGGCAAACCGCACCAATAAGGGTCGTTGCGCACGACTCGGCACAGTTCGATGCCGTTAAAAATTGGCATTTCTACGTCAAGAATAAGTAAATCTGGCGAAAATTTGGCTAAAGTTTCCCAAAATCTCGATGGCTCTTCTAAGGTTGTCACTTTAATTCCCCAAATTTCCAGTAATGTCTTCATCACGTATAGCATCTGCGGGTCGTCATCGACTACCATGACTTTGGCAACTCTCCTGCGAATCTGCTTCAGGACTTTGTTCATTGTGGCCAGTCCCCGTTCTGGTAGTTGAAGTTTCTGAAAAAAAGCGCGATCGCACAATCGAGCCGCCTCGATCCGAACGGTTAAATTATCGCTACTCGTCAAGAAGAGTACGGGAGTCGGTGGTGTTTGGTTAATTAGGTTGGCCAGAAAAGCGAGATTGTCTTTGGCAGCATTAGTCAGAGAAAAAACCAGTAATACCACATCTAAAGACCCATGAGCTAATGCCTCTTTGGCTGCTGTTATGCTTAGCACTAGCCGAATGCGGATTTTCGATGCCACAGCTAATTCGACCAAACGCCTCGCCGCTTTGGCATCGTCACTAATAACTAGGAGAACGGGCGAGCGATGACGAGCTATCGGTTCGGCTATCTGACTAGCAGATGATTCCTCTAACAACTGCCGCAAAGCTACTACTCGCTTAGACAGATGGGAACTTCGAGTTGGAACGATAGTTTTCTTCGAGAAGACCTGCTCTATTTCTTTTGCTAGACGCGATCCCTCCGGAAAACCAAAAACGCCCAAGGTTCCTGCCAACTTATGCGCTGCTGCTTTAGCTTGTTGCCGGAGTTCTTCATCTAAGGCATCGTCCCGCAGAGCTGCTGTCGCTTGCTCTAAAATGGTGACTCTCGCTTTAGTCTGTCCTTGAAACTTTTCCCAAACGACCTTCAATCCCGATTTAGTTTGCTGGGCGATCCGCGATCGCGTAGCGTCTGAGTAGGAGATAGCGATCGAGGAAGAAATCGCGCGTTTATCCGTTGCAGATGGCGCACAAGACGCTTCCGACGCACTTGGGGCCGATGATTTTAGCCGATATCCGATCCCATAAACCGTTGCGATCGAATCGGGCGGACTTCCAGCTCTTTTGAGTTTCTGTCGCAAACTTTTGATATGAGCGGTAATCGTATCTTCACTTGGTGTTTCTTCCACCGACCAGAGATTTTCCAGAATTGTATTGCGCGTCAACACTTGCTGGGGGTTGCGCAGGAAAAGCTCTAGCAATCGATACTCTTTGGGAGTTAAACGTAGAGGCTGACTGCCATAACTGGCTTCGCAGGTATTGGGGTCGAGACGCAGGTCTCCCCATTCCAGAACTGGAGGGATCAATGAATTTTTCCGACGCAGCAGGACGCGAATGCGAGCTAGTAATTCTGGAAGATCGAAGGGTTTAACGACATAATCGTCTGCTCCGGCGTTTAATCCTGTCGTTTTATCGGTACTGGAGCTTTTAGCAGTTAGCAGTAAGATGGGAGTGCGATCGCCTCGCGATCGCAAGCGCTGGCAAAACTCAATTCCGTTGAGTTTGGGTAACATTACGTCAAGCACGATTAAATCGTAGGCAAATACCTCTACTAGTTCCCAACCCATTTCGCCGTCTGTAGCTGCATCCACGACGTAATGTTGCTCGCCTAAAACTCTTTCGAGAGTCTCGGCGATAGATTTATCGTCCTCGACTACTAAAATTCTCATGCTTTATTACTTTATCTGCATCAATGCTGCAGATTTTTATTGATAAAAGTCTATGATTTAATCGCACAAAGGATTGACTCGGATTTTAAGCAGTCAATATTTTTCTTTTTAGCTAAAAAATTAAATTGAATTTATTAAAGTTTAATTTTTTTTTACATTTGGAGAAGGTTATTGAGATTTTTTGCAAAATTAGATGAGCGATCGCTCACTTTATTTAAACTTTTGTTAAAAAAAAGACGAACTGGTACAAACTTATCTCAGTTTTTGCTAAGTTTCTAATCGAGCAGTTTATTTCTTAACGACCAAAAACATTGAGCATTAAAAAACTACTTCATTCAAATAAATCTATCTATTGAATCGAGAGTAGTTTGATAACAAACATTTTAGTTACGATCGCGCAAGGTTTCTCTCTCGCATCTGGCCTCGGAAACCGCTGTGAAGAGAACCAATCTAACCCTAAGTAAGGAGTCTTGAATTTATGCCGCTAAACGAGCGTAGATACTCGCCTTGGTTCAATCTTATTCTTAAATATTTAGCTAAACCGCCGAATATCTTCATCCCCATCAATTTTATCTCTACAGGTGAGGATGTTTTCGTGCCATTATCCTCCAATAGGTTTTAGTTTGCCAACAACAAGTATGTTGCTTGGAACTCAAAGATTAAGTCTGTCTAAATTGCGATCTTGCAGCAGTGGCAACAACCGCTTTTGTAATGAATTTCCTGTCCGATCGAAGAAGTCTTCTAAAGAAGACCCGATAGGAATTTCAGTCTATTTTAATCGAATTAAGCTTTGAGCCTAGAACTTTATTCTAGGCGTTGATGCCAAAGGTGCAAGATCTGGCTCTAAACAGACTTTAACATCTTAGACAGAGAATTTCTTCTCTGCCTAGTGACAGAGTTTTTGGCAAAAAATCAAATCGTCATAAGGAGAGTTGCAATGACCATTACGCCTCCGAAACCGGAGCAACAGGTAAGAGTGGTCGTCGATAACAATCCGGTGCCCACTTCCTTTGAAAACTGGGCAAAGCCGGGACACTTCGATCGCACTCTAGCCAGAGGTCCAAAAACCACCACCTGGATTTGGAACCTCCACGCCAACGCTCACGATTTCGACAGTCATACCAGCGATCTCGAAGACGTATCGCGCAAGATTTTCTCCGCTCACTTTGGGCATCTTGCCGTCGTCTTCGTCTGGTTGAGCGGCATGTATTTTCATGGCGCTAAGTTTTCTAACTATACCGCTTGGCTTGCCGATCCCCTACACATCAAGCCCAGCGCTCAAGTCGTCTGGCCCATTTTCGGTCAAGACATCCTCAACGCCGACGTAGGGGGAGGCTTCCATGGCATTCAAATCACATCCGGTCTCTTTCAACTTTGGCGTGCCTCTGGCATCACCAATGAGTTTCAGCTTTTCTGCACTGCTATAGGCGGGCTAGTCATGGCAGCCTTGATGCTATTTGCTGGCTGGTTCCACTACCACGTGCGAGCGCCCAAACTGGAATGGTTCCAGAACGTGCAGGCAATGCTGAATCACCACCTAGCGGGCTTGCTCGGTCTTGGCTCGCTGGGATGGGCGGGGCACCAAATTCACGTCGCCTTGCCGATTAACCAGATGCTCGATCGCGGAGTTCCCATCGAGAAAATTCCCCTACCCCACGAGTTCATCCTCAACCCCAGTTTGATGCAACAGCTATATCCCCACGTAAATTGGGGTTTTCCCAGCGGTGTGATTCCGTTCTTCACGCTCAACTGGGGTCAGTACGCCGATTTTCTTACCTTCAAAGGCGGTCTGAATCCGGCAACGGGAGGCTTGTGGCTGTCGGATACGGCGCACCATCACCTCGCGATCGCAGTGCTGTTTATCATTGCCGGACACATGTACCGAACCAACTGGGGCATCGGTCACAGCATCAAAGAAATGCTCGATGATGCCAGAACTCCCAACATGCTGCCATTCTTAAGCTTTATCGGGCCAGAAGGTCACAAAGGTCTCTTTGAAACCCTCACCACTTCTTGGCACGCGCAGCTATCGATCAACTTGGCGATGTTAGGTTCGCTGAGCATTATCGTCGCTCATCACATGTATGCCATGCCGCCCTATCCTTACTTGGCAACAGACTATGCCACCGTGCTATCTCTGTTCACCCATCACGTCTGGATTGGCGGCTTTCTGATCGTTGGTGCTGCCGCTCACGCCGCTATCTACATGGTACGGGACTACGATCCTGCCAAGAACGTCAACAATGTCCTCGATCGCGTCATCCGTCACCGAGATGCCATTATTTCCCACCTAGCTTGGGTGTGCCAATTTTTAGGCTTTCATAGCTTTGCCATGTATTGTCACAACGATACGATGCGAGCTTTTGGTCGCCCTCAAGACATGTTCTCAGATACTGGCATCCAATTACAACCCGTATTCGCCCAGTGGATTCAACACGTTCACACGGCAGCGGTCGGGGTTGGACAAGCAGCACAGCCCTTGGGCAATGTCTTTGGCGGACTGCGGAATATCGAACTGTCGGGACTGGGGACTACAGCCCCTGGCTTGAGCGAACCTGTCAGCTATGCTTTCGGTGGCGGAGTAGTCGCCGTTGGTAGCAAAATTGCCATGATGCCCATTACTCTGGGTACGGCAGACTTCCTCATTCACCACATCCATGCCTTCACCATTCACGTAACAGTGTTGGTGCTGCTCAAAGGCGTACTATATGCCCGCAACTCTCGTCTGATTCCCGACAAATCGGAACTGGGCTTCCGCTTCCCCTGCGATGGTCCCGGTCGCGGCGGCACTTGCCAAGTATCGGCTTGGGATCACGTTTTCCTAGGCTTGTTCTGGATGTACAACTCCCTGTCGATCGTCATTTTCCACTTCTTCTGGAAGATGCAATCGGACGTGTGGGGAACAGTCGATGCCGATGGCTCGATAACTCACATTACTTTGGGCAACTGGGCGCAAAGCTCGATTACGAATAACGGCTGGTTGCGCGATTTCTTATGGGCACAGGCCACTCAAGCTATCACCTCTTATGGTGGCGCACTGTCCGCCTATGGCTTGCTGTTCTTGGGCGGACATTTCATCTTCGGCTTCAGCCTTATGTTCCTCTTTAGCGGCCGCGGTTATTGGCAGGAACTGATCGAGTCGATCGTTTGGGCGCACAACAAGCTCAAAATTACGCCAGCCATTCAGCCTCGCGCTTTGAGTATCATCCACGGTCGAGCCGTAGGAGTCGCTCATTACCTCCTAGGGGGAATTGTGACAACCTGGGCGTTTTTCTTGGCTCGTATGGCGGCAATTGGGTAAGAGTTAGTAGTTATTAGTTGATAGTTAATGGTTCGACTAACTACTAACAAAAGCAGTTGACAAAGAAAACGAAGATTTAAACTATGGCTACAAAATTTCCCAAATTTAGCCAGGATTTACAGCAAGACCCAACGACGCGGCGTATCTGGTATGCGATCGCGACTGCCCACGACTTTGAAAGTCACGATGGCATGACCGAGGAAAATATCTATCAACGGATTTTTGCTTCCCACTTCGGTCACATTGCCATCATCTTTCTGTGGACGTCGGGCATTCTCTTCCACGTAGCCTGGCAAGGTAACTTTGAACAATGGGTTAAAGATCCTCTCACAGTTCGTCCTATCGCTCACGCGATTTGGGACGCTCAATTCGGAGCGCCAGCAATCCAAGCGTATACTCAAGCTGGAGCCTCAAACCCAGTAGATATTTGTACCTCTGGTGTCTATCACTGGTGGTATACCATCGGGATGCGGACGAATAACGATTTGTACGCGGGTGCAATATTCTTAATTCTGCTGGCTGCTGTTTTCTTGTATGCAGGCTGGCTGCACTTGCAACCCAGATTCCGTCCTAGCCTAAGCTGGTTTAAGAATGCAGAATCTCGCCTGAACCACCATTTGGCTGGTTTGTTTGGGGTTAGCTCCCTGGCATGGGCGGGTCATCTCATTCACGTTGCCATTCCCGAATCGAGAGGACAGCACGTTGGCTGGGATAACTTTCTCACAACTAAACCGCATCCGGCTGGCTTAGGACCATTCTTTACCGGGAATTGGGGAGTCTACGCTCAAAATCCCGATACTGCCGAGCATATATTTAATACCTCTCAAGGTGCGGGGACAGCAATTTTAACCTTCTTGGGCGGATTTCATCCCCAAACTGAGTCGCTCTGGCTGACGGATATGGCGCATCACCATTTAGCGATCGCGGTGATATTCATTATCGCCGGACACATGTACCGAACCAACTGGGGCATCGGTCACAACATCAAGGAAATGCTCGATGCACTTCAAGGTCCGGGCTGGAGGGGCTTCTTTATCGCTCCCAGAACCGGTCGAGGTCACCTGGGGATTTTTGAGGACTACAACAATTCGCTCCACTTCCAGTTGGGATGGCACCTAGCTTGCTTGGGAGTCATTACCTCTTTGGTTGCCCAGCACATGTATTCAATGCCGCCCTATGCCTTCATCTCCAGAGACTACACGGCAATGTCAGCCCTTTATACCCATCACCAGTACATTGCTGGATTTTTGATGGTGGGGGCATTTGCCCATGGCGCTATCTTTATGGTGCGCGATTACGACCCCGAACTCAATCGCGATAACGTATTGGCACGGGTGCTGAATCACAAAGAGGCGATTATTTCTCACTTGAGCTGGGTATCCCTCTTCCTGGGCTTCCACACGCTAGGGATATACGTCCACAACGATTGCGAGGTCGCTTTTGCGGCACCAGAAAAGCAGATTTTGATCGAGCCAGTGTTTGCCCAGTGGATACAAGCTGCCCACGGCAAGACTCTCTATGGTCTGAGTACGCTGCTGTCTAATCCGGATAGCATTGCTTCGACGGCTTGGCCCAACTATGGTAACGTTTGGCTACCCGGCTGGTTGGATGCAATTAATAGCGGTACTAACTCGCTATTCTTGCCTATCGGACCTGGGGATTTCTTAGTTCACCACGCGATCGCACTCGGACTTCACGTGACTACTCTAATCCTAGTCAAGGGAGCGCTCGATGCTCGCGGTTCCAAGCTGATGCCGGATAAGAAAGATTTCGGCTATGCTTTCCCTTGCGATGGTCCTGGACGGGGTGGCACTTGCGACATCTCGGCTTGGGATGCGTTCTACCTTGCCATGTTCTGGATGCTCAACACCTTGGGTTGGCTCACCTTTTACTGGCACTGGAAACACCTCACCCTCTGGTCGGGGAATGTCGCCATATTTAATGAAAACTCAACCTACCTGATGGGTTGGTTCCGCGATTACCTGTGGGCTAACTCCGCCCAGTTGATCAATGGCTATAATCCTGCTGGCACGAATAACCTGGCTGTTTGGGCGTGGATGTTTCTATTCGGACACCTTGCTTGGGCAGTCAGTTTCATGTTCTTGATCACTTGGCGCGGTTACTGGCAAGAGCTGATCGAAACCCTCATGTGGGCGCACGAAAATACACCGCTCTCGTTTGGATATCCAAAAGATAAGCCAGTTGCGCTCTCTATCGTTCAGGCACGTTTGGTGGGCTTAACTCACTTTACGGTGGGCTATATCGCCACCTACGGAGCTTTTTTGATTGCTTCAACCGCTAGTCGGTTTGGCTAGTTTGTCATGGGGTAAGGGAGATGAATGCATCGCTTCAACTCTACCCCTTACCCCATCCTTTAAGTTTAGGGAGATCTCCTCTCTCCTAAAAACCACCTGGTCATGTGGGCACTGACCAGGTTTCCTGTTCCATAATTAGAGCGACAAAGGAAATAGGGATATGACAACAACTGAAACACAATCGCTACCTCAAGCCTATTCCGAACTAGATCCGATTAAGCCTTATCAGAATGACCCTTGGAAAGGCAATTTATCAACTCCCTTTAATGACTCTCCTATCGTCAGAGCTTACATTCGCAATCTTCCAGCCTACCGTCCAGGACTGACCCCTTTTATGCGAGGGCTAGAAATTGGTATGGCTCATGGCTATTTTTTGGTCGGTCCGCAGGTTGTCGTAGGGCCGCTACGGGAAACGGCACACGGAGCCAATTTAAGCGGCTTAATTTGCGCTATTTACATAGCAGTCTCGGCAGTTTTAGGAATTTCGATCTTTGCCCTTGCCATGTTCCAAAACAATCCTAAAGGTTCTTACAATTCTTACTCTAAAGATGACTTGAGACCTTTGAGAAGTAAAGAAGACTGGTTCCAGCTTGCAGGCGGAGTCTTTTTAGGGTCGATGGGAGGAGCAATATTTGCCTACCTCCTTCTCGAAAATTTTGATGACTTGGATGCCATCCTGCGAGGTGCAGTTAATGTGAGCCAACAATGGCTTCCTTGGGTAACGGGTTAAACAGTTACCAGTTATCAGTGACAAATGACAACTAATTAAAAAGGATAAAAAGGAGAATTCATCTCATGGTAGACATGACACAATTAACGGGTTCCTATGCTGCTTCATGGCTTCCTTGGATTATGATTCCTCTTGTTTTTTACATTCTTCCTTTCCCAGTATTTGCATTACTTTTTCTCTGGATTGAAAAAGAAGGATCTCAAGAAGAAAGCCCAAGAGAACAATTTCAAAATTCAGTTGAGCGAGTTAATGTTATCGAACAATTTGGCGTTACCGAACAACAAGGATAAAAGATCATGAAACGATTACTGGCATTAGTTTTAATCCTAGCTATTTGGTTCACTCTTGTCCCTGCTGCTTGGGCACAAACTTCTCATCTCGTTCCTTGTAAGGACTCGCCTGCCTATCAGGAACGCATGAAAAAGGCTCCCGATAATTATTATTTCAATAAGCCGGGTAAAGCCTATGCCGAATATCTTCTCTGTGGCGAAGATGGTTTGCCCCATTTGGCTCTCAGTTTCGATCGCGCGGGCGACATTGCTATTGCCTTCGGAATATTTTTCTATTTTACTGGCTTTGTAGGTTGGTCGGGTCGTTCCTATTTACAAGTTTCTAATCAGTCTAAAAATCCAGAACAGATGGAAATTTTCATCGATATTCCTTTAGCTATTCAATCTTTCGCTAAAGGTTTACTTTGGCCCGTGTTAGCTTTCCAAGAACTTGTTACTGGTCAATTGACTGCTAAAGATAGCGAGATTCCTGTGTCACCTCGGTAGTTGTTTGAGTCTAAATAATAAATTCAGTTCATCCAATAAATAGGGGGTTCGATTGTGCAATCTTTCTTCAAATATTTGACGCTTGCACCCGTAATGGCAATTCTGTCGCTAGTGATTCTTTTCGTCGTTTTTATTGAATTGAACTACTTTTATCCAGGTTTGCAGTATGGCACCTATTTTCATTCTTTACCCTAACGCTCGGCTTCCGCATGCGCGGCGGTTCGCAATTGAATAGGGTACTAACAATCACTAATTAGTAATTAGTAAGGTAGGCACTTTTTATGAGCTTAGAAGTCTTTATAAAAAGTGTCTGCCTCAGTATTTAAGACATCCTCTAAAATAACAACCACTTGTGACAAAAAAGTAGTTATTATTAGCCGCCTCCGACGATGGTTACAATTTCTAAGCGATCGCCTTCTTGCAATTGAGTCTCCTCCCAATACTGTCGGTGAAGAATTTCACCATTATATTCAACAGCCACTAAATGCGGATTTAATCCTAGCTGTTCTAGCATCTGGGGCAGTCGCGTCTGAGGAGGGCAAGTATGCGGTTTTCCATTCACTTGTAAAGTGATTTGTTCTGTGTCATCGATCATTTGATGAAAGGATTTTAGATTTTGGCGAAGCCGCCGCACGTTCCTTGAACCTCTTCAAGGAGAACGGCGGATTTTGGATTATTTCTCCCTTGTCTCCCCACACTCCCCACACTTTTTATCTCTCCCTCTTTCCTACTTTTTTATCAATTGAGAGAGAAAATCTTGAGTCGCTCTAGCGGGGTCTTCTGCTTGCATGATAGCGCGGACAACAGCCACTCGTTCTGCCCCTGCATCAATAACATCTTTAACATTAGAGAGATCGATGCCGCCGATCGCAAACCAGGGAATTGGGGCATGTTTGACAGCATGGCGAACGTACTCCAATCCTGCTGCTGCTTTACCTGCTTTGGTTGGCGTTTCGTAAACGGGGCCCACGCCAATGTAATCTGCGCCTTGGGCGATCGCTTGCTCCATTTCTTGCGGATTGGTGGTCGATCGCCCGATAATCCGCTGAGAACCTAATATTTGCCGTGCCACTGCAATGGGAAGGTCTTGCTGTCCTAGATGCACGCCATCGGCATCGACTGCCAACGCTAAATCGACGCGATCGTTTATAATGAGCAACGCTCCATAATCGCGACACAATTGGCGCAATTTTTGAGCGTTCGCCAGTCTGATAATGTCGTCAGTATTTTTATCTCGATACTGAACTAGCGTCAGTCCTCCTTTCAAGGCAGCTTCTACGATGGAGAATAATTGTTCGGAGGGAGAAGTAACGAGATAGAGTCGAGCGTCCTTGAGTTGCTGGCGACGGCGGGATGTTAATAATGTGCTTTCCATAATATAAACCTGATAGCGCATTTGTTTGAACGCCTCTCCCATCCCTGATTTGTATAGCTTGCCATACTCCTCTAAAACTCGCATTGCTTCTTGGGTGCGACACAGGTTTGCCTGAAGAATTTGTTCGACACTGCTGCGCGTTTCTTCTTGGGGATGGGATAACCCAGTGCCCACATCTTCTAATGTATCTCGTGCCAATCGCAACTCCGAACTATGCCAACTGGCGATTTCTTGTCGCATTTGCTTGCATTTTTCTGCCAGTTGACTGTCATTCAAACCAAAGCGGCACCATTCTTCTACGATTCGCAATCCTTCTCTAGCACGATCTAAGTTTGCATCCAAGATCCGCTCGATCGCAAACTGTTGTCCTTTTCTTTGGTTAGATTGCTCGTCCATCGTTTATCTAACTTCAAAACTCAAATTCGTTCAGTCTCTCCTGGAGCAGTTGGGGGAATTTTTCGTACCACTGTTGATTGAGAGGGGAAGGATGGGGCAGCGGCAATAACGTCACTTGACGCTGGTATGGTACTCCTTGCTCGTCTGAGGCTGTAAGGGTAACTTTCAGCTTAGATGTAAAGCGATCGCTGCTTTGAAAAAACTTATTTACCTCTCCTTTAGCACCGTAGGGTGCAAACCATTTAAAGGCTTCAGTTCCCAGCGTAATGATTTGATTGCCTTGCCAATGAATGACTAATAAGCGTGCTATAAAAGGGCGGAATCTTTCTTTGACTTTCGTCTCATAAGCTTTATTGCCAGGGGGTTTGTAGGGAACTGTGTTGGTTAGCAAGACGCGATCGCAAACCGAATTTAAATCTTTTCTTCCCTTGGGTTTTTGATGGTGCATTGCCCAGTAAAATCCCTCGCGTACTAGAGTTCCTGCCGCTCCAATCAAAGGTTGCCCCGCGATCACTTCATCCCTACCCAAATCGCGACCAAAAAAACAAATCTGACTTTTCAGATTGCCCGCATAGAGTATGGGTTGAGTGGGTTCTTTTCCAGCGGCTTTATAGACATCTACATCTATGGGAAAGGGTTCTCTTTCTGCTTCTTGTCGAACTTGTTCGATTAAAGTGTCTACATCTGACATTGGATTTAGCTGTAACTACTGAGCTAGTTCAATAACTATAGATCGCCGCAAAGCATCTTCCAACATACCACCGAAATCAACTAATCGCACAAACGCGATCTTCACCTTGCAGTGCCAATGCTATATAAGAAAAGCTTATAAATTAGCATAACTATAGTTTTTATTAAAAAGATTTACAAAACTGAGAAGTTTTATTAAGATAATGATGTAAATCATCAAAAACCTTGAAAAAGGAATAGGAATCATAGGCAAATGACAACAACCTTACAGCAGCGCGAAAGCGCTTCTTTGTGGGAGCAGTTTTGCCAGTGGGTCACCAGCACCAACAACCGCATCTACATCGGTTGGTTCGGCGTCATCATGATCCCAACCCTGCTAACTGCAACCGCGTGCTTCATCATCGCCTTCATCGCCGCTCCCCCGGTAGACATCGATGGCATCCGCGAACCCGTAGCTGGTTCTCTGCTCTATGGCAACAACATCATCTCCGGTGCGGTGGTGCCTTCTTCGAACGCCATCGGCTTGCACTTCTATCCGATTTGGGAAGCCGCCTCTCTCGACGAGTGGCTCTACAACGGCGGACCCTACCAGCTAACGATCTTCCACTTCCTGTTGGGAGTATTCTGCTACATGGGTCGTCAGTGGGAGTTGAGCTACCGCTTGGGCATGCGTCCTTGGATCTGCGTAGCCTACAGCGCGCCAGTATCGGCAGCGACGGCAGTCTTCCTGATCTACCCCATCGGACAAGGTTCCTTCTCCGACGGCATGCCTTTAGGAATCTCTGGCACCTTCAACTTCATGTTCGTCTTCCAAGCCGAGCACAACATCCTGATGCACCCCTTCCACATGTTGGGAGTCGCTGGTGTCTTCGGAGGGTCTCTGTTCTCTGCCATGCACGGCAGCTTGGTCACTTCTAGCTTAGTCCGCGAGACCACCGAAACCGAGTCTCAGAACTACGGCTACAAGTTCGGACAAGAAGAAGAAACCTACAACATCGTAGCAGCTCACGGCTACTTCGGACGCTTGATCTTCCAATATGCGTCATTCAACAACAGCCGCGCCCTACACTTCTTCTTAGGTGCTTGGCCAGTGATTGGCATCTGGTTCACCGCGATGGGGATTTCCACCATGGCGTTTAACCTCAACGGTTTCAACTTCAACCAGTCGATCTTAGATTCTCAAGGTCGGGTCATCAACACCTGGGCTGATGTGCTCAACCGCGCTAACTTAGGATTTGAGGTGATGCACGAGCGCAACGCGCACAACTTCCCCTTAGACTTAGCTAGCGGCGAGATGGCTCCTGTAGCTCTGAGTGCTCCTGCTATCAATGGCTAAGGCTCTGAGTCTAGTTAATTGACACAAAAGGCGTCTCCTGGAGGAGACGCTTTTTTTATTAATGAGCTGGTTGAGTGACAAAACTCAAATCGCCCTCACCCCAACCCCTCGATTTGTCAGTCAACCAGGTTAATGAGTTCAATCGTTTAATTCGATTAAATATTGAAATCATTATTTTTTCTGTTCTTGTTGTTTCCATTCGGTTAAATCTCTGTCTATGGCAAATTGAAAATCCTTGGAAACTAAAATGACTTTTAATTCTTGGTTAGATCGATCGGACGGATCGACTCGAGCATAGAGAGATTGACCTTCAAAATCAGTATTCCCTAAAATTAACTGATGTTTTTTTCCATTTTTTAATTGAATATCAATCTTCGCCAAAGGGTTATCTAAACCATATTCTTTAATTTGTTCGGAAGAGATGGGGATCGCGCGATCGCTTTTTCCTTTCACCAGCAAATTTAATAAAAAAGCAATGGATGCATCGTTAGCAGGAACATCTTCTGGTTGCTTCATTTGCCAAAGACGATTTTCTATGCCAGTGCGTTCAAATTTGAGCGTTTCTTTGTTAGTTTCAATCGTCAATGTTTGAATATCTTCTTCTTGAAAATCAAAAATCTTTAGCTTATTTGATTGAGTATCTTCGCTTTGATATTGTCTCTGTATCTCATTAAAATAGACAACTCCACCCAAAAGCAAAGCAATAGTTACTAACACCCAAGTCGTTTTCTGTAACTTCATATTCTTTTTATCGTCTTCGCCACCAAGTAATGCCAGCAAGAATTAAACCAAATAACGGCATAATTACTAAAGACATCGATTCGATCGTTCCAGATTGAAAAGGTGTAAGATTAATCCGTCGATTCTTCGGTTCTTTAGGACGAATGGAAAGCGTTTGTTCGCCATCGCTAGCTAACCATTGCACTGAGTTGAGGAAGATGTCCCCATTGAGTATCCTGGGATCTTGAAACAAACTGTCGGTTGCAAAAGCTGAATTACCTATAATAACCATTCTCGATTCAGTTTTTTTCGGTTTAATCTTGTTTTCTTCTCGATCTACTGGCGATGGAGGAGGAATAGATTCTGTTGGATTTTGAGTTTCTTGAGAGGATGATTTAGTAGAAGAAGGATTAGAAGTTTTGCTTGTACTCTCAGGCAACTTGCGGGTGAGTGCGATTCCTAAATCGAAAGGTCCTGGAATATCTTGAGTGGCATCGAACTTGATTTGTTCTGATTTTAAATCGCTTTCTGCCCACATTCGATCGTTGGTTATTAGTAGTGCGACTGCTGTCACGCCTTCTACTTTTACCGTACCGATAGGTCGAGCAAAGGGAAAGAGAGAATATTCATTGTTAAAATCTCTTGTAATGGGATGTTTTCCGTAGTTGGTTATTATGGGAGTTGCGGGACCATAACCGATGCGTTCTCCCGTACCGGAAGCATCGATAATTGCTCGTTGGTCTAGTTGAATTCCCCATTCTTTTAGCAGAGATTCTAAACCTAAATTTGTATTCGGATCGATCGCTAAAAATATACTTCCGCCTCGATCTGAATAATCTTTTAATGCTTTAACTTCTGGTTCAAAAAATTTTCGTTTTGCACCAGCAATAACGATCGCGCTAGCATCTTCTGGAATTGTCGATCGCTCTATGAGATTGAGGGGTTCGACTTTGTATCCTTTCTCTTCCAAGTTACTGACTGCTAGAGAAAGTCCGCTTCCTTCTTCTGAAGCAGTTAGCGAATATTCTCCATGTCCTTGCAGAAAGTAAATCGTTTGAATGCGATCGCGCTGAATTTTTTCGATTGCATTGGTTAACTTAATTTCTGAGAGAGGTTCTTTTTGTTGATAGTTAATTAGTTTTTGTACTAACTGTTTTCTATCTTTATATTCTATAAAAACATCTCCTAAAGATTTAACCTTAAATTGTTCTGCTAATCCTGGTTTGAGATCTGGATCGACAAATTCAAAAGCAAAGTTTGAACTATAGCGGCGATAATTTTCTAACAATTCTCTGTCGATTTGACTGGAGTCTTTATCAAACACCCAAACTTTTAGTGGCTCTCTTAAATTCTTGACAATTTCTTGAGACTGAGGAGAGAGAGTCAAAAGCTGATTTTCTGTAAAATCGATTCGATTTGAGTAACGAATCGCTAAAAAATTTACCATCCCTAAAATTGCTATTAAAGATAGCGTTGCTACGATCGCATTAGTACTTATTTGCGTCGAGCGTCGCTTCCAAAATCCTTGTGCTGTGACAAAAATAAACCCCAACCAAATAACGAGAATAATAATACCAGCAACTAACAACCCGACATAGAGAGGCGACCAAACTTGAGTAATTAATCCTGCAAATAACCCCGCGATCGCTAGTATTATTCCTGGAATAAATAAATATCGAAAAAGCCTCCGAAAATTAATCATAATCGCTTGATTTTTATTCAAACCCTAAGACCGTTGTAAGCGCAAAGCTTCAATCGATTGCGCTGTCAGAAATATTCCCAAAAAAATATAGCTAGCAAACAGAACTATACTACTGGTATCGAGAATTCCTGTAGTAAAGTTATTGTAACTATCGAACAAAGACAAATGCGATATAGCTTCTCCGAAAACGCCTCCAATTCTTTGGGCGATAGTATCTAAAATCCAAAGAAATAATACCAAAATAAAAGTAAGAATATAGGCAAGAATAGAACTCTCTGTTAGAGAAGAAATAAACATTCCCAGTGAAAGAATTGCCGTGGCGAGTATAATGATTCCTGCATTAGCTAAGAGGACGACTTGAGGTGGCATCGGGGGAGTAGCTGCACTAAAAAGAATGGCTTGATAAATCCATAGAGGTGCCATCATCACCGTAAAAAACGTGACAACTCCCAAGAGTTTTCCGACTGCTACAACCCAGTTAGTAATCGGCGAAGTCGCCAATAATTCTAACGTTCCTCGCTTGCGTTCTTCTGCATAAAGTCCCATTGAAAGTGCAGGTAACAAGACTAATAATAGCGAGATTGCCACTCCTAAAAAACCACCGAGAAACTCATAGGCAACATCGCGGGTAACCGTAATTCCATTTTGTTCTTGAGCTGCAACATCCAGGGTAATGTTATATAAAACGAGTGCAAAAAAAATACCAGAAATTAGCCAAAAAACAGCAGCAACAATATAAGCAAAAGGAGAAGCAAAATAGCCTTGTAGTTCTTTGCGAAAGATAGCGATTAGGTTAGCAATAATCATTGGTCATTGGTCATTGGTCATTTGATTCTTTTTCTTGAGAAGGGACGACGGGTTCTTCTGTAATTAGATTTAGGAAAACATCTTCCAGTGTAGGACGAGTGCGTCGCATTTCATACAATCCCAGTCCTTGACTCACAATTAAATTAGCAATTTCTCGACCTGGTTCTACATTGGGTTGGCAGGTAATGCGGACGATCGCGCGATCGCGATTTTCTGAGCGATCGATCGCTATTCTAGATACGCCAGGAAGAATCTCAAGTAGTGGTTGCGCACCAGTCGCATCTCCCTCGACTTCCAGTTCGTATCCGGCACTCTCGCTAAGCTGCGACATGAGATTGTCGGGAGTATCGGTGGCGACAACTTTGCCGCGATTGATAATCGCAACGCGATCGCAGGTCATGCTCACTTCTGGCAGAATATGGGTAGAAAGAATTATCGTGTGCTGACCTGCCAAACTTTTAATCAGATTGCGCACCTCGATGATTTGTTTGGGATCTAGACCGACCGTTGGCTCGTCCAAGATAATAACAGGCGGATCGTGAACGATGGCTTGCGCGATGCCAACTCGCTGCTTATAACCTTTAGAAAGCTTGCGGATTACAACTTTACGCTTTTCTTTCAACTGACAGCGTTCTATGGCAAAATTGACTTTTGAAGCGCGATCGCCCGCATTAACCCCTTTAATCCGAGCGACAAAGGTTAAAAACCCCTCTACCGTCATATCGGGATACAGCGGCGGATTTTCCGGTAAATAGCCAATGCGTCGCCGTACCTCCATCGACTGTTCGTGGACATCATATCCCGCAATTTTTGCCGTTCCCGTGGTAGCGGGGATGTATCCCGACAAAATCCGCATCGTCGTGGTTTTTCCCGCACCGTTGGGACCGAGAAAACCCAGAATTTCTCCCGTTGCCACCGAGAAATCCACATCTTGGATAGCGGCAGTCGAACCGTAAATTTTACTTAAATGTTCGACATAGATGCTAGAGTCATTACCCATATTATTCTCAACTCAAAGCGCTGCAAGCTAGCGTCTATTAATGTGTCTAGATCTTAGTTATTCTACCTTTCTACAAACAAAAAACGCGGGAACCCATTTTCCCGTTCTTATCTCTTAAATCGAATCCGCTGAATGTAAAATTGTACGGGCGGGTTTAGTCTCGTGCTTCCAGATTTACAAACAAACTCTTGGCCAAACCCGCCCCTACGGTAACCGGTTACTATTAAAAAGTCTCATCCTCAATTGCTTCAATGCAAAGGGCATCTGCTTCTGGTTTGCATAAATCGAGGAGACTTCCTCCCACCTCAATTTGTAACGGATACCCCAAGAAAGCTCGACGAATCGCGGTAAACTCTGTCCCTGGCGCTAATCCCATCGATAGCAGTTTGCCTATATAGCCACGAAAAGCTTTATCGTAACCCACAACGCGACCTCTGGTTCCCACGGGCAAATCTCGCAGGTAGGTAATATTAGCTGCTTTAGTTGTCTTGTCTTCTAAAATAATCGATCTATTTGTTACTAAGATAGTATTGGTAATACATGCTCCCAAGCCAATGCGATTGTCACCACAGGCAACAATCGCGGAACCTCTAGCAGTATGCCTAATAACTTGCAGTTGGGTTCCTGGAACTAAGCCGAGACTGGCGAGATAAGGATTGTCGCTATTGCTGCTCAAGCTGACTATCCAAACGCGATCGCCAACATGAGCGCTGCTTAAGGGAAAAGATTGGATCGCCCCTAACTCGCCTTCAGAAGAATTAGCGGCGACTTCTGTTTTCTGATTTCCTTGATGCCAGGTGTGGTAAGTTCCTCCAATAAAAGCAAATCTCCACCCCAAAACTTTTCGACTATCCTTCATCCCTCATCTTTCTAGAATGTAAAAGTAGTGCGGATCGTGCCGATGACTAGCGGTGAGTTATCGTCGTTGTAGTCTGGTGCGGTGATAACGATAACACCAGGGGTAATTTTGATGTTGTCTGTCAGCGCGTATTCATAGAAAGCTTCTATATGTAGGGAAGTATCTTCGTCTTCAACCTCAATCTCTGATTTTAGATCGGAATTGGCTACCCAAGGCTGCATCCCCACAATAATGCCACCAGTGCTGCCTTCTTTAAATAAATCGGGGAAAGCAAGCGTGACTGCCCAATTCCAAATATCTAAACTGCCGTCAGAAATGAGTTCGCCATCGAGGATTTCCGATCGCGTGTATCCGCCCCAACCTCCTAAAACAAAGCGATCGCTTATCCGCCAACTAAATCCTAGCGCGCCGGAGTAATTCTCAGTTTCGACAGATTCTCCCAATAACTCTTCAGTGAAAGATTGAAAGTTAGAGGGACGACTGCCCGTTCCCGTATCGAGGTTGTTATAACCATAAACGAAGGTCGCGGCTACCCCAAAATTCTCCTCGATATTGTATCGAGCCTGAGCAATAATGCCATAGGATCCGTTAAACAAACCTGCTCCTTCTGAAGGATCGCTGCCCTCAAAAGTTAAATAGCCCGCGCTAAATTCAAAACTTCCAAAAGTACCTTGGATACCAATTCCCGATCCGTCTCCTTGGTAATAGATGGGGTTGCGAGTTCCGAAGGCCGATAGCGCGCCGCTGCCGCCATCGCCATCGAGGAAGTTATTTGTATTGGTAAAGTCATCAAAAGCACCGCCTGCCGCCTCTAACCAGACATTTATCCCCTCGGCGATCGGGAAGCTATAGTAGAGCACTTCTACTGCCAGATCGTTATCGTCGGGTTGCGAGAAAGCAAGACTTGCCTCAAAAGTTCCCGCTTCTTCCGATAAGTCGGCGATATTACCCGTTGCCAGTCGGGTATAGAGCAAGTCTTCTCCGGTGAAGCTGGTATTTAATTCCAAGCGCGTCCGGTGCCCGAAGGCTGGCACCCGATCCACTTCCTCTGTGCCATCTCTTTCTCCAGCAAACAAGCTATAAAAGCCCATGACGACTTCTCCCGTCAGCTTGGTCGTGGTGGAGAATTGATGGTCTTCTAAGAAAGCCACTCGTCCTTCTAAATTATCGACTCGTCCGCCCAGGGCAGCTAATTCGGCTTCAAATTCCTGTGCCAGTCGCTTAAGCTTATCGACATCTTCTTTGAGAACGGCAACGTTTTCTTGAATCAAGCGCTCTATGGTATTCATACAAGCGTTTAAACCTGCGGCAAATTCCCAACGGGTTAACGCTCTATTGCCCCGATAGGTCTGGTCGGGATAGCCGACGATACAACCATAGCGTTCTACTAAACTCCGCAGCGCTTCATATGCCCATTCGGTGGGAGCCACGTCTTTTAATTCTTGGACGCTGGTAATTTGCTCCATCGAACCACCCGATTCCAGCTCGTAGTCATTAAGTTGCCCTAAAAGCTCGCTTTCAGCCTCTGGCAAAGCCCGAGCATTGGGAACAGTCATCAATGAAGTTCCCCAAATAGCCATGCTTGCAGTCAGCAGGTTCTGAAGTAATTTCGCCATTTCCTCCTCACATTTTTTTAAAAATGATTATCATTTATATACTTACAATGAATTCAAGAACCTTACAAGAGCGGCGCGATCGCGCTTTGACATCTTCGCGAACGCTTCCTTGGAGGCTTGGGCTTCTCCGCCGTGCCAGAGAATTGCTTCCTCTAACGTGCGGGCGCGACCATCGTGGAGATAGCCCGAATAGGGCAACACCGTCTGAGTTAGACCGATACCCCACAGCGCTGGGGTGCGCCATTCCGTTCCGGTAGCTTTGAAATCGGGTCGGTTATCGGCTAATCCTTCTCCCATATCGTGCAGCAGCAAGTCGGTATAGGGATGGATGGTTTGATTTGCCAGTGCCTTAACTTTGTAATTTCCCGTCCGTAGTTCGGGAACGTGGCAAGCACTGCAATTTGCTTGAGCAAACAGTTTCTCCCCTCGCTTGACTTGGGAATCGTCGAGCAGAGTACGAGCGGGAACGCCCAATGTTTGCACGTAAAAAGCGGCATTTTCTAAAGTCTCGCGATCGATATCCGTTTCGCCATTGCCCTCTGGAAAGAGGGGATTGGTGATGCCCATATCGTTGACATAAGCTGCCGCCGTTTGCTGGAGGAGATTGGGCGTATTTGCCTTCAACCCGAAGCGACCCAAGGCTGTTGACTTGGCAGAAACATCCCAAACTTGGTTAGGGCGACCGGAGATACCATCTTGGTTCTGGTCTTCTGGGTCGGCTAAATTGCGAATCGTCTCTTCGGGAACGGCTTCTAGTAACCCCAGACCGAAGACTGGAGGAGGAATGCGTAAAGAGGTCAGCACCTCTTTGCTTAAGGGTTGACCGTTAGGCAGACTAATATTAGTTTTGGGCGATCGCAATCTATAGGAATTCCCATCGCGATACTTGCCTTCGGTTTCTTGCCACTGGATACTGACCTTTGCCTCCGGAACTCGTCCAAAGATGCTACTGTCTTGAATCTGATTTCCCAGTCCGGGAACGGGAGGCGTATTCTCGATTTCCACCAAGCCTTCAGAGTGGAATTTAGAGGGATCGGCAGGAGATTTAGACGTTTGTGCATTATTGCTGCTGACTCGTACCAAAAGTTGACCCCTCTCTGCCAGTCCGCGACCGTCGCGAAGGTGACACCCCCCACAAGAGGCGTTATTGAAAAAAGGTCCTAAACCGGGATTAACTTCCGCAGGTGCGGTGACGAAGACAGCATCAAAGGCAAGATCTCCTTTTCTATGCCGTTCCATCTCCTCTTTAGTCAGACCTACTGCTGGTTGTTCGTAGGCACTAGAGCTGCGATTGAAAACCGTCGCCTCCCCTGCTGCTAGCGGGATTGTCTCCCGGTGCAATAGCTTGGAGAGAACGATTCCCGCGAGCGCTGCCACGATTAATAGCGCCAGGAGGGCAAACGATTTTCTAGGTTGCCATTGAAGTGAAGATATGCTCATTGCAGTTACCAATAATTAGTTAGTTGTTAGCTATCAAACAGCTCTACTCACTACTAACCACTAACCCTTTCATTCCTTATCCCCTAACGAGCGGTAAAACTTTCTGCTCCATCGTTGCATGAAGGGTAAGAATGGCTTTTTGAGCCGCTTCCATCTTGGCTAAAGCTGCTGCATCGCTCATTTTTGGCTCGACGGGATTGGGGATGGCATCGAGAGCTGCCAGGGCTGCTTGAATCTCGCTTTTCACCTGTTCGTCAAGTTTTGGGTCGGCTTGAGCGACTAGGTTGCTGAGGCTTTTGCCGCGACTGGCACTCGATTCAGCCACTTTGCCCAGGTAAGCATTTTCAATGCTGCGGATATTGTTTTTAAAGTCGTCTAGGGAACTATGGCTAAAGCGACTTTCCAGATTTTTAGTCGTTTTTTCTTTGAGCGGTTCTCCAATCTTCTCGTTGGCGACCTCATCCAAACAGCCGATCGCGCCTTGGACGATCTCTTCTAGGGCAGCATTGACCGTAGGATAGGTGGTGTTGCTGCTATCTCCTGCCGTTGCCAAGACTTGACTGTAAGCTGGATTGCTTCCTACTCCTTCTTTCCAACTCTTGGTTAGGTCTTGGGCGGTTTGGTTGAGAGCATCTGCCAGAAGCTTCAGAAATTGCAGATCCCGTTTGGAGAGATCTTGGGCTTTTCTATCGTTATTCGACCCAAAGAGTAAATATTCAATGGTATGGAAGCCTTTCTGAGTAGTTTGCAATTGCGCGATCGCGTCGGGATTCAATTCGGCTTTGCTCGCTAGAACGGCTTTGACATCGGTTTCGTTGACGGGCCAGTCGTCTAAGTCCCCATCATAGCCGAGAGAAGCTGCTGGACCAAAGGCAAAGGCTTCGCTCTGTTCCCAAGGAACGCGAGCGTCTCTCCAAGCCTCCTGGGCTGCTTTCAACGTTGCGTTGCTAGGGTTGGCGACGTAAGCATTCACGGCTTTGGAGAGTTCTCCAGCTTTTGCGACTAAATTTTGATAAGTTGGAACGACGACACGGTTGGTAAAATCGCTGACGACAATCTCCCGAACCTCTCCCGCTTGCGTTTCTGTTGTCGCCGCCGGAGGATTGCTATCGGAAGTTCGATCGGCTTGAGTAGATGGGTTACTGCTGCAACCAGTGCCTAGAGTCGCTAAACTAAGCAGGATAGCTGTCAAGCAAGACAGCTGTTTCTGACTTAATCTTTTTTTATGGTTCATGGTCTCTCTCTTGTTGGTATACATGGCTAATAGAAAGGGATCGAGCAACGCTTTCTGTTTTCCAGAATTTAGCCTTGAGATTTTTTTATTTCCAGCCAGCACGAGCCATCACTTCTACAGCTTTAGCAAGATTGGGACCGTAGGAGGCGATATCGGTTAAATCCGGCTTGAAAGAACCCAAGCTAGCCAGAACTGGGTCTAGGGATAAGCCTTCAACGGCAGGATATTCATAGTTATCTTTGGTTAAGAAGACTTGAGCTGTATCGCTTGTGAGAAACTCTAAAAATTGAATGGCTTCTTCTCGATTGCGAGAGGTTTTCACTAAGCCCGCACCGCTTAGGTTGACGTGCGCTCCGCGATCTTTTTGGTTGGGGAAAAATACGCCAACTTTTTTGAAGACTTCTTGCTTGGCTGGATCTTTGGATTTGGCAAAGCGGACGAAATAGTAAGTGTTTGCCAGCGTCAGGTCAGCTATGCCAGAGGCAACAGCTTCAATGCGGTTCATGTCATTTCCTTGAGGCGGTTGCGCCAAGTTAGCGACAATTCCCCGACACCATTTTTCGGTTTCCTGCTGGCCATGTGCCACAATCATTGAGGCGACTAAAGATTGATTGTAGGTATTGCTGGCGGGGCGAACGACAATCCTACCTTTCCATTTAGGATCGGCAAGAGCCTCATAAGTAGAAAGTTCTGAGGGCTTGACTCGCTCTTTGTTGTACATGATGACCCGCGCTCGCTTGGCGAAACCAAACCAGTAACCTTCAGGGTGTCGCATGTACTTGGGAATTCTCTGTTCGATAACTGAAGAGGTAATAGGTGCAAAAATTCCTGCTTCCTCGGCACGCCACAGACGAGCGACATCGACAGTGACGAAAACATCTGCCGGACCGCTAGCTCCCTCGCTTTTAATTCGCTCTAGCAGTTGATCGGCTTCCCCTTCGACAACATTTACCTCGATTCCCGTTTGTTTGGTAAAGTCGTCGTACAACTGAGTATCCGTATTGTAATGACGGGATGAATAGAGGTTAATTTGTTTGGTTCTATTAGTGCAACTTATTGTCAGTTGGCTGGCAGCGACTGCGATCGCGGCTGTGCTAGTTCCTAAAAAGACCCGCCGGGAAATTTTGTTCACGTTTTTTAGCCTTCTCCTTTATTCGCTCCGATATAGATGCTTGTGCAGATAGCCGATCGCTTCCGCATCAGGTATTGTACTACTATTGCTAATAATTTCTAATAACTTTCAAAAAATTTTAGGAAGATTTGTAAGGTGCACGTGCGACCCGTCGTTTTACGGCAGGTCGGTCGCATCCGCTTTTTTGTGCTATGCTTTTACCATAAACCACAATTTGCCTGAAAACCTTGTATAAAGCCATCAAAGTCAGAATTTACCCAACTTCAGAGCAATCCCAAAAACTAGGTCAAATCATGGGTGCGGCTCGTTGGTGGTGGAATTATGCTTTAAATTTATGCAATGAGACATATAAAGAAACAGGAAAAGGTTTGACTCAAATAGCTCTCAATAAAGTTCTAAGGGAGCTAAAAAAATCAGAGGATACTGCATGGTTAGGAGAATGTTATTCTCAAGTTTTGCAATCAACTACTTTAAACCTAACTAAAGCTTTCAAAAACTTTTTTGAGAAAAGAGCAAAGTACCCACGTTTCAAATCCTATCATGATAAACAATCAGCGCAATATCCTCAAAACTGTCAGGTAATTGATAGTGGGATCAAAGTCCCACAAGTTGGTGTAGTAAAAGCTTCTATTCATCGATTATTTGAGGGAGATTTGAAAACCGTTACTCTTACTAAAACACCGACAGGGAAATACTATGCTTCGTTGTTATTTGATACCAAACAAGAAACCCCTAAAGTTGTTGTAACGGGTAAGGTAATTGGGATTGATTTAGGAGTAAAAGATTTTGCTATTACTCACGACGGTAGTAAAACATCCAAATACAACAACCCTAGACATATAAAAAAACATGAAAAAAACTTAGCTAGAAAACAGCTCTTACTAGCTCGTAAAAAGAAGGGAAGTAAGTCAAGAGATAAAGCCAAAAAATTAGTTGCTAGAGTTCGCGAACGCATTAGCAATGCCCGTCGAGACTTTCTACATAAATTATCGAGAAAAATCGTCGATGATAATCAGGTAGTAGTCGTTGAAAATCTAAATATCAAGGGTATGGTTCGTCTGAGAAGTCTAGCTAAAGCCATATCCGATGTCAGTTGGGGAATGTTTGTCAATTTTCTAGACTATAAGCTCAAAGATAAGGGTGGTTTGTTGTTAGAAATTGATAGGTTTTTTCCTAGTTCTAAAACCTGCTCTGAGTGTCTTTATCAGATGGTTGAGATGCCATTGGAGATAAGAGAATGGATTTGTCCGAGTTGTGGCACACATCATGATAGAGATGAGAACGCAGCCAAAAACATAAGGGCAGAAGGCATCAGACAGCTATCGGTCTTGGGAATCAGGACTGCTGCTGAGGGAGGGGAAGTAAGACCGAAGGGTGGACGTAAGTCTGTTTTGAGGCATTCCCCTGTGAACTCAGAAGCCCACACTATAGCGTCAGCTTAGTGTGGGTAATTCACGATGACAATCGGTTCTCGTTGGTAGAGGCTAAAGCAGTGAGCCTGAAAAACCTAGAATATCTTTTTGAACCGGAGTCGGTGGCTGTAATCGGAGCCTCGCCTCGCCCTCCCAGCCTTGGGTCACTGGTGATGCAAAACCTTTTAGGCGGGGGCTTCTGCGGTCCAATCTTGCCAGTCAATCCAGAATACAACGCCGTAGCAGGAGTGCTTTGCTATCCCAACATTGCCAGCCTTCCCCTGACTCCAGACTTGGCACTCATCTGCGCGCCCTCAGCAACAGTCCCCGAAATCATATCAGAACTAGGCGATCGCGGAACCAAGGCGGCAGTAGTCATTACAGATGGAAGCGACAGGCAAGCTGACTCAGCAGGGGATTCTCTCAAGCAGGCAATGCTCGATGCGGCGCGACCCTATAATTTGCGCTTACTCGGTTTCCACAGCCTCGGTCTTCTCGTGCCTAAGATCGGTCTCAATGCTAGCATGGCTCACCTAAACGCGCTAGCTGGAGAAATCGCCTTTGTGTCTCAGTCGAGAGCGATTTGCACGGCTGTGCTGGACTGGGCAAAATTTCGGCGGATTGGTTTTTCTCACTTTATCTCTCTGGGAGATAGTGTAGACGTTAACTGCGCAGATGTACTGGATTATCTAGGCAGCGACCCCGGCACGCGAGCAATCCTCCTGTACGTCGAAGCCATCCGCTCGGCACGGCGCTTCATGTCGGCAGCCAGAGGTGCAGCCCGCAACAAGCCCGTGCTGGTACTCAAGGCAGGACGGTTGACAGAACCAGCGCGAGCCGCTACCCCCCATGCGGGAGCGATGGCAGACATTGATGCCGTTTATGATGCAGCCATTCGCCGAGCCGGAATGCTGCGAGTATTTGATATTAAAGAACTGTTTGAAGCAGTAGAAACACTAGCCCGTCTGCGATCTTTTAGGGGAGATCGTTTGGCAATCTTAAGTAATGGTAGGGGATCGGGAGTCATGGCGACGGATTCTTTAATCTTAGGAGGCGGGCAACTAGCCGAGCTGTCTGAGGAGACTGTCGAGAAACTCAAGGCAGAGCTACCTGTCGCGTGGTCTCCTGGCAATCCAGTCGATCTAAGTGCACAGGTGGATAGCGATCGCTACGCTCAGGCGCTCGACATTCTCATGCAAGCTCCCGAAATAGATACCATCTTAGCGATACACGTGCCGACTGCGATCGCCCCCAGCGAAGAAACAGCAAAAGCGATAGTAGAGGCGATTCGCTCGAAAAAATCCCAGGTACTCACCGTTTGGATGGGCGCGGAATCTGCTATGATAGCTCGCGTTCATTGCATCGTAGCAGGCATTCCGACCTATGACACCCCCGATGAAGGGGTACGAGCTTTCTTGCATCTGGTTCGCCATCGCCACAATCAAGAAATGCTTATGGAAACGCCGCCATCGATTCCAACTGAGTTTACCCCCATAACGGCAACTGCACGGCGCATCGTTCGGCAAGCCTTGGCTGAGGGGCGCAGAATGCTGAGCGAACCCGAATCAAAAGCCGTACTGGCAGCCTACGGGATTCCGATTGTCGAGACGCGGGTAGCAGCGACTGTCGAAGAGGCACTGCGCGTGGCGGAGGCAATCGGCTATCCGGTAGCGCTCAAAATTATCTCGCCTGAGATTGCCCATAAATCTGAGGTAGGGGGCGTGGCATTGAATTTAGACAATCCCGAAGTACTGCGGCTAGCTGCCGAAACTATGCGATCGCGCGTGGCAGAACTGCGTCCGGGAGCTAGCATCGCTGGCTTTGCCGTGCAATCGATGATTCGCCGTCCCAATGCTTACGAGCTGACTGTCGGCGTTAGCACAGATATTATCTTTGGTCCAGTTATCTTGTTCGGTCAAGGGGGTAAAGCGGCAGAGGCACTCAACGATCGCGCGGTAGGATTGCCGCCCTTGAACGCGACCTTAGCCGACGAGTTGCTCTCCCGGACTCGCATCGCGCGGTTGCTTCGAGAAAATCGCGATCGCGCAACAGCCAATCTCGATGCTATTCGCCTGACGCTGATTCAGATCTCTCAGCTCATCGTCGATATTCCTGAAATTGTCGAGCTAGATATCAATCCGCTCCTGGCGGACGAGCAGGGAGTTATTGCTCTAGATGCCTGCATTGCTATCAAATCTGCAACGATGCCGGGTTCGGCTCGTCTCGCCATCCGTCCTTACCCGCGCGAGTTAGAAGAATACGTCGTTCTCCGGTCGGGTCGCAAGCTGCTGATTCGCCCAATCCGTCCCGAAGACGAACCAGCTCATTACGAACTCTTTGAGCACTTTAGCCCCGAAGATATCCGCTTCCGTTTCTTCAGATTGGTAAAGCGATTTCCTCACTCGGAGATGGCTCGTTTTACCCAAATTGACTACGATCGCGAGATGGCGTTTATTGCTACAAATGCCGACGACCAAAACCATCCAGAAACGCTGGGCGTAGTACGCGCGATCGCCGATCCCGACAACCAATCCGCCGAGTTTGCCATCATCGTGCGATCCGATTTGAAGCGTCAGGGAATGGGACGCGCTCTACTCGAAAAAATGATTCGTTATTGCCGAGACAAGGGCATAAAAGAGCTGGTAGGAGAAATCTTGGCTGATAATGTTGCCATGCTCGCTCTGGCTAAAAGCCTGGGCTTCGAGCGTCATCCCACAGAAGATCCAGATGTAGTTGCAGTGCGACTGCGATTGCGAGAGGATCGATGAATTTGTCCTTTGTCATTTGTCACTCTGCTTAATTAGACGAACCCAAGCGAGTGGGTAAATCCTGGGCGCGAGTGGCAGAAATTTGGCGGGCTTTGAGGATAGCTGAGATGAGAAAAGCATAGGCGAGAACCCCTGCCGCACATTGTAGAACGCTATTCATGAGGGCATTTTGACTGAGGATATCGGCTGAGTTCCAGAGCGTGTGGAGAAAGGATGAACTCAGATAGCCGATTGCGAGAAGTTGCCAGCGCTTGCTTGGCTTAAGGGCGCTCAAGCCGATAAAATAGCCGAAATAGCCGCTATAGGCGACGTGAACCGCGATCGCTCCCAAGATTCGCGGAATGAGCAGTTGCAGTCCAGCTAGTTCCCCTCCCCGTTGTATTGCCATTTGTACATACTGTCCGAGGGTTTCATCGAGAGTAAAGCCAATCCCAGAGGCAGCCCCTAACAAAATCCCATCTAGTGGTTCCCACACGCCAACCCGCTCTCGCAGTGGAGAGCGCAACTGACGACCAATGAGATAAAAGGCAAACACGGGCAAAGATTTGGTGAATTCCTCTAGCAATCCCGCCCCAAAAAACATTCTGACGAACCAATCAATCGGATTGATGGCTTCACCTTGTTGGCGCAGCGCAGATAACTCTTCGATATTTCCAGGCAGAATATAGCGGAAGACGTGGGCAAATAAATTAAACAGGGTTAAATTGAAAATAATCGTGGCGATCGCTGTAGCAACGATCGCCCACCAAGCTTTGTGACGACCGCAAAGCCGATCGATGACATAGTAACAGGCACTAGCCAAAAACACTCCCAACAGCCACATAAACGCAGCAGGATTCGTGCCGACATAATTGAACATCAGAACGACAAAAAAAACTGTGACCGCACCCGGAATCATTAGCTCTCGCCAGCGCAGATCGCTTTGGGTGGAAACGATCGGGATGAGTTGAGTTAAACTAAGGTCGGTACCTAATCGCCCTCGAATCGGTATGCCAGTATTCGTCTTTGCCGAATGGGTTTGAGACTCGAAGAGAAATTCCGGTCCTTGGTGACCGAGTTTGATGAGATCGCCTGCTTTGAGAGTCTGACATTGATAGAGGCGTTGACCGTTTATGTAAGTGCCGTTAGAGCTTCCTAAGTCACAAATCTGCCAGCTAGTAGGTTCGCTTAACGAGCCAAATCCTGCCGGGCTAATCTTGGCGTGCCGTCGAGAAACTCCTTGATAGTGAGTAGAATCCAGAATCACCTGACAATCTGATTCTCTGCCGATAACGATGGATTGACTGCCAGAGAGTTGATAGAAAATCGGTCTAGTACCTGGAACGATTTGAGAGACCTGTTTGAGAAAGGGCTGATGGCTGGACTCTTCCATCATCTGACAGATAAGGAGGAATACAAAATATTGTTATGCTATCGATTGTATATTAGCGATCGCTCTAGATAACAAAGCGATCGCCCTATTTGTCTTGACTTTTGTACAATAGCCATCCCCTTTGAGAAAAAACGTTAAGAAGAATCGCCGCGTAATTCTTGAGCCATGAGATAAAGCTTGCTCCATTCGCCGAACAATTGACTTTTTTTCCAGCCTAATTCTTGGGCGATCGCGTCCAGACCTTGTCCTACTTTCATCTGTTCGACGATTTGGCGCTGGATAGGAGTTAATTGCTGCCAAAACATTTCCCACTGTTTGGGCGTTAGTCCCAGATTATGCTCTCTAGGAGAGATTTCGAGCCAATTGGCGACCAATTCGGGATTTCCCTTCATGGCAAAGACGCGAATGGCATGATAGCCGATTTTTTCGCGCAAGCGATAGACTTGCTTGATGGGCAAATTTAAACTCTGGGCGATCGCTTCTTGAGAACGTCCCTGAAGATAGAGCCTCAGCCACTGCACCGCCTCCTGACCGACTTTTTCGGCTAAATGGGCTTCAAATTCTTGTTGGACTCTGTGGCGCAAAACTTGCTTTTCTTCCCAGGTTTGGGTTTCTTGGTACTCGGCGATCGCTCTCGCATCTAGCAAGCTGACGGAAGCATCCGATTCATCAGAATTAATTTCTTCAGAAATCAAGCGCACCATCTCTTTTTGAGGGACTTGGGTCATTCCTCCCCTTTGGGTGCGGCGCAGATAATTGACAAAGCGATAGACTAACAAAGGCTGGTTGCGAACGGGGCGCAGGCAATATTCTTCAATGCTAGTCAGGAGTAAACTGTTGCGTAACCTTTCGTTCTTCGTACATCGAGCAATCCAAGCAATTTGTCCTTGAATGTAGCGATCGCTATTGAGCATCTCCTGAATCACTTCTTGGAGAACATCATTAACCGCCCTTTGGCGATCGCGACTGAGGGCAACCCAGGTGCGAATTTTATTGCGCAGCATGACGATCGAACCCAAACGATTGATGAGGTTGCGATAGGCTTTTGTTGGGTGAACGTTTAGATAGCGCTGGCACAAGATCCGATAGCGATAGTCCATCCCTTGCCGCGCGATCGCCAATCGCTCTGGCGAAAAGTCTTCAACTCCTGCCCGATCTTCTCCCAGTAACCAGTTAATAATACTGTCTCGCTCTCGTTGAGTTTGTTCGGGTTGGTCTTTCAACAAGCGAGATCGCCAAAACCGTTCTAATTCTTCTGCGACCTTATTCATGAGATTTACTGCTGCTGGGTCACACTCTTTAAGATAGGGCATGGGGCATGATAATAAGCAATGGTTCCCTCAATATCAATAATCGCAACCATTTCGCTCCTGACTTGCTATAGACGTCAAAACCAAGTAGGTAAGGAGCATAAAACAGCCATTATACCCTCTTTTTTATTTATCTTTCTTTTTTTGTAGCTCTCTCCCTTGTCTGCGGCATCTCAAGAGTTCTGAATCGAGATAGATAAAACAATTTTTGGCTTGATTTGGTTCAAAGTCTAATGCGATCGATCGGGCCTATCATTATTGGTTGAGCAATTAATCAAGACCGAATCGAATGCTTTTAAAGCGATTGGCTTTTCTTTTACTCATCAGCTTGACGTTAGCCGTCTGTATCATCGCTAACGCACCCGTTCGCGGCACCAGCCAAACCGAAATTCTCTGGGATAGTTGGGGAGTGCCTCACATCTATGGAAGAGATTCCGCGAGTCTTTTTAAAGCATTTGGTTGGGCGCAAACCCAAAGTCACGGGAATTTGATTCTGCGATTGTACGGACAAGCGCGGGGACGAGCAGCCGAATACTGGGGAGCGTCGTACCTCTCTTCGGATCGCTATGTTAAAACGATGGAGATCCCAGCTAGGGCACAGCAATGGTATGAAGCCCAAGATAAAGAAATGCGCCGCTATTTGGACGCTTTCGCCGCTGGAATCAACGATTATGCTCAAAAACATCCCCAAGAGATTGACCAGACCGTAAAAGTCGTCTTGCCCGTCAGTGGAGTCGATGTGCTTGCCCACGTCCAACGGGTGATTCATTTTCATTTTCTCGCCAATCCGCAGCAAGTCGCTTCGCTCAAAACCGTTCCCATACGGGGAGGCTCTAATGCTTGGGCGATCGCGCCGGAACGTTCCGCTAGCGGCAAGGCAATGCTGTTGGCAAATCCCCACCTTCCTTGGTCGGATTTTTATCTGTGGTACGAAGCCCAATTATCTGCGCCAGGAATGAATGCCTATGGCGCGACCTTGGTAGGAATGCCCGTTCTTGCGATCGCCTTTAACGACAATCTCGGCTGGACGGTGACGGTTAATCCCATCGATGGGGCGGATATCTATCAACTCACGTTAAAAGATGGCGGCTATCTTTTCGATGGCAAAGTACGTCCTTTTGAAAGCGAAACCCAAACTATTAAAATTAAGCAAAAGAATGGCAAGTTTCTAGAAGAGCAACTCAAAATCGAGCGATCGCTTCAGGGAGTCGTAGTTGCCAGACAAGGAAAAAAAGCCTTTGTCCTGCGAGTTGCGGGACTCGATCGCCCCAACGGTCTTGAGCAGCTCCTACAGATGGCGAAGGCAACTAACCTCAAACAGTTTGAGGGAGCCTTGCAGCAATTACAGCTACCATTATTCAATATTCTCTACGCCGATCGCCAAGGAAAAATCCTCTATCTCTTCAACGGCGAAGTTCCCATCCGCTCTACCGGAGATTGGAATTACTGGCAGGGAATTATCCCAGGCGATACGTCTAAGACATTATGGTCTAAATACCACGACTACAAAGACTTACCCCGTCTTCTCAACCCAGCTAGCGGCTGGTTGCAGAATACCAACGATCCGCCCTGGACGAGTACTTTTCCTGCTCTACTCGATCCAAAAAATTATCCATCCTATCTCGCCCCATCTTCCTTGGGGGAAGCCAGTAATATTTTGCGTTCCCAGCGTTCCATTCAACTGATCGAGGAAGCCGATAAGCTCGGCTTTGAGGAAATGCTCGCTCGCAAATTCTCCTCTCGCCTGGAACTCGCCGATCGCATTTTAGAGTATTTGATTCCTGCCGCGCGGTTGCTCTCAAATCCAATCGGACTGGAAGCGGCAAAGGTACTAGAAACCTGGGATCGACAAACTAATGCCGATAGTAAAGGGGCAGTTCTCTTTACCTTGTGGGCGCTTACGGCGAACCCTTCCCAGTTGTTTTCTAAGCCCTGGAACGAAAACGAGGCTTTAAGCACCCCGACGGGATTGGCTGACGTGAATAACGCTTTGGCGATCCTCGAAGGAGTTGCCGCCCAAGTCAAACTCCTCTACGGTTCGCTGGATGTATCCTGGGGCGAGGTGGTAAGGCTGCGATACGGCAAACAAGATTTACCCGCTAGCGGCGCGCCCGGAGAGTTAGGCAGTTTCCGAGTTCTCGACCTCGCGACGACTAAAGACGAACGCTTCTCTGTTGTGGCAGGCGATAGCTATATTGCCGCGATCGAGTTTGACAAGCCGATTAAAGCTCAAGCCTTGACTGTCTACGGCAATGCCACGCAACCGAATTCTTCCCACGTGGGCGACCAGCTTCCTTTATATGCTCGCGGAGAATTGCGCCCTATCTGGCGAACTCGCAAGGAAGTCGAGGCACATCTGGAATCGCGGCAGGTTTTTTAATAGCGGGCACAATAGTGGTAAATTCTTAGAAAGCTATTTTGAAAAACCACTTTATTAAGTTGATCGAACAAAGGCTTTAAGATTTTGTTTTATGAGTATTACTCCCGAATCCGTTCAACAACTACTCAATTCAGAGGATTATGGCGATCGCATTAGAGGAATCAATCAATTGCGTCAGCTAGATTCTCAAGTAGCATTTGAGATGATCAAACCTTTGGTAAACGACAACAACGCCCGCATTCGCTACGCAGCAGTGAGTCAGTTAGATACCTTGGGCAAACACGATTTAGAAACTTCCTTGGAGTTGTTGCGCGATCGCTTGTATAACGATCCAGAAATCGATGTCAAAGCTGCTGCTGCCGATGCAATTGGAGGATTGAAACTCACGATAGCTTATGAAGACTTGGACAGGAGTTATCACCAGACTCCTGATTGGTTGCTTCAATTCAGTATTATCGCAGCGTTGGGGGAGTTGGGCGATCCGCGCGGATTCGACTTGCTCAAAGAAGCACTAGAAAGCGGCAACAATCTGCTAGTAACAGCCGCCATCAGTTCTTTAGGGGAATTAGGAGATTCTCGTGCCGTCGCGCTTTTAATTCCGTTTGCTACGGATGAAGATTGGCAAGTGCGGCATCGTTTGGCACAAGCATTGGGTCGCTTGGGAGGAGACCAAGCGCGTGCAACCCTACAACAGTTGGCAACAGATAGCGTCGAACTGGTTGCCAGAGAAGCAACAAATAACCTCGGTTAATAGTCATTAGCACTCAGATCTTGAGACCAATTTAAAAAATGAGAACCGTCTTTGACAATCCAAAATCCAAAATCCAAAATGGTATGAAAGCGTTATGATGGGGAACGTTCAAAGCGATCGCAACCAGATCAAAACGGCATTCGGGCAATTTTTCTCTCAAATGATGCTGTCCCTGGCAGTTGCTTGTTTAGCAAGTGGATTGGACGCGATCGCTCCCTTAGCGGCACAAGTCGAACGTCCTTTACCATCGAGCCAGCAACAAAAAGAACAGCTTTCGGAGCTACTGCGTTTGGGACGCGAATATGTCGATGCAGGAGATTATGCTAACGCGATCGCGATTTACGAACGAGCAGCCTATCTCGACAGACAAAATCCCAAGATTTTTTCTGGAATTGGCTATTTGCAGGCTCGTCAGGGAAATTTTACCGCCGCAGCTAAAGCCTATCAACAAGCCCTATCCCTCGATCCGAATAACCCAGAGTTATACTACGCTTTAGGCTATAGCCTTGCCAATGCCGGAGATTATCCCAATGCGGCAGTTGCCTACTACTATGCGGCAAAGCTCAGTCCCAGAGACGTGAAAAACTTTATCGGATTAGGCGTAGTATTTTTACGTCAGGGAGATTACGCGCGAGCAACTGAAGCCTATCAACGGGTAATTGCCCTCGACCCGAACAATCAGCAAGCTTATGAAATCATGGGCGCTGCATTAGTACGGCAGAACAAAACTGAAGAAGCGATTCAATTTCTACAAAGCTCGCTACAGCGATTTTCCAATAGCAGCGAGTTGCGACTACAATTGGCAACCGCAACCTTAGCTAAGGGAGATACGGAAACCAGCTTAAATCTTTTGCAGGAAGCAGAACGGCTAGATCCCAGCAATATGGCGGTGCAAATGAGAATTGGCAACATTCTAGAAAAACAGCAAGATCTCAATGGCGCTCTAAGAGCCTATCAACGAGTTGCCTCTCTAGAACCCAAATCGATAGAAGCGCGGATGGCAATCGGTCGCGTTATGCTGGCACAACAGGATTATCTAGGTGCGGTAGTGACATATAAGGATGCGATCGAACTCGACCCACAAAATGCCGATGCCTATTACAATCTCGGAGTAGCCTTAAAAGCCAGAGGGCGAAACGCAGAGGCTAAGGAAGCCCTCAATAGTGCCAAACAAATTTACCAGAGTCAGGGCAATAGTGAAGGCGTAGCAAAAGTAGAAAAATTATTGCAGGAGTTTTAGGAATTCGACCTGCTTGTTTTCTCGAACGACTCGTCAAATCCCTCGACTTCCGCTAAAGTATAGAGCGGTCTGCCTTTGACCTCTTCATAGATGCGTCCGATATATTCGCCTAAAATACCGATAC
Organism: Pleurocapsa sp. PCC 7327; assembly: GCF_000317025.1. Lineage (NCBI taxonomy): Bacteria > Bacillati > Cyanobacteriota > Cyanophyceae > Pleurocapsales > Pleurocapsaceae > Pleurocapsa > Pleurocapsa sp. PCC 7327. The sequence continues at coordinate 1,979,289 of NC_019689.1, read as the reverse complement.
AAATAAGCTGAACCGAACCGATAAAAAAGACGGCGATCGCGATCGTGGCAAATCCAGTTACGGGAGAATTCGGTTCGAGCAAGCGCCAATAGAGAATCAAGCATGCCATCAAAATAGAAAAAACAGCCGAGATTAGTCCTAAATAACTTGCTAGGCGCAAAGGAATTCTCGAAAACGAAACGAGACTGTTAATCGCTAATGACAGGGATTTGCGAAAAGTATACTTGACCTCTCCAGCAAATCGAGGATCGCGCTCAAACTTCACTGCCGTTTGTCGAAAACCAACCCAAGACCGGAGTCCCCGAATATAGCGATTGCGTTCTGGCATTCTGTTGAGCAAATCTACCACCTGCCGATCCATCAGACAAAAATCTCCCGTATCGGTTGGAATGTTAACATCGGCGAGAGATTTCAGCAGACGATAAAAGGCATAAGCGGTAAAGCGCTTGAACCAACTTTCCTTATGGCGCTTTATCCGTTGAGCGTAAACGACTTGATATCCCTGCCGCCACATTTCGATCATGTCTGGAATCAACTCTGGCGGATCTTGTAGGTCGGCATCGAGAACGATAACAACCCGACCTCTAGCAAAATTAAGACCGGCAGTTACTGCCACTTGATGTCCGAAGTTTCGTGCCAAGCTCAGATAACACACCCGTTTATCTCGCTGATGCAGGTCTCTCATCATTTCTAGCGACTTGTCCCGGCTGCCGTCGTTAATTAGAATTAACTCGCTCGGACTATTTAATCGATCCATGACAGCACTGACTCGACGGTATAATTCGGAGATGTTTTCTTCTTCGTTATAAATGGGAATAACTAGGGAGTATTGGGGAAGGGGTGCTGGCATAGATAGATTTGTGATTCGGTATCGTTACCGACTGAGCGGCATTCAGTCTATATGTTATACTTGTGTAGGCTATAAAAGCATGGTTGTTTAATTTGCTCTGTAGGCTTTCGGCGTCATGCCTGTAAGCTGCCGAAACTGTTTACTCAGATGACTGTGGCTGTTGAACCCACACTCTAGGGCAATTTCCATAATTGAGCGCTCGGTTTGTTTCAACAACTGTTTTGCCCGTTCGATCCGTTGCTGGAGCAAGTATTGATAGGGAGCTATTCCGAGCGACTGCTTAAACAAATGGCTGAAATGAAATTGACTCATGCCTAGCAATTGAGCTAAATCTGCAAGCTTAATATCTTGATTGAGATGTTCGTTGAGGTAATCCAAGACTTGTAAAACTTGACGCTGGGATAAACCCCCTTCGTAAATGGCAAGGAGAGGTTTGGGAGCAGAGTATTGTCTGAGCAAATGCACCGCTAAGACATTTGCCAGCGATTCAATGTAGAGCCTTCCGCCTAAATTTTCCTGTTGGAGTTCCGAGAGCAACAACATACCAATCGACTCAATGTGTGGATCGCGAGTCCGAAATTCAGGAATTAATTCCAGGCGATCGGGATTGATGTCAATGGTTTCTCTAGCGACACTTTGAACAAAACCAGATGCAATGCGAATCTGCAAGTAGCGATCCTCTCCCTCCCAACGGGCAAAAAACGCCATCTTTGCAGGAGTGATGGAAATGTCACCCTTGCCGTACAAACTCGCATGAGTTTTGCCTTCCTTAATTTGTAGAAAGCGAACTGGACGGGATGCAAGCGACAGGCAAATCGCGTGTTCGTCGCTGTAATGAGTTCTCCCCTGGCCCGATTGGTGTTGATATTGCTCGACTAAAATATTCTCCCAACCCTGGTTTCGACTCGACAAAATGGGCAAGCAGGTCGTTTCAATTTGGTCGTTGGCTGAAGGTTTCATGATGCAAACCCAACTCGTCTAGTTCCGATTGTATTCGCTTTCGGATGGTTCCCACCGAGCATGCTGAAAACTGACCGCAAGATTTTGATAGTTGCACAAAAATCAGATAGTTAGATCTGAATCGTTTGCCTAAGCTGGAAGGGTAATTGTTTGGGAGGAAGTATGGCACATCTATTGCACATTGATTCTAGTCCGCGCGGCGATCGCTCGCACTCTCGCCGCATGACCAGAGAGTTTGTCGAGCAATGGAAGCAAGCCCATCCAAACGATACTGTCACCTATCGGGATATTGCTCGCAATCCCGTTCCTCATGTCGATGAACCCTGGATCGCAGCAGCCTATACACCACCAGAACAACGAACTCCTCAACTCCAGGAAGCAATTCGCATCAGCGATCGCCTAGTGGACGAATTCTTAGCTGCCGATCTCTACGTCATTGGCGTTCCTATGTACAATTTCAGCATTCCCAGTACATTAAAGGCTTATATCGACCAAATTGTCCGGATTGGGCGGACATTTGCCTTTGAACCAGAGGATTCTGAAAACCCCTACAAACCGCTCGTACTGGGTAAGAAAATGTTTATCATCGCAGCAAGAGGTGGTTCTGGTTTTGGTGTAGGTGGACAATACGAGACCATGAATTATCAAACTCCTTATTTGGCAACAATTTTTGGTTTCATAGGCATTACAGACATTACATTGATTGAGGTTGAAAACGACGAGTACGGCGGACAGAAGTTAGCAGATGCGATCGCGTCTGCTCGTGCCAAAATCGCTCAACTGGTAAAAAGGTAAGACAAAGCACTACATTGGCGTGCGACGCTCTACAAGCACTACCTATTTCCACTAGCTTCTGAAGTAGCGATCGCTAAAGACCATATAGATGCAGTTGAAGCACAGCTTGAATTAATTGTGAGGAGGTCAACTATGAATCTCATTAACGTTCGTAAAACAATTGTAGATTTTTTAGTTCATTTGTACTATAATTCATTTATTCTCATTCCAAGGAGACAACGATAATGGCAGTCAAACCAATTCCTGAAGGTTATGGTACTGTTACGCCTTACCTTGTCGTGCAAGGATCTGCAACCTTAATCGAGTTTCTTGAGCAAGGGTTTGAAGCAAAGGAAATTTGTCGTATCTTACACCCAGAAGGCGGCATCATGCACGCTGAGGTTAGAATTGGCGACTCAGTAATTATGGTGAGCGAAGCAAGAGGGGAGTGCAAGCCAATGTCGAGTTTTATTTACCTGTATGTTGAAAATACCGACGCAACTTATGAGAATGCCCTAAAAGCCGGTGGGACTTCAATGATGGTACCAAAAGATGAATTCTGGGGCGATCGCAGTGCGGGGGTGAAAGATCCAACTGGAAATCATTGGTGGATTGCAACTCACCAAGAGGATGTATCAACCGAAGAGATAGAAAAACGAATCAAAGAATTGTTTGACAGCAAAGAACAAGTATAGGCGAGCATCCTAAAATAGGTATGTCATATGCGACCAACAGGAGTCGCTTTTTGGGAATGATTGGCGAGCGTTGCGATCGCACTACATAAGACCTCTTTAATTCCCAATTGGATATCAGGCGCGATCGCAATTATTTAACTTGCCAATGTTCCGGCAAAAGTCCTCTAGCCGCTAGCCACTCTTGATTAAACAAGCGAGACTGATATCTAGCCCCACCATCACACAGAACGGTAACGAGCGTATGTCCGGGTCCCATCTGTTTGGCTAAGGCTACCGCTGCTCCCACGTTAATCCCTACGGAACCGCCCATAAATAAACCGTCTTCGTACAGAAGTTGGTAAATTACCCGTACCGCTTCTTTATCGTCTATTTGAATTGCATCGTCAATGGGAGCGCCTTCCATATTAGCAGTGATGCGACTATTGCCAATTCCTTCTGTAATCGAACTCCCTTCAACATGAATTTCTCCAGTCTTGACGTAACTGTAAAGACCGCTGCCCATCGGATCGGCTACGATACATTTAATATCGGGGTTCTTCTCCTTTAAAAACAGAGAAACCCCTGCATAAGTGCCGCCAGTTCCCGTCGCAGCCACCCAGGCATCGATTTTGCCATCGGTTTGCGCCCAAATTTCCGGTCCGGTCGTTTCGTAGTGCGCTCGTCGATTGGCTAGATTGTCGAATTGATTTGCCCAGATCGCATTTTCCATCTCCTGCGCCAAGCGTCCCGACAGTTTGACATAATTATTAGGATCTCGGTAGGGAACGGCCGGTACGGTGCGAACCTCTGCCCCCAGGGTTCTCAACAGGTCGATTTTCTCTTGCGACTGGGTATCGGGAATAATAATGAGGCATTTATAGCCCTTGGCGTTGCAAATATGAGCTAATCCAATCCCCGTATTGCCAGCCGTTCCTTCTACAACTGTCCCTCCCGGTTTTAGCTTCCCTTTTTCTTCCGCATCCTTGATAATGTACAAGGCAGCTCTATCCTTCACCGAGCCACCCGGATTGAGAAATTCTGCTTTTCCTAAGATTTCACACCCAGTTTCTTCGCTGAAGCTGTTTAACCGAATCAGGGGCGTATTGCCAACCGTGCCGACGAAACCGTCTTTGATGTCCATATTCCTCGAATGACTTGCTAATTTCCAGATTAGCGAATAAACCTGCTTAAAAACTAGAAGGCGGGCATTGCTCAAACCTCATCTAGCCCAAAGATTGTTGTGCCAGATAGTGACTCACTCCCTCAGCCATCTGCAACAAGTTAGGTTCGATCTTACTGGCTAAGAACTTTTCGACAGCTCGCGTCACTTGACCTCTGAAGATCTTTGGCACTGCCTTGAGTTTTTCTTGGTCAATCTTCAGTTCGCCCCGGCTTTCAATAAGCGTCGTGCCGTTCTCTTCGAGAAAAAGATTTTTTCCCGAACAGCGAACGGCTTCAGTGAAAGCATGGGTTTCAATCCGCCACTCTACAGTAAAGTCAGACTCATTCCAGATATCGTATTCTGTCCATGAGAGAAGCTCTTCACCCAGCCAAGCCCTTAATAACGGGGGAATTTGTCCGCCAGCGTGCCACTCGTTGACGCTGTAAACTTGCCCTTCTGCTTCAGAGCGGGACTTGATTTTGAGAAAACGCACGTTGGGCAGGTAAGGCACCAGCTCGATTAACTTGTCTCGGTAAGTGGCATAGACTAGGGGACGAGGAAAAGAAAGGCGGGGAGTTGTATGGATTAACATAGCTACTAGGCACACTAGAAAATTGATAGGATTCCCAAAACCATGACAAAAAAGATTGGGATGATAATAGTTAGCCTACCAGATAGAGAAAAGTTAGTAGCCCAATTCTAAAATCGCGTTTGATACTCGACTTTAAACTCATTGAACGTATAATCGTAGGAAACGCCGACAAATGAATCTTCGCTTACTCGATAACTGGTTTGTATGAGGGGGAAAAGGCGCAGATCTGAGGAACCCACTAGGTTTCCTACTGTATTTTCGACATCGTAAACAACTCCCTGTAATGCCATAGGCAATGCGAGTTGAATCAAACCGTACTCCAAAAGCTGATCGGTGTTTAGGTTTTGTAGAACCTCTGCCACGGAAAAGAACTGTTCGCCCAAGAGACGGACGATTTCCCCATCAGTTCGGCTAGGATTGCTAGACAAATCTACGGCAGGATTGCTGAGCAACTGCGCGTTCGACTGACCTCTGGCAGCGATCGCTTGTAGGCAGGTTTGTAGGCGTTGTAACTCTTGTTGGGAGAGGGTTCTCTGCCCAGGAATCGGCGGCAGGGAAGCGGGTTGTATTTGGCAAACTTCAGCGATATTTCTGCCCAAACCGGGCACCAACTGACTGAGCTGCCCTTCTACGCTTAGAGTGATATCAATTCTTCTGACTCTGCTGAGATTATCGTCGGGAATCTCGTTGCTGAAATCGGTGCGCTGTTGCCTAGCGTTGGGAAAATCGGAGACGATGGTTCTCATTCTCAGATCGAGGTCTGGGTCGAGCAAACCTCGTCGTCTATTGAAGACGATAACATTGCGATAGCGGCGATCCAAGAGAAAGCGAGTTTCCAAAAAACTAACCCTTCCTCGGTTTAAGGTAATAGTTCCCTGGGGCTGCAAGTTGTTGAGATCGTTAACGGGACCGCTCAGCGCTAAAGCACCGCCAAAATCAAACCGATACAAAGGCGCATCCACCGACAATCTTTCTAGAGCAACTTGCAAATTGTCGAGTCTCGGCACAAAAAGCGCGACATCGTTCCTGCGAGGAGGGGAAGCGGGTTGCCTGACGATGGGAATGGCTTGAGTATTGTTTGCCGCCTGTTGTTGCGGGACGAAGACTTGACCGTCGCTCAAGCGCACTCGTCCTGAAATTAGGGGCACAATCGCTGCACCTGTTACCGTTACTCTGCCATCGATTCCCCCTCGGTAGAGATTTTCTAAATCGATTTGTCCTTGCTCGATCGCGATTGTCAGGGGATTGGCTGCATTGGGATCTTGGCGACTGAGGGGAGTAAAGAGGGGCAGAACTCCAGCCGCCGTCAGTCTGCTTTGGGCAAAGGTTCCCTCTAACTGCTCGACTCTCAGGAGTTGGTTATCGAGCGCGATCTGAGCGTTGACATTCAGCGGCTCTGGTAAAGCCGCACTCCTAAGTGTGGCATCTTGGAGGAGCGCTCGACCGTTAGCCGTCAAGTCGTACATCCTGAACCCTTCGCTCAAATCCAGTCGTCCGCTGGCTTGTAGCGCCACTTCTCCTTCTCCACCCAACCAGGATACCTGTCCCTGGGTGAAGATTTCCATTAATGAAAGAGCTGCCGTGCCCAGCTTGAGATCGATCGCGACGCGATCGTTGGTTTCTGGCGCGGTTGGATAGGGAACGCTTGCATAGAGCTGGATTGCCGAGTCATCGGTGGTACGGAATTCCAGGCGGGAATTGACATAGTTAAAATTGCCTGCCAGAGTGCGCTCGATAAGCCGACCGCCAAACGAAGCATCGGTGAAGCGATACTCTCCCTGAATCTTCGGAGCGAGCAAGTTACCCGACAAAGCTGCTCTTGCCTTGAGGTTGCCCGCGATATCTGCGGGAAGCTGAATGAAACTATTAACCGTATCGACCGATAAATTTTCGACGACCAATTCTGACGGTTGTAGGCTTTGGGTGGCAGGGATAAACCCTCCTGCAAAAGACGCGATCGAGTCTCTGATTTGAACTCTTGCTGGTTCTACCCGAACTATGCCATTTTGCAGGCTGCCCTGAAGGACGATGTTATCGATGGGAATTATCTGCGTATCTGCCGTAACTAATCCCAAGGGTTCGACTATCGTGGCAAAGGTCGGTTGGGGATGCCATTCCCAGTTATTTCCCTGGAATTGAAAGTTGATTTGGGGATTCTGGAGCGTTCCATCTACAGTAATCGTCGTGTCAAAGGCTCCGCGAATATTTAACTCGGTGGGAACTCCGCCCGCTTCTCTTTGGGCGACGAGTTTTCGAATCTTCTTATCGATCGCCCACAGCCGATTGACTTGCTCGGCTATCGAAGCATTGGCATTGCCCCTAGATTCGGGTTGAACTTGCTCGGCTGCCGCGTAGTCGGGTTTCTGAAATTGCAGGAAGCTTACTAGGGTCGGAAGGTCGTAGATTTGTAGGGCACCCAAAACATCTTCCATGTAGCCTTCTTCGGCTTTCAGCCTTCCTCTAATGGCTCCCGACGCGAGGTTGATGGCTCCTTGTCCCTCGTAGCGGCTTTTGTCGAGCTGCAAGACGGCGCTATTGAGTTGGGCGATGTTATTTTCATAGGTAAAGCTGGCATTGAAGGCTCTGCCTTGGCGGTTGCCGATGCGGGGGCGGTCGATCGCGATATCGCCTCTACCAGTCAGCGTAAAGAGATTGAAGTCGAGATTGGCGCTCAATTGTCCCTCAATCGTTCCCAGAATTCCGTAGTCCTCAGCAGGTGCAATACTTAAAAGTTCGAGGGGGAAGTTTTCCACTTGGGCGACCAAGCGATCGCCAATTTGTCTCCCATGGGAGACAATTTCAGGCAGACCTTCCGTGGTTTGTCGCACTTCCCAGAAAGATACCCAATAAGGAGCGGGACAGTTGCGACGAGTGCAAGGATCTAGGTTGGCAGCGATCGTATCGTCTTCGCCTTGCAAATTGAGGGCGATTTCCCGTCCTGGGGCAACGGTAACGGGCCCGCTTAAAACGGGGTCGAAGGATCTGTCGTTGAGGGTAAAGTCTTCTAGTCTTAAATTGCCCGCGAGGAGAAAATTGCCCGGTGCCGTCGGTGCGCTAAGTAAGTTCTTGCCCGCCAGACGACCTTGAAATTGACCGTCTCCCGTGACATCCAATCTCTGCGGTAAAAATGACCGTCTAACTGGAACGAGGGCGATTAATTCCGTCAGCGGCAGGCGATCGAGGTCGGAATTGGCTTTAACATTTAAGTTGCTGGCAAGATCGGGAGCGGAGAAGGGATTGGAGACGAGAATCATTCCATCGGCATTGAGATTGAGGGTTCGATCTCGCAGGCGCAGCGCAATGGTTTCAGCTTTGACGGGGAGAGATGCCCGATCTTGGAACAGAGGTGCAATCCTACCAGAGAGGCTTACTAGACCATCGAGATTGGCAAGGTTTTGTTGTTTGAAATTGGGTTGGATGCGATCGAGAATTTGCGATGTATTGAGATTATTAGCCAGAATATCAGTTTGCCACAGATTATTATTCAATCGAGCGGCAACCGCCACGATCCCGTTGGCGACGGCTAAGCGAGCATCTGCCGTTGCCTTGAAGCTACTAACATCGGGGTTAGAATCCAGCGAAGCTACTAAAGCAGCTAAGTTTCCCGTCAAATTAATTTGACCTCTTCTGACTTGAGTCGAAAACCCCAAATTGGGGAGTAATTTCGTCAGGGAGATTTGCCCCGTTGTAGCGACGGCTTCTAAGAGACCGTCTTCTAGCTTGCCCGAAGCAACTATTTCGCCATCAGCGACGTCGAGCAGGGCATCAACATCGGCTTGAAAATTTCTCGCCGCAATGGTCGAACCTTGCAATAAATCTTTGAGCGAACCGGAGAGATTTACTCTCGTTTGCCTTATATTAACGGGAGCGGCTAGGTTGGACAGAAAAGGATTGAGAGAAATTTGAGACGCAACGACAGAAGCCGCGATCGCGCCCTTTGATAATTCGCTTCTGATAGCAACTAAGCCCTTTTCGGCTCGCACCGTCAAGGCGGCAACTCCTTCTAGTGTAGCGGGATCGAAAGAATCCAAGCGCCCTGACAACAAGACATTGGCAGTTTCTAAATTCGGGTTCGTCGAGACGGCATATGAGCAGTAGGTAGAAGGATTTTCGGCACAAATTGGCGACAGGAAAGGGGCTAGCGAGATAGCGTTCGCCCTAGCGACAGCTTGCCATTTTTTGCTGTCGAGATTGCCCCTGCCCTTGACAACAGCCTGTCCTTCATCAGTCCAAAGGACGGTATTGCGAACCAAGATATTTTTTCCGATGAGAAGGACTTCTCCCCTTCCAGCTATGTCAACGTTAGGAGTGGTTGCCCTGGGAGCTTGCCATTTGAGAAAGGCGACTGGCTCCTCAAAAGTTCCGCGCACTTGAGCTTGGGCAGTCAGCCTGCCGATAGTCGCATTTTTGGGCAAGCGATAGTAAGGAGCCAAGACTTCTCGCGTTGGTAATTGTGCCCTGAGATTCAAGCTTAAGGGCATCTTGGCAACATCGATGGATTGGTTGTCTTCTAATGCTTTGCGAATGCTGGTTTCAATTGTGCCATGCGCGAGAATTTGTCCGCCTGCGCTGGGTTGAATTTGCAAACTCTGGAGGACAATTTTGTCTAAATCGACTTGAAAATTCGCATCGATCTGCCTGATTCGAGTTTTATCGATCTCAAGCGATTTAGTATTGCTAATCGTCCCTGTCACCAAGGGATTTTCGACTGCTCCTCTCAGTTGTAAATTGGCTTGCAATTCTCCATCCACTCTCACTGGCGCAGTAACCGATATCGTCCTTAAGAGACTGGAAAGATCGACGGGGTTGACTCTAACATTAAGATTCAAGCCTTTTTCCCAATCGACTTCACCGACGATGCGGGTATCGACGACCTTGTCGATACTGGCTCTAGCTTCTTCGATGAAGACTTTTTGCCCTTGCAGGCTAAGAGCGAGATCGGCTCGAACGGGAGCTTCGATCGATTCGATCTTGGCTTCGATTTGTTGGAGGTTAAGATTGCCTTGCCCGCGAGTCTTTTCTACCCTATCAAAGGATGGTAAACTGACGTTTAAGTTGGTATCAAAATTCCCTCTGTTGAGTTTGACGGGCGAGTTGGGGATAAGGGAGACTAATTCAGCCAGGGCTAATTTTTCGACGGCAAGTTCGACTTGAGTTTTTCCCGTCTCAATGACTGTTTTGCCTTTTGCATTGACTTGGCTGTTGAGGACGGTAGCATCCACACCATAGCTAATCTCACGTTTTTCACCGTCGATATATCTTGCGCCGCCATTGAGTTGAATGGGAACCGGGCGAGTCGCTCCGTAGGGACGAAGGGCAATATCGCCATCTCGAATGCGAACGTTGATATCGAGATCGATGGGCAGTTCTTGGGCTTCTCTTTGCTCTAATTCAAGGTCAATCCATCTTCCTGTTTTATCTTGGTCGAGATAGATATTCGGATCGTCGATCGCGATTTCTATTGGGAGAGGCTGTCCCAGTAGTAAGGGAAAAGGATTAAAGCCAACTTCTATCGATTGTAGCGAGAGGCGATCGCGATCGCTTGCGGTGGCAGGAAGGGAAGAAGCGCCAATGCGAACGCGATTGAGCGTCCAAGCAAGGCTTTCCACCTCGCCGACATCGACGGGACGTTTGAGCAACTTACTGAGTTCTGCCTCCAGTAACGGAGATAATTGCTGATAAATAAAATATCTAGCCGCAGCATAACCAACGGCTGCGATCGCAACTACAGAGACTCCGATTACTAGCGTAGCCGGATGTCTGGTTATCCGAAGCACGCTAGCCCAAAGATTTCGGCGCTGGTTTGGCTCTGGCGGCGGGTTTTGGGAAGAATTAGTCATCTTTGCTATCTCGCCAATGCTGGGGTGGCTTTCGTCCGGGTAAAACCTTAAAGAAAGCTGTTAGCCAACTACTACTAACTAAAGTTAGATTTTTGACTGTAACTTGGTGTGAGAAGCTGACGTTCTTAAGTGCTAAATGCCGCGTTGCCAAAGATTGGCTGCGAGCGATCGCATTAACTTAATAGTATATAAAGTTAGCGATCGCGCAGTAGAGAGTCAATACTTTCCGCACAATAGTTTATAAAGATTTGTCTAGCTCGCGATCGCCGAGGGAGAAAAATTAAACTGACGTTAGGGTTGGAGATAAATTCAAAATGTCGGATGATAACCAGCAACAGTGGGAATTAGCTCTAGCCCGTGTTAGCCAAGCCATTGTCCTCAACCCCAATTCTGCTTTAGCTTACAATAATTCGGGGTTTTGTCTACTACAACCTACAAAAATGGGATTTAGCGCTAGCCGATTACAATCAAGCCATAGAACTCAATCCCAATTATGATGGGGCTTACAGCAATCGGGGTCTTCTTTACGCCGACCGACAACAGTGGGAGTTGGCTGAAGCAGATTTCGATCGGGTCATTTCCCTCGATCCCAATGATGCCATGGCTTATGGAAATCGAGGTCTTCTGTGCTACCGACGAGGGGATAAGCAGGCAGCGATTCAAGATTTACAGACATCTGCCCAACTCTGCGAACGGCAAGGAGATCTCGCTGGCTATCAAAATGCCTTGGAGTTGTTAACAAGAGTGGCAAAAGTAGAGAATCGCGATCGCTAAACACCTTACGCAATATTAGCAACGTAAATCGATCGCACAATACATCTTAATTTATAGAACTTAACCTTAGCTCTCTTAAACTTAGCTTCAGATATACTCGTAAATAGGAATTAGTAGTCTTAGTGCCGATGGAAATTGAGGTGATCAACGCCTTCGCAGGGCGTTTGCGGTTGCGCATTCCACGTCTGAAAAATGACCCGACTTATGCTAGTGAAATTGAAAACAAGGTAAAGGAATTGAATTTCATCACTAGCGTTCGGGTTAATCCTGTAGCTAGTTCCCTAGTAATTACCTATGCAAAGCGGAGGATCGCCGCAAGCGAAGCCGAAAGCAGACTGTTAGCTGCGATCGCTTGCTTAGATCCTACAAACGCACCATCAACGCTTGAGGCTGAATCTACCCCAGAAAACTCGGTCTTGCACAAGTTAGACTCGCAACAGCAAGACTTGCACTCTGAAGAAATCGCCCTGGAAACCGCGTCTGAGTCGCCTAACGAGTCCGAGAGTCATAAAATAGACTCTTTGAACCATAGCGAACAAATAGAATCTTTGCCAGATGAAATAATCAGTTCCACCGATAGCGAACCAATCCCCACACCCTCAGAAGACTTGGCGGATGCCTCTGAGGAGTTAGTAATCAGTTCGACTGCTAGCGAACCAATTCCCACACCCTCAGAAGACTTGGCGGATGCCTCTGAGGAGTTAATAACCAGTTCGACTGCTAGCGAACCAATCCCCACACCCTCAGAAGACTTGGCAGTTTCCTCTGAGGAGTTAATAACCAGTTCGACTGCTAGCGAACCCGCCTCCGCATCGAAAGAAGTTGCAGTAGCTGCGTTTGAGGAGGAATCAGTCTCTATTGTATCCTCTGTAAAATCAGCGGAAAACGATTCGATTAAGCCTAATTTTACTCCGGCTCGTAAGAGGATCGGGATAAGTCATAGAGAACTAGCTAGGCGTTTAGGGGTATCTTCAAGAGCGATCGCGATTTGGCGCTCCAAGCCTAATTTTACTCAGTGGAGCATGACCAAAGACCCGGAACAAATTGGTTGGGTATATATAAAACCATTGAATAAATTCTATGCAGTTATTGAAAAATAGCATCGTAAGTATCAATAAACGCATATAGCAGTTCTCTTTTAGTAAGGTACATAACTGATAGTTTTAAGGCAGAAGGCGATCCCCCCTACCCCCCTTGAGAAGGGGGGACAGCCTAAAGGGACAACGACTTGTCCCCCTGTCTTTGGGGGGGATTGGGGGGATTGGGGGGATTAAGGGGGGATGCAGAAGTTAGGCTGTACCTTACTTAGAAAGAGAAAAGCTAGATCGGATAATTTGAGCTAGAAAGAGTCTCCATTTAGACGCTATCAACTTCTTACCGCACTTCAGTTAGAGCCTATTCGATCTCAGTCCTATCTTAGGGCAGATGCTAAGTCGGAGGAGGCACCGAACAACCTGTACGATCCCGTTCCAGACTAAACGAGAGTGGACGGAGACTTTAGTCAACAGGTCGTACCAAGCCTTTTAGATGGGTTGGATAAGAATCCGGCACTGAAGTGGGGAGCGATCGCGGGCGTAGCCGCCTTAGCGTTACTCGCATTTCAAGCCTTACAAAGCGGCGAGCGAATCTAGACTAGATCGGTGTGGAGCAGAAGTGAGAATAATAGTTGAAGATCGACGAATTAATCTTGACAACTAACGTTTCTGGCGATGTAAAGGGGGAGAACAAAGGGACGCTTTGGATTGGCATTCTTCTAATTGGTTTAGGGATTATTGGTATTGCCCTACCTAATATCTCGACGATTGTCGTTGAGAGTTGGATTGCATTGCTTCTTACTTCGGCAGGGGTGGCTAAGCTATTCTATGCGTTCCAAACCCGCGATCGCGGTGGCTTTATCTGGAAGCTGTTGTTGAGCATTCTTTATATTGCAACGGGCGTGATGCTTTTTGTTTATCCTCTCACGGGTGTCCTGACGCTGACCCTGTTGCTAGCTAGCTTTTTACTAACTGAAGGAGTATTCGAGCTAATCCTAGCATTCAGGCTGCGGGGACAACAAAATTGGACTTGGGCGCTGGGTAATAGCATCATTACCTTAGTGCTGGGCGGAATAATTTGGTTTGAGTGGCCTTTCAATGCTCCTTGGCTACTGGGAACGCTCGTAGGTGCTAGCGTTATCGTCACTGGCATTTCGCGCGTAATGCTATCGTTAAATTGGCGTTCTAACTTGCCTCAGTCCGATAGCCCAGCTTCAGCCTAAAGTACTCAGTTCTATTTTAATAAGCCAGTCACTCAGCTATCTAGAAATGCCAAAGCCCTCTCGATGAGAGGGTTTTTCTGATTCTACTCCTCTAAAAATGTTTTCACGCTTCCGTCGGGATTGAGAACCAGACGAATCGTTGCTCGTTCGTTCGTCTCAAGCGGAGAGACAAAGGGAGTTCCCATCAGCGGCATCTGGGTGCGATCGAGATAGATATTGGCAGCGCGTCCGAGAGGAACGATACGAGCGATCGCGCCTTCGCGATCGAGCATCAAGCGATACTCTAACCTCTGATTTAAGCCCTCTGGAGCTTTCCAACGCTCTTGAAAATACTGTCTGACTTCTGCAACTTGGGGGATGGTATCGAGCAGGTTCTGCGTGGCTTGGGAAGAGGCAGGGGGGGCTGCTGCCGAGGGAGCATAGGCTGTTGGATTTGGCGTGCTAGCAGGTGCGGTATTGCCTGCTTCCGGTTTTGAAGGAGAAACCGATTGGGTTTGCCCATTGGCAGAGGAAGGCTCGGATTGGAGCGATGGCAATGTCGGTAGGTTAAGCTCTCCATTTGGGGCGGTAGTGGGAGGCTGGGATGGAGCGCTAGAGCTAGGTTGTGCTTTCTTGGGAGATTCGGGACTAACTGCAGTCGTCGATTGTTTGGGCGAAGCTGGCTTAGCGTTGGCAGAAGGTGAGGGAGATTGGGGAGGGGGAGGCAGGACTGGAGGTACGGAAGTCCGGCGAGAAGAATTTGTCGGTTCGCTAACCGATGGAGGTGGCGGTAGGGTTTCGCGATTTTTTAGCGATGGGGGCATGGTTGGAGAGGGAATTGGCTCGTCCGTCGGTGCCACAGGAACGGGAGGGATAGCCTCTCCAAGGTTTGATTGAGGATCTCGCTTTGAATCTGCCTCTCTTTGAGAAGCTGCAATATCGGCGGCTTGTCGCTCGGAGGCTTGAAAAATTCTTGTGCCGACGATCGCTGTGCCAACAGCCAACAAGGCTACTGTTGCCGTACTTGCCCAGATAACAGTTTTTTTTCGCTTTTTAATTTTGTCGAGCGCGGGTAAAGTATCTATTTCCGCGCTGAATTGCTCTAGGGCTTCGGCGAGGTCGAATAATTGAGAAACGCTCAGTTCAATGGCGGGTTTTGAGGAATTTACCGCTAGCGAACCGAAAGAAAGTTCGTGCGAGAGCAATCCCTTGGGCTTGAGTGCGGGAGAGGAAGGAAAAGGAACCGATCGGTTATGCTCGCCCTCAGGGCGAGCGGGCGAAGCCATCGGCTCGTTGGCACGCGCTTCTGGCGAATAAGTAGAGGGAAGCGTTAGCGTCTCCACCGCTACGGGAATTTGAAAGGATGTCTGCCGGAGAAAGTTTTGTATGTAGTTGCCAACAACATCGCCAAGCTGTTGAATTTGAGCGCGATCGCCACGAGTCGAGATCTGCTCTTCTGTCGGCAATCTCGGATCGTCAAAGCGCAGTTCAAAGCGCAATTCTTTGACTAACTGACGCTCGCTCCAAAAAGAGAGGGGAGAACGTTTTGCCCAAATCTCTAGCGTGCAAGTTGGAGGCGTATATCGTCGGATGAGAGAATCGGAAAGTACTTTCATGATTGACTGACGAGTCTGGGGAACGGCAAAATTAGGTTTCTTTGTTTCCTGATCTAGACTTTAATCTTCAAAAATCAAAAATCTAAAATTCAAATTTCACGATCGTGCCGAATCGAGCAAAGCTAGCCACAGACGGCGATGACCGTTGACTGCACTATAGAAGAGTAAATCGATTAGCAGTTTGAGGGCTAGGCGAGACAGTTGTTCGGTTGAGATTTGTTCTCCATCTTCCATACGTTCCTGATAGCTATTGGTAAAGGCATCTAAATAATCTCCTAGCAGGGCGGTTTGATGGGGAGCTTTATTTTGTTCGGTGATTTGCTCTAGTAACGTTACCGCGCGACGAATTAATTCGTGGTGCCCCCTAGCAAGGTAGCAGATAATCAGAACGAGCGATCGCGCTTCTTCTACATCCAGTTTTTTTCGCCCGCCCGAACTCTTGCGCAATGGATTCGACTGGCGCAAGCGCCACAGTTCGACGCGATCGGCGATAATTGATTCCAATTTTAGCTCTTGGGCTGCTTTGAGTACTTCCTCCGAGCCGATCTTAGTCAGAGCCTCTAGAGCCATTAATATAATGTCTAAATGAGCTTTAATATTGTCCAACTGTTGGGCATCTGGCTCTTGTGAAAGTGGCAAATCCTCCCGTTTGGGAGTCGATAGAGGTGCGTTCGCGCTCGAACCCATAACTATAGCTTAATACGGCGAAACTGTTGTGGCTTGGCGGTTACTAATTTGGAAACAAGGCGGCGATGGCTATTTTCAAGTCTTTTATTTTAGCGACAATTGGTTAAATATTCGCTTACTTGCTCGGTTGATAAACTATCATTAACCTTCCATCTGCATTATAAACTTCCACTCGTTTGCCGAAATGATTGCTCAAGCTTTGTAAACTTTTCTCTAGGGTGGCAATGCGATCGAGCAACTCGACTTGTACTTGCCAATTGGCGCTAGCTTGTGCCTGAATCGCCGTCTCCCAGACTCTCTGTATGTAGCTAGAAGTTAGGTTAATTTTGATAGCGCTATCGGCGGTCGCCCAGTTACAGATCTTGTTGTCGGGCAGGCAAATTTGTTGAAGAATGCTCTCGGTTTGTTGGAGGCGAGCCGCGCGATCGAACGCTACGGTATAGATAGCCATTAAGGGTTCGGCTTGGCGATATTGAAAGGTATTGCGCGGAACTTGTTTAATGTAAATTAGAGCGCTGCGCCAGTTGGATGCGGCAGCCGACCAACGAGCATTCGCTTCGGCATCTGTTGCCAGTTTGGCTTGTTCTATTGCTTTTTGATAGGAACTCGCCGCAGACTGCTCCTGCTTGTAGCGGGTTTGGACTGCTATCAGTTGCGGGGTATAGATAGCTAGAAGTCTTTGTGCCTGTTGATAGGTGTTGGTTTGGGGAGAAATTTCTCGCAGCCGCCTTACTGAGGTTTGCCAAGTGGCGAGAACTAGCTGCCAGTCTGCTGGGGATTGAGCGTCTTTTTGACGTATTCGCGCCAATTTTGCAGTTTCTTGAGCCATTCTCAAGCTAGTATTGGCTTGGGATTGTGCTTGCTGTCTCTGCTCGATTCCAGCGAGTTTTTTCTGATAATCTCGCTTTCTGGCTTGCGCGATCGCGTACCATTGACTTTCTGGCGGCACTTGTTGCAGGGAGGCGATCGCTTTTTGGCAAAGCTGTCGAATTTCTTCCCAGTTAGGGTAAGAAAAATTTTGCGCTAGAGAAGTGGCTTGCTCTGTCGTCGCGATCGCTGCTGTAATTTTTGTTAAACTTGCCAATTGTTTGTGGTAATCTGCCAGCAATATTTCTGCTTGCCTGCGATGCCTCGACCACCCAGGAATTGCTTGTAATGTTTTGATGGTTCGTTCCAATTGCTGTCGCGCCTCTAAGATATCTTGGTTTGAGGCGGAAAGTTTGACCTCACTCAAAGCCGAGCGATCGATTGCCGGACAGTCGCCGATCGCGCAAGGACGAGTCAAGACATACCAACCGCCAAGCAGCAAAACGATCCCGATGCCAGTTCCCGCTAGCAACCCAGATTTTCTTTTCGTTTCTCTTTTTTGCAAGTTCTTCGACTCCAAAGAAGACTCGTCGCGATCGCCAATTGCCTTTCTCGGTTGCCAATCGGCAAGCCAACGATCAAAAATCTCAGATCGTTCTTGGTCTTGCCAGATCAGATACATCGAGATGGGGGAATTTTCCCAGATTCGTTCCTCTTGCAGAGCTTGTCTTAGCAGCGAAAAAATTTGCTTGGGATAGGGGATAACGGACTCCGGGCAGCGAATGAGAACGATGGGGGTTTCCTCTTTCAGGACGCAGTAAATCTGTAGGGGAGGGTTAGCTGAAGACTCCGAGTTCAGACGTTTTTGCAGTAGCTCCTCCAGCGCCTTTAAATTAACTTGACCTTCGGCTGTTCTAATCATGAAAACAGCATATTATGTTTTTTGCTATTATCGAAAAACTCTTCTTTTAGAGGTTATTGACTGTATAGCGAATATTAAAGTTTCATGTTTTAAAATCAAGCTTTTTCTCCCCCTGCTCTCGACGCATAGGGAAATGTGGGGAGTGTGGGAAGAGTGAGGAGAACTTCCTCCCACCCTCAAAGTGATGCCCAAGTTGCGATCGCGAAAATTTTTTTTTGAGTTGCATCCGCCTTAGCATATTCGAGTTACCTCATCTATTAATCTAGTTATGTATGTATTTAATGCTTGATAAAAGAGGTCGATTTAATCGATTGCTTGCTCGCAGAAATTCATTTCAGTCTCGTTTCCTTCCTTGCCCATTTTTCATTTACTCATTTAATTTGCATTTTTATTAACTTAAAATCCCTATAAATAGAGTTTTTTAGATTTGTATTTTATAATTTAAATTTGTGATAGCTAAACTCTCTCGGACAATTCGTTCTCTGCTATCTGCTGCTGCCAACTCTCAGCGAAACGCTCGTAAACTCGCCAGTTCGTCTGTCATTCCCACTTCCTCTGCGCTATTGGCAAGTTTATCGATCGCGGGTTTAGTCATAGGAATCAGGCAAGCCGGCATCCTGCAAGGAACGGAACTGATCGCGTTCGACTCGATGATGCAGCTATCGCCGCCATTGCCTCCCGATCCGCGCCTTTTAGTCGTGGGTATTACCGAAGACGACCTTTGCTCCCAGAACAAAAGACCGCTGTCGGATCGAGTAATTGCGCGACTCCTGAGTGCGCTGCAAAAAGAGCGACCAAAAGCGATCGGTCTTGATATCTACCCCAACATCTCCTACCCGCCCGGTCGCGAGGAACTCCTTGAGGAACTAAAAGCCAATAACGTTATTGTCGTCACCAAACTAGAAGACGGCGACGGTCAAAGCATCTCGCCTCCTCCTGGGGTTAGTCGCGATCGCGTTGGTTTTAGCGACTTCGTTCTCGATAACGATAACGTGTTGCGCCGCAATTTAATGTATGCCGAATCGGACAAAGAAAAATTCTACTCATTTGCCTTGCAGCTAAGCCTAAACTACCTCAAAGATGGCAATTTAAGCGTTCGAGCCACGCCCGACGCGCTGCAAATTGGCAAAACCTCCTTACCTCGCCTCCAAGAGAATTCTGGCGGATATCAGATACCTGCTGCCGAGGTATCGGGTTGGCAAACCTTGCTCAAATATCGTTCAGCTAAGCAAGTCGTGCGACAAGTCACGCTAACTGATGTCCTCAACAACAAGGTAGATCCCACTTGGATCGAGGATAAGGTCGTTCTCGTCGGGACGGTAGCGCCGAATGGTAAAAACCAATTCGCTACTCCCTATAGCGCCGGAGCAAGAAATAACAACTTCATGCCGGGGGTAGTTATCCACGCGCAAATGGTCAGTCAAATTCTCGCTACCGTGCTAGACAATCAACGCCAGTTTTGGTTCTGGGCGCAGTGGGGAGAATGGCTGTGGATCTGGCTCTGGTCGTTAGTAGGAGGACTGTTGGGCTTGCGGTTGCACCACCCCCTTCATCTTGGCGCAGCTGTCGCAATCTCTACAGGCGGATTGTGGCTCGTTGGCTATCTTGCCTTCGTTCAATCGGACTGGATTCCGGTCGTTCCACCCGCGATCGCAGTTATGGCAACCAGTGCTGGCGTACTCGTCCATCAACTTTTTTACAGTAACTCTCGCGATGCCTTGACGGGTTTGCACAATCGCCGCGCCTTTCTCCAAAAGCTCGAACAAATCAACCGTCAGAAAAGGTTTCAGAATGTCACGATCGCGATTCTCTTTCTCGATCTCGATCGCTTCAAGCGAATCAACGACGGTTTGGGAAGAGAAGCTGGCGATTGGCTATTGCGCAATACAGCCAAGCGCCTGCAAAAACAGCTTGATAGCAAAGGACAACAACTCGCTCGCGTCGGCGGAGACGAATTTGCTATTTATTTGAGCGCGATCGACGACGAACATGAGGCCACTCAACTCGCCGACCGCCTGCAAAAAGAATTAACCCATCCCTTTCAATGGCAAGGACAGGATATTTATACCACCGTCAGCATCGGCATTGCCTACAACCGGACGGGTAGCGATTTCGATGCCGAAGAACTGTTGCGAGAAGCCGATATTGCCATGTATCAGGCAAAAGAATTAGGTCAAGCTCGCCATCAGATCTTTGCTGCCGGAATGCGCGCTCAGGCAGAGACGCGCTGGCAATTAGAAACCGAGATGAGGGGAGCGATCGCCCGTCGGGAGTTTCAGCTCTACTATCAACCGATCGTCTCGCTTAAAACGCTCAAAATTAGCGGTTTTGAAGCGCTAATTCGCTGGCAGTCTCCTCAGCGAGGTTTTGTGTCTCCCGAACTGTTCGTGCCAGTCGCCGAAGAAAATGGGTTGATTATTTCCATCGGTCAGTGGATTTTGCAAGAAGCTTGCCTTCAGATGAATTGCTGGCGGGAGCAATTTCCCCAACATTCCTCTCTAATCATGAGCGTCAATCTTTCTCGCCGACAGTTTTCTCAAGTCGATTTAGTCGAACAAATCGAGACAATTTTAGAGGACATTCCCATCGATCGCGAGCGATTGAAGTTAGAAATTACCGAAAGTCTGATGATGAACGATTTTGAAGAAGGATTAGCACTGCTTAGGCGGCTAAAAGCACTCGGACTCAGATTGAGTTTGGATGATTTTGGCACGGGATATTCATCGCTGAGCAATCTGCATGCCTTTCCCATCGATACTCTGAAAATCGACCAGTCATTTGTCAATCATCTCAACGAGGATCGAGAAAGTTATAAGTACGCTCAAATCGTTCGTACTATCATTATGCTGGGTCACAATTTAGAGTTTGACGTAATCGCCGAAGGAGTAGAAACCGCCCATCAAGTTAGGGCGCTTCAATCCTTAAATTGCGAATACGGACAGGGATATTTCTTCTCAAAACCGCTCTCGAAGGAAGCGGCAACGAAACTTTTGGCAAGCGATCCGCAATGGAAAGTTTGAGAAGCTGCGCAGTCATTTCTCTATGTGTCATTAAACTCTAATGACAAGCCCAATACTTTATTTTTCTTTCATTTTCCCTTTTAATCAAACAAAGTTTAGCTTCGCTGCTCTCTTTGATAATGGGAAAAAGAAAATTCTTTAGTAATTCGCTCGCCATAGTATCCAATCGCTTGGCACAAAGCATCACGACTTTTGTCCTGTTTGCCGCGATCGCGCGTTTGTTGGGTCCCTATCAGTTGGGGCAGTATACGCTAGCCTTCAGCTATTATTTTTTCTTTATGTCCCTGGCTTCGCAGGGGTTTAAAACCCTGTTTACGCGAGAACTATCGCGCTATCCCCAAGAAACGCCGATTTATTTGACCAGCGGCACTTTATTGCAGCTTTTTTTTAGTCTCGTTGCCTATGGACTGCTGGTTCTCGTCGTTTTTGCTCTTCCCTACAAGTCAGATACGGCAATGGTTTGCTATATTCTCGGAGCGGCGATCGCTCCCTTTTCGCTCTCCAATATTACAGAAGCTATATTTCAAGCACAGGAGAGGATGCACCTTATTGCATTTAGTACGGTGCCATTTTATATTTTGCGGGTGCTAGCTGCAATTTGGGCAATGAGGCTAGACTACGACATTAACGCCGTTGCAGTAATTATGGTACTCTCGGAAGTAGCTATCCTCATCCTGCAATGGGGCTTGCTCGCACGAACGGTCAAACTTCAGTGGCGAATTGATTGGAGCTTTATCTGGGATACTTGCAATGCGGTTCGCGTATTTTTAGCAATCGAAGGAATTGCGGTTTTTAGAGAAAGAATGCTGACGTTTATTTTATCGCTTCTGGGTGGGGAAGTTGTCGTCGGTCTGTATGGCGGTGTTATACAGTTGATGCAACCGTTTGAAATTATTTCCCAAAGTATTGTCACGAGTGCTTTTCCAAGAATGTCGCAGACGATTGCATCGGGTCAACAAAAACAGCGTCAATTGGTTGAAGGTCTGGTGGAAATTTTATTAGCCGTGGCGTTTCCCTTGATTGTCGGACTTTTATTTATTGGCGGAAATTTACTCGTTTTTCTCTACGGAAACACTGGCTTTCTTGAAGCAACTATAGCGCTAAACATCGTTTCTTTCGGGTTGATTGCCTCTGGGATCGTTCGACCCTTAAGCTATTCGTTGGTCGCCAATGGATGCGAACGGGTTAACTTGCGCGAGGTAATCGTGACGACGATCGCGGGCGGTTTTGCTAGCATAGCGCTAATTTCTCAGTATCAGTTACTCGGTGCAGCTCTTTCCTTACTCTTGATGCAAGTCCTTGCCTGCGGTCAATATGTCTGGGCAACAAATCATCGTCTTTTTTCGCTGCGACCGTGGCAGATCGCGCGCCGTCCGCTTCTTCTCGGTTTGTTGATGCTAGCTGTATTTGCCATTCTACAAAAAATCGAGCTAGATTTTCTCCCTACGGCGATCGCTGCTACTTGTGCGTATTGCGTATTTGCCAGTCTTATTGGCACTCATGCCCTTGGCAAACCAAGCGCGATCTGGGCAAAACTGTCGCGCAAATAAACTCTATACTCACTCATTTCAATCAGCGATCGCGTTCATTAAAACTTCTGTCAGCGTCAGATTTTCCATTTCATCAAAGCTGACAGTATCGACAATATCAAATTTTGCTCCCAATCCTTGCAGGAGATCGTCCAATGACTTGAGATATTTAGCTACTCCAGGATCGCAACCCACTTGAATCAAAGAGATACCGAGTTCTTCATCTCGATCCATCTTGCGAGTGACATTGAGAATTACTTCGCTGACTGCAATGCGATCGTCGGGTTCGCCATCGCTAACGACTAAAAATATCTCTCCTAACGGTTTTGTTTTTCCAGTTGCCTTACGCTGAAAGTAGTTGTTAATTGCGTCTTGCAGAACAGCTACCAAGTTAGTACCGCCGCTTGGCTTATTTTCTTGAAAAATTCTTTCTATGTCGCTCGATGTTACGTTATCGTAGCGCTTGAATCGACTAGAAAACACATAAACCGTCATCCCATCAGCATCGAACTCCTCGCATTTTCTCGCTAAAGCTAAAGCAGATTCTCGAACTGCCTCCCATCGCGTTTGACCTCCCGCTCGCTCTACAGTAGACATACTGCCGCTTTTATCGATAATCAGCGTATAATCTCGCGCTGCTAGAGAAGCGCTGTCAAACTTCATTGGCATTTGACTCATAGGACTTTCCGGGGAAGCTACCAATACGATTACAGTTTTAGGATTCCCCGAAATTCTCTGGAAATAACAGCATCAATTAGTAGAAATAATCGCTCAGTACTGGCAACGAGCGAACGGTATTAACTCGAATGTTTTGCTGTGCTACTGACGCTGGCGTTCCGAAGACGCGATCGCTGATTGAAGTGAAGAAAAATAGAAAGAAGTGTCGATAAAGACAGCAGGCTGAGTGGAGAAGCCATTTTCTTCATACTTAAGTCTTCTCAACTATTTACGAAATTAAATAATAGTTATTGATAATTATTTAAGTAACTATCGATCGTACAATAATTTTTATTATATCGGTGCTGGCTCGCCCCTCAAAAAATTGTATTTAATTTCACTTCTTTCTTTTGAGCATGATTCCTATTACTTCTCAAATCGATTTGCTGCAACTCGCTTCGGGCGATAATTTATCTATTCAAGTTTATAAATTCATTGGCAAACAGCCGGGGAAAAAAGTTTATATACAATCCAATCTCCATGGATCTGAAATTGTTGGCAATGCAGTGATTCATCAACTTATTGAATTTTTGACCGAGCTAGATGAAGATCGAATAACTGGAGAAATTTGGTTAGTTCCGGTCTGCAATCCTTTGGGAACGAATCAGAGAAGTCACTTTTTTTCAGCCGGAAGATTTAATAGTTACGATGGCAGAGACTGGAATCGTATTTTCTGGGATTATGAAAAAGAATGTGAAGATTTAGCAACTTTTGTCAAAACGCAAAAAAATCTGGACATCAAAGAAGTCAGAAAAAATTTTTTAGAGAAACAAAAAGCTGCTTTTGCCAAACAATTAGAACGAATCCAAAAACCCAGTAGCGTTCCCTACAGAGATCGATATCGATATCAATTACAATCTTTATGCTTGGATGCCGATTTTGTTATCGACATTCATAGTTCGAGCAACCAAGGAATCGATTACTTATACTGTTTTCAGGGACGAGAAGAAAGTGCCAAATATTTTTTCTTAGAATACGGCATCTTAATGACTGAATACGACGGAAATGCTTTTGATGAAGCGTTTATGAAACCTTGGTTGGCTTTAGAAAAACAACTGACAAAATTGGGAAAAGCCATTAAATTTGATTTAGAAGCATGGACGTTAGAACTCGGTTCGGGAATGCAAATGAATCCAGAATCTGTTGAAGTGGGGGTAAAGGGAATTAAAAACTACCTTGCCTACAAAGGGATTTTGACTCTAGCAGGGCACTCCGTTAACTATCCAGCCTCGACTGAGATTCAATTAGTTAGAAGACATCAAATTAAAAATTATTACGCGATCGCAGGAGGCATGATTCAAAAAAGGGTTCCCTTGAAAACTTCTGTTAAAGCAGGCGATCGCCTCTATCAACTCTTAAGTTTTAATAAAAGTGGAGACCTGCCAACCGCGATCGATATTTGCGCAGAAACCGATGGATTAGTCTTCGATATTTCCACCAATCAATCGGTCAATCAAGGCGAATACGTTTTAGGAATTCTGAACTTTGAATTATGAATTCTGAAGAATTTGACCAACAATCAACCCCTTTAGCCATTCCAACGCCGCCGCCGGGATTTAAATCTGGATTTGTCGGCATCATCGGTCGTCCCAACGTGGGCAAATCGACCCTAATGAATCATCTAGTCGGGCACAAAGTTGCCATTGTTTCGCCCGTCGCGCAAACGACTCGCAATCGCCTTCAGGGAATTCTCACCACCGAGAAAGCGCAAATTATTTTTGTCGATACCCCCGGAATCCATAAACCCCATCACGAACTCGGAAAAGTCCTCGTCAAAAATGCTATCAATGCTATTAATTCTGTCGATGTCGTACTATTTGTCGTAGATAGTTCCGTCGAGGCGGGAGGTGGCGATCGCTACATCGTCGAACTACTAGAAAAAACGAAAACGCCAGTCATTTTAGGACTCAACAAAGCCGACTTACAACCTTCAGATTATCGAGCGATCGATGAGAGTTACACGTGCCTCGCCGAATCCCACAACTGGAAAGTCGCTAAATTTTCTGCACTGACGGGGGCAGGACTAGAAACGCTGCAAAATCTCTTAGTCGATTGTTTAGAACCCGGACCTTACTATTATCCGCCCGATTTAATTACCGATCGCCCCGAACGCTTCATCATGGGAGAATTGATTCGCGAGCAAATTTTGCTGCTAACTCGCCAAGAAGTCCCTCACTCAGTTGCCGTCGTCATCGAACAAGTCGAAGAAACGCCAAAAATTACCCGCGTTCTCGCAGCTATCAATGTCGAACGAGAATCTCAAAAAGGAATTTTAATCGGCAAGGGTGGCGCTATGCTCAAGGCAATAGGAGTCGCTGCCCGCGAGCAAATCCAAAAGTTAATTGCAGGCGATGTTTACCTAAAACTATTTGTTAAAGTAGAACCAAAATGGCGGCAATCCCGCTTACAACTGGCAGAATTTGGCTATCGCGTCGAAGAATGAGCGAAAAACTTCATGCCCCTGACTCTTTTTTCATCTAGTTTCTCGGCAGGAGACTCCCGCTAGACCCGTCGAGGGTTAGCGGCAAGACGGGGCTTTTAAAGTGCGGAAGTGGTTCCGCACACAGCCCCTTAGCAATGCCGAGTCCTCCATAATAATGTCAGCTGTGTCCCCTTGCAACAATAGACCTCCTGCAAAAGTGTTACGCGATCGCATAATTGGAGTGGGAAAGAAGTTCATAATTATAAATGCCAGCAATCAAATTAAATCTCAACCCAAACCGTCTTCTTCGGTTGCGATATCGACTTGAAAGAATTCTGAATATTTTTAGACTGCGATGAATATTTTCAATTACAATCCTTTCACTTGCTAACTTACGATTAAACTTCTTTTGCTCTAGACTTAACTGTTGATTGCGCTTTTTTTGTTGGGAATTCTACTGTTGGGATGAAGTTTCTGAATTCCTTGATATCCTTTATCAGCCAAACATTCTATCTGTTGTTCGATTCCTATTTTACTATTTTTCCAAATCTTAAAATCATGACTTTTTCCCTTCTCATGAGCAATACAAAGAATTTGTCTCGTTTTTGCGTCAGCTAAAACTTGCGATTTTATCGTGTGACACTTTTGCCGACCACTGTAGTAAGCTTTTTGTTTTTTTCGGTCTTTCTATTTCATGTTCTGCTACATCTACTACGACAATTTCAATTTCTGTATTTTGGGGTTGAACAGCTTTTTTCCCAGGCAGATTGAAAAGTCCCGATTTCATTAAAATATCTTCTACTTTTCTGGTGATTCGTAAAGCCGTTGTCTCGTTTATTCCCCAGCTAGTTCCGATATGAAAATAGGTGCGATACTCTCGCCAATATTCAAGAGTCATTAAGATTTGGTCTTCTGCGCTTAATTTATTTGGTCGTCCTGTTTTTTTTGTAAGACTTTTTCGGCTTCTAGAACTTTTACCATCTCTTTAAACGTCTCTGGATATACTCCACAAAGCCGTTTAAACTCTGTCGGTTTTAAATTTTTTACTTGAGAGTAAGTCATAACTCGAATTGTAATTTGGTTTTATTTTACCTAACTTACTCTGACTTTTGCTGGAGGTCTAATGCTTGCGGCATTTGCAAAAAGCTTTTGCTAACTTCTGGGGTAAAAGAGCTAAGTATCCTCGGTTTAAGAAAAAACGTCACGGCGGTTCGATAGAGTTTACCAAGTCTGCTTTTAAATACAAGGACGGCAAACTGTGGTTGGCTAAATGCAAAGAACCTTTGAATATTGTTTGGAGTAGATATTTTCCCGTTAGTTGTGACCCGTCTACTGTGACGGTCAAGCTCGATCCTTCTGGACGTTGGTTTGTTTCTTTTTTGGTTAATGTTTGGTTAATGACCCAACAGTGAAGCCACTGCACCCAACTATTAAAAATATTGGTTTGGATGCTGGTTTGACTAGCTTGATTACTACCAGCGACGGGGAAAAAATTACCAACCCCAAGCATTTCAACAACAAATACCGAAAACTTAGAGCAGCACAAAAGACTCTTTCTAGAAGACAAAAAGGTTCTAAGAATAGAGAGAAAGCAAGAATTGCTGTGGCTAGAATTCAAGCTAAAATTGCTGATTCTAGAAAGGATTTTCTGCATAAGCTGACAGCTCAACTGGTACGCGAAAACCAAGTGATTGCGGTTGAGGATTTGGCTATGCCCAATATGGTTAAAAACCGTTCTCTTGCACGCAGCATTAGTGATGCGGGGTGGGGTGAACTGGTTCGACAACTCGAATATAAATGCCAGTGGTATGGTCGAGAACTGGTAAAGATTGACCGCTTTTTCCCATCGAGTAAACGGTGTGGGAACTGCGGTTTTGTAATTGATAAGCTGCCGTTGAGCATCAGAGAGTGGTCTTGTCCGGAATGTGGGACTACCCACGATCGAGACATCAACGCCAGTCGTAATATTTTGGCGGCGGGACTCGTCGTGACAGTCTGTGGATCGAGTGTAAGACCTGATAGACATAGCTCTAAAGGGCAATTGAGCAAAACCCGTAAGGGAAGGAAACAGAAACCTAAATCGTGAGGTTTAGGAATCCCTCGCTACAATCTCTGATTTAGCGGCGGGAGGATGTCAAGAAATTAGTTGCCAAAATGTACTAGAAATATATTCAAGATTGTATTTCTGAGACAAATATTGGGTACATTGACTGTAGATAACCGTCAAAGGCGAGAGTAAATTAAGGAGTGAAACGCGAAGACTTCCCTAACCGTAACACTTTCAGCCAGCTATCGGGCGGCAATGGCTATCCTCTGGCCATTGCTCGGCAGATGGAGAAAAAAGCCAAACCGTCCGATCGCGTTAAATTATTAGTATTAAAAAACGTTAAACAAGCGATCGCCAACTGCGACGCTTTCCATCGAGCTTTTGCCGAACGAAGAATCCAAACTATACAAAAACAAGTAAACGAAATCCTTGCATGCATCTTATTTACTTTCTATTATTAGTTGACCTTCAGCCAACTTGCCAGGACAAAGACCTATGAGCCGCGACCCAAAACAAAACGATCGAGCCGACAACTTCCTAGGCGATCGAGAAATTGCCGAACTTCTCGACAACTTAGAAGATAGCCCGACTTCAGCATCTGCCAACGGCAGCTTGGATGACTTCGGGAGTTTGTTTAATGAAGATTTCTCGACAGACTCAACCGATTCTGGCATGCTATCGGACAACCTCCCAGACCGAATCACTTTCTCAGAGCTGCCATCGGACGATGAAATCAGCAAGATCTTTAGCGAAGACTTGTCCTGGAAAGAAGATCGCTCGTCTTCGCCAGAGCGCGATCGATGGCTTGACTTCTCCGCTCCAGAAACCCAGAGTCAAGAAAATGTAACAACTTCTGCATCGGATTTTCTAAACGACGAGCTAGCCACCTTCCTTTCCGAAGAATCTTTCGATGGAAATTCTGTCCAACCCATCGCCGCTGAGTCGCCTTCCTTAGACGACGAGCTAGCTACTTTCCTTTCTGAGGAATCTTTCGATGGCAATGTCGCCGATGATACCAATACAACTCCGCAATCGAGCGATTGGGACGAACTCAAACAGTTATTAGCTGGAGACGATCTCGAAGAAACTTACTCTCCGACCGCTGGGGATTCGCCTGCCATACCCGCACCAACGCCAGTTACGGAGGAAGAATCGCTAGCGTTAGGCGAATCCGATCTTGATGACTTAGCAGCCCTGCTCGAAGAACCGACAACTGCCTCTGCTAGCAGAACCCTAGAGCCAAATATTTTTGAGGATTTAGAAGCGGTGCTCGGCGATTTTCCAGCCACCATGAACGATCCTTCACCGAGCAACAAAAACAATAGGTCGGACGATGAATTCCAAGATTTAGAAAAACTGTTAGAAAAAGCAGAGGGAACGATAAGCCCATCCCCTGCGGCTCAACCTGCTAGCATAGCCCCGCGCCTACAAGCCCGCACCCGCGTACCCAAGGCAAAACTCTTCGATCAGACCATGCGGGTGCCCGTCAAGCAACTGGACAATCTCAGCAACCTCATCGGGGAATTGGTCGTCAAACGAAACGCCTTAGAAGACGACCAGGAACGCTTGCGGCAATCTTTGGATAATTTGCTCAATCAGGTGCAGGCGCTGAGCGAGATGGGCGCGAGAATGCACGATCTTTACGAGCGAACTCTCCTAGAGGGCGCTCTGCTGGCCAGCCGCAATCAAAATAACTCCTTTGCCGGCTCTGGCTCTAATGCCTTTCCAACCTCTAACGCGGACGCGTCTAGCGGCAACGCGAGCTACCCAATCGATCGCGAGTTAGACGCTCTAGAGATAGATCGTTTCACGGGCTTCCACCTCCTCTCGCAGGAGATGATCGAGCTAATCGTCCGCATCAGAGAATCCACTTCGGACATTCAGTTTCTCGTAGACGATACCGACCAAGTAACGCGAACGCTGCGGCAAGTCACGACCCAACTGCAAGAAGGAATGACCAAATCCAGAATGGTGCCCTTTGCTCAAACGGCAGATCGCTTGCCTCGTGCCATTCGGGAAGTTTCCATGCGGCTTAATAAACAGGCGAAGTTATACGTCGAGGGCAAGGATGTCTTGATCGACAAGATGATCCTCGAGCAACTGTATAACCCGATGACGCACCTGGTCAATAACGCGATCGCCCACGGGATCGAAACCCCTGAAGAACGGATCAAAAATGGCAAACCCCCCGAAGGTCGCGTCACCGTTCGCGCCTTTATTCAAGGAAACCAAACCGTAATCACCGTCTCCGACGACGGCGCGGGCATCAATCCAGAAAGAGTCAAATTCAAAGCGATTGAAAAAGGTCTGATTACCCAGGCACAGGCGAGAACTTTATCTAAGCAGGAAGTCTACGATTTCCTCTTTCACCCCGGCTTTAGTACCAAAGACAAAGCCGATGACTTTGCGGGCAGAGGTGTCGGTCTAGACGTGGTTTACACCAACCTCAGCGAAATTCGCGGAACGGTCAGCATTGACTCTGCCATCGGCAAGGGAACTACCTTTACCATTCGCTTGCCCTTGACGCTGAGTATTTGTAAAGCACTGTGTTGTGAGAGCGAGCGATCGCGAATTGCCTTCCCCATCGATGGGGTAGAAGACACGAAAGATTACTCGCCCAGCGAGCTGTTTACTGATGAAGAAGGACGCAAATGCATTCGCTGGCGCGAGATGGAATTGCCGATCTATCGCCTGAGCGAGCTGCTCAATTACAATCGTCAAGCCAGTCGCCGAGCTTCCTACGCCAACAAGCCACCAGAAGAGCTACTTTCGATTGTCGTGCTTCGCAGCGCAGGTAACTTGCTAGCCCTGCAAATCGATCGGGCGATTGGAGAGCAAGAAATCGTTATTAAACAAATCGAAGGTCCCATTCCCAAACCGGCTGGCATCGCCGGAGCTACCGTATTGGGGGATGGAAGCGTTATGCCCATCGGCGACGTTCTCGAACTGATCGAAATCGCTCAAGGACGGATGCGGACAGACAGCAGCGGCAGTCTGTGGAAGAAGACCTACGTCCCGATTCAAGAAGAAGGAGTCAGAAGCGAACCTACCGTACTCATCGTGGACGACTCGATTACTGTTCGCCAGTTATTATCGCTCAGCTTCAGTAAAGCCGGCTATCGAGTAGAGCAAGCCCGCGACGGCCAGGAAGCTTTAGAAAAACTGCAATCCGGTTTGCCCTGCGATATTGTCTTCTGTGATATCGAAATGCCGAGAATGAACGGGTTAGAGCTACTGTCTCACCTCCAGCAAGATG
The DNA here is from genome assembly GCF_000317025.1 of Pleurocapsa sp. PCC 7327. Taxonomy (NCBI): domain Bacteria; kingdom Bacillati; phylum Cyanobacteriota; class Cyanophyceae; order Pleurocapsales; family Pleurocapsaceae; genus Pleurocapsa; species Pleurocapsa sp. PCC 7327. The sequence continues at coordinate 1,948,404 of NC_019689.1, read as the reverse complement.
CGAGACTCTCAGAGATTCCTCTTGCCCTGCTCACCTCTCGCGGCGCTCAGCGACATCGAACGGTGGCAGCTAAATTGGGGGCTAGCGGCTATTTTACCAAGCCTTACACTGAAAAAGACTTGCTCGATGCAGCAGCCAGAATGCTCAAAGGAGAAGTCTTGCTCCCTGGCAGTACCAAGACCCCCAGGGCGAGCAATCCAGCAGCGGACAATTTCTCTGAGGCAGAAGTTTCTTTCCCTGGACTTTCGACCATAGAGCCTCGTTCTGCCAAATCTGAAAATTTGGTTCTGATTGTGGACGATTCGGTAATGGTGCGCGAGATGCTCTCAATGACCTTTAATAAAGCTGGATACCGAGTCGAACCAGCCCGCGACGGTCAAGAAGCGTGGGAAAAACTTCGCGGGGGTTTGCCTTGCGACTTGATTTTGTGCGATATCGAAATGCCGAGGATGAATGGCTTGGAACTGCTATCGCGCCTTCAGGAAGATGAAAAGCTCTCTGCTATCCCCATGGCGATGATCACGTCTCGTGGCGCCCAAAAAATGCAAAACTTAGCTGCCGAGAAGGGTGCTAAAGGATACTTTGTCAAGCCTTATATTGAAGAAGTTTTGCTAGATGCAGCCAAGCGCTTGATTGCTGGGGAAGTCTTGCTCAAGAAAGGCAGTGCCGTGGAAGAATAACAGGAAAATAAAGATAGAAGCCAGCACTTGCGATTGCCAAATTCTTGTTAAGATTTAATAAATTTGTATTTTGAGAACTCAAGATCCTAGTTCCGTATTGTAATGCGGAAATTTCTGCGATCGCCAAAGTACTGGTTTCAAAGTCAATTTTTGCAGTTCCCATCTATTGAAACCATTAGCTGAGATTGAATCAATAACAGAGGGAGGTTTCTGTGGCTCTATATGCCGATCTACACCGTCATTTGGGGGGATCTGTCGTTCCGCGCATTCTCTGGCGATACTTTCAACGCCATAGTCCCGAGCTAGCGCAGCGATTTCCCCGATATCGAGAGTTTGAAGAATTTTACACCCGCGAACGCAATACTCTAGATGAGTATTTAGAATTGCATACTCTAGTAGAAAGCGTTCAAACCGAACAAACTCTGCCTTACTTTATCTATCGCCTGATTCGGGGAGCCTATATCTTTGAGAATTTGGCGTATCTAGAATTGCGTTATACCCCTTATCTGCGTACTTCCGAGAAATTCAGCCAATTTGAGCGCATCGAACAAATGCGAACCATTGTTGAGATTGTCGGGAAGGCAAGTCAGGTAAAAGAGTATCCCATTGTTACCAGTCAGATTCTCTGCATGCACTCGCGGCTACCCTATGAGGTCAATAAAGCAATCGTCGATCTAGCAGCCGACATGAGAGATTACGTCTGCGCGATTGACGTGGCAGGCGGAGATGCTCACTATGCCCAAAGATTAGACGAATTTGTCGGATTGTACGAGTACGCGCGATCGCTCGGTCTCAACACCACGGGTCATCTTTATGAAACAACCGATGGCTGCTATCCCGAACTGCTTCCCTATTTAATGCGAATCGGACACGGCATTCAAATTCCCTTACTGTATCCAGAGTTATTAAAAGAAATCGCTCGGTATAATCAATGTCTGGAAATCTGCCCGACGACCTATCTGAAAACGGGGACTTTAGACAGTTTATACGAACTGAAAGTCGTCTTCGATCGCTGTTTTGAAGCGGGGGTAGATCTTGCCATCTGTACCGACAACGCTGGGTTGCATAACGTGCGTTTGCCATTTGAGTACGAAAATCTGCTCACGCAAGACGTAATCGATTTCAAACAATTACAAGCTTGTCAGGATGCAGCCTTTCGTCATGCCTTTGCTTGGCCTTATGGTCAGCGTCCTGCTACCCTATTAATGGGGTTGCTGCAAGAGACTTACTCAGAAGATGAAGAGGATAGCTTGTTGCCGCTCTAAGTCAATTTTTTGAAAGTGTTAGCGGTAGGGTGGGGACTTTTCATTAAGACTAAAGCGCCCACCTTACAGCTTTTTACTGTATCGGCTCCGTTTAATTAGTAATAAAATAATACATAGTTGTAGTGCGCTCATCGTAGCGTGCGCGTAAGCGCATACGTCTCGCTCGCGACCAAGCTAGTCGTTACTACTGATTCTTGTGGTCGTTATCCAGATTTGATATTAAGATCGCGCCATTGCTACTCAAGCCGCGTTAACGATCGCACTAAAGTTCTCTTCAATTAATAAATTTTTTCTGAGTTACTCAGCATTTACCAGAACTAAAGGCTCAAAATAGAAGTAGTCGTTTGATGCGATCGCAAAAATTATTGTTAGGATCCTTAAAATATGTTTCGATATGCTTATTTTCCTGGCTGTGTTGCCCAGGGGGCTTGCCGCGAGCTGTATATGTCCACAGCAGTTTTGACACAAGCACTTGGAATTGAATTGGTCGAACTCAAAAAAGCGGCTTGTTGCGGTTCTGGAACCTACAAAGAAGACTCTCAGCTTCTAGAAGATACCGTCAACGCTCGCAATATTGCCCTAGCTGAATCCCTCAATCTTCCCTTGCTCACCCATTGCAGCACCTGCCAAGGAGTTATCGGTCACGTAGACGAACGCCTTAAGGAAGCGAAGGAGAATAACCCCGCCTACCTCGAACAAGTCAACGAGTTTTTGGCAAAAGAACATTGTTCTCCCTACCGAGGAACCAGCGAAGTCAAACACTTACTTTGGGCGTTGGTGGGCGATTATGGACTCGAACAGCTACAGGAAAGGGTTACCAAAAAGTTGAGCGGGCTTAATTGCGCGGCGTTTTATGGCTGTTATTTGTTACGGGCGCAGAAATCCATCCCCTTCGATAATCCGTTTCAACCAGAGTCGATGGAAAATGTCTTTCGTACTCTAGGAGCAAATCCGATTTACTACCGAGGACGGACTCAGTGTTGCGGTTGGCCCCTTTCTAGTTACGCTGCCACCCAAGCCTTCAAAATGGCGGGAGCGCACATCCAAGAAGCGATTGAAGCGGGTGCGGATTGCATGGTAACCCCTTGTCCTCTATGCCATCTCAATCTCGATTCCCGACAGCCAGAGGTTGAAAAGGTCATTGGAAAAAAATTGGGTTTGCCAGTGTTGCACTTGCCGCAGCTAGTGGCTTTGGCAGTGGGCATAGAACCTGAGAAACTAGGACTCAATCGCCACGTCGTCTCGACCAAACCCATTTTGGAAAAACTAGGATTCTAATCGATGTCGGAGAAGATAATCCGCGCCCATGTTTTGGTTTCTGGACTCGTTCAAGGGGTTGGGTATCGCTACTCAACCGTAGATCGGGCAGAAAAATTAGGACTTAATGGCTGGGTGCGCAATCTTCCCGACGGCAGAGTGGAAGCTGTTTTTGAAGGAGAAAAAGCGGCAGTCGAAGAAATGATTCGCTGGTGCCGTCGGGGACCGTCGGCTGCTGTCGTTCAAAATGTTACTGTCGAGATGGGCGAACCAGAAGGATTGAGAGGATTTGGAGTAAAAAGATAAGAAGTGGTTATTAGTTAGTGGATAGTTGGGTTTCGACCAACCACTAATTCCTAACCAACAACATTAATTAGAATAGAAAATTGCAGGCTAAATAAAAGTTTATTTAAGAGGGGTATTTCGTGACGGTTAGAGTTCGCATCGCGCCCAGTCCGACAGGCAATTTACACATTGGGACAGCCAGAACGGCAGTCTTCAACTGGCTATTTGCCCGCCATCACGGCGGGAAGTTTATTCTGAGGATAGAAGATACGGATTTAGAGCGATCGCGCCCAGAATATACTGAAAACATCAAATCGGGACTGATTTGGCTAGGGCTGAACTGGGATGAAGGGCCGTTTTTCCAAACCCAACGCCTCGATCTCTATCGCCAAGCAATTCAAACGCTTCTCGATAAAGGGTTAGCCTATCGCAGTTATACCACACCCGAAGAACTCGATAAGATGCGAGAAGAGCAAATCGCAAGAAAACAAGCCCCTCGTTATGATAATCGCGATCGCAACTTAACCGAAGAACAACGAGCAGAATTTGAAGCCCAGGGACGCAAACCCGTGATTCGCTTCAAAATAGAAGACGATCGCGAGATTGCTTGGAACGATTTAATCCGGGGTAAAGTTGTCTGGAAAGGTAGGGATCTCGGCGGCGATATGGTGATTGCCCGCGCTGCCGAGAAGGAAGGGGAAGCATTCGGTCAGCCTCTTTACAATCTAGCGGTAGTCGTGGATGACATCGATATGCAGATTACCCACGTCATCCGAGGCGAGGATCACATTGCCAATACCCCAAAACAGATTTTGCTCTACGAAGCATTAGGGGCAACCGTACCGGAATTTGCCCATACGCCACTTATTTTGAATCAAGAAGGGCGTAAGCTATCCAAGCGCGATGGGGTGACTTCTATCGATGATTTCAAGAAAATGGGTTTCTTGCCCGAAGCAATGGCAAATTATATGACCTTGCTTGGTTGGACGCCGCCGGATGCAACTCAGGAAATCTTTACTCTCTCCGAAGCAGCAGAACAATTCAGCCTAGAGCGAGTCAATAAAGCTGGGGCAAAATTTGACTGGAACAAGTTAGATTGGCTCAACAGTCAATACCTTCATAAAATGCCAGCCGATAAATTGGTTGACTTGCTGATTCCCTACTGGCAAGAAGCAGGATATCAATTCGATCCCGAAAGCGATCGCGCTTGGTTAGAACAACTAACAGCATTAATAGCAGGAAGTTTGACTCGCCTAGCCGATGCCCCCAAGGAAAGTCGCTTGCTGTTTGGAGAGTCGGTTAAGTATAGCGATGAAGCTATCTCTCAGTTAAAGCTAGCCGGGGTAGCCGAGGTTATCAAAGCCGTACTAGAAGCAATTCAACCCGATCTCAGCGAAGCGAATGCTAAAGAAATCGTCGATCGCGTTACAAAAGCCCAAAACGTGAAAAAAGGATTGGTGATGAAATCGCTGCGGGCAGCATTGATGGGAGAATTGCAAGGTCCCGATCTGATTCAATCTTGGCTGTTGCTAAATCAGAAGGGCTGGGATAAAAGCCGCTTGCAACAAGCGCTAAGCCAGATTTAAATCAAACGAGCAACAACCGCCGAGGAATTAATTCCTAACCCAATCGTCGTTACTTCTGTCCGCTACAATGATTTGGCTGGGAAATTGGTAAGGCAGTATTTAGATCGCCCCATTCAACTTTTCAGCGCTGGCTTCTACAGATTTCGTTATAGATGGTAGCGACACGAGTGGAGGTTTAGGAGCCAGCTTTATCGTCGAGTGGGTAGCTCGAACAGAAGTTTCTGAGCCTGTAGTTGAGGCTGTTTTGATTAGTAGTGCTTTCCATCAGGGAATTTCTTGGATTAGCCCTGGCAAAATGATTAAAAGTCTCACTAAATGAGCGATCGCTTCTTAATACCTATGAATAAAGGCAAGCTACTACAAGCATCACAGGTTAACATCATGATTCAGGTGAAACGTCAGTTTCAAAGCTTTGAAGAATATCTGGTTTATGCCAATTAGCAGAAAAATAAGCGTATTAACACCAAAGCTAGCGTATTAATAGCAGCTTCAAAGATTAAAATTGGCAGGAAAAGATTCAGAACTAATGAAGGCTCTAAACCAATCCGACGAGACAATACCTCAGTAATCGGCAAACCTGCCAAAACTAACCCTGTAACGTAAGGAACTCGCAACCATCGCGGTAAAAGACCTACGCCAGTGGCAACGAGCAAGAGAATGACAAGAATTTGGACTAAAGAAGAGACATCCATTTAAATAGCAGCCATATTATATTGAAGAAATTACGGGACTGCGGCTGGCTCCTCGACGGGACGGACGATAGGAGGAGGTGTTTCTTCTTCCTCAAAAATCGCTTGTAATGACTGTTCGAGGGTTTGTGCCATGACGATGCGGTTTTCGTAGGCGACGATTACCCTGACTAGCGTTGGCAAGCTATTCTGAGTGGCTTCCAGATAGAGCGGTTCTACATAAAGCAGAGATTGCTCGATCGGAATTATCAAAAGATTGCCCTGAATGGTTCTAGAACCTTGGCGATTCCAGAGTGAAATTTGTTGAGAAATGACCGGATCTTGGTTAATCCGAGCCTCGATTTGTTCGGGTCCATAAACCAGACGCTGCTTGGGAAAGATATACAGCAATAATCTACCGTAGTTTTCGCCATCGGAACGCGCTGCCAGCCAAGCAATTAAATTCGTTCGTTGCCGGGGGGTATAGGGGAGAAGCAAAATAAATTCTTCAAAAGGAACGGTTGGCAAACTGGTAATTAAGTAATATGGCTCGACCAACTGAGGTTTATCGCCGTAGACTTCAGTGGGAATCTGCCACTGATCCTCCCGGTTGTAGAAAACCTGGGGATCGGTCATATGGTAGGTCATCAATTCCTCAGATTGAATCTTGAAGAAATCGACAGGATAGCGAATGTGGCGGCGGAGGCTAGCTGGCATGGCATCGAGCGGTTTGAATAGATTGGGGAAAATCTTCGACCAGGTGGTAATAATCGGATCGCTGGCATCGGCAATGTAGAAGTCAACGGAGCCGTGGTAGGTATCGATGACTACTTTGACGGAATTGCGAATATAGTTGATGCCTTCACTGACAGGATCGGAATAGGGGTAGCGATCGCTGGTCGTATAGGCATCGACGATCCAATAGAGATAGCTTGGAGGTTCGGTTTCGGGCTGCTGCGGATCGGCTGCGACTAGATAAGGGTCGCGATCGTACCTAAGAAAAGGCGCGATCGCGCGAATGCGCTGATTAATGTTGCGCCGGAACAAAACTTTCGTTTCAGGTCGAAATTCGGGCGTAACCACCATTCGCCAGTCATTCAAATATTTGGCAAACAGCAATCTCCGCCATAGAGAGCCAATGTTAATTCCACCGCGACCGTCGTAGGTATTGTACACATTTTCGCTGCCGCTGGGATAGTCCAGCTCTCTGACGCTGGTTCCAGTCATCACATAGTTGTTAGTAATCTGACCGTAGTAAATTCGAGGTTTGCCAATCGGAATCGCGTCGCGCACTGCCTCGCTAGAAACCGTCAGCGAACCCTGCTCGCCCACGCCGATATCCTTAACAAAATATTCGGGCAACCCGCCAGGAGCGACTGTATTCACCGGAGAGAGGGTAAAGCCATAACCGTGGGTATAGATGAGGTGACGGTTTACCCAGGTTTGAGCCTGCTGGGGCACGGCGCTGTAGTCTAGTTCCCGTGCGGCGATCAGAACCTGTCGCTGTTCGGTCTTTTTGTTTTCTGGTTTCTCTTTAGCAAAGCTATAGCGATCGATATCGGCATCTGGGAAGCGGTAGTAGAGGCGGATTTGTTGCAGCTGTCGGTTGGTTTCTAGAAGCGGTCGCTGATCCCAAAGGCGAATATTGCGAATCGTTAGGTCGTTTGCTTTTAGATCCGCTTGGGTGAGTTGTCCTTGGGGATCGAAACTTTGGGCGTCGATATTGTTGAGAGCGAATGCTTGTCGAGTCAGGGCAATGGTGCGCTCGATATAAGGTTGCTCTCGTTCTAATTCGTTGGGTTGGACGACCAAATATTGCACGGCAGTAGGTAGGGCTGCGCCAATGACGATCGCCAGTACTAGGTAAATCCCCAGTTCGTGGAAGATCAACCTGCGGCTAGAAGCCCCACGCACGGAAAAGAGCGCGTACCAAAACTGGTTAAGCGCGATCGCTAGCGCTAGGATACTCAGGAGCGTATTGGCTGGCAGCTGTGCCGTCACGTCGGTATAGCTAGCGCCATAGGATACGCCTCGCGCTGAATAGAGTAATTCGTAGCGACTAAGCCAAAAGCCGAAGGCAATTACTAGCATCAAACAGCCGCCTACTCCGCATAGATGGCGTTGTTGCTCCTTTGAAAACCCAGGAAAACGCCCTTGACTGAGACTATCTCCCGATAATAGATAAACTAAAAGGACGGCAACGAACCCATATAACGTTAATCCCGTTAGCCAAAGTTCGAGCAATTCCCATACAGGCAAAGTAAATACATAAAAGCTGATATCTGTACCAAATACAGCCTCGCTAGCCCCAAAAGGTGTCGGGCGAAAATATTGTAAGACTTTATCCCAATGTTCGGATAAGATCGATCCCAGCAGTAGACTCAGCACCACCGCGATCGCATAGAGCAAGAAACGAGGATAGATAAGTATGGCGATCGCCAACCCCGCGATCGCCACGAGATACCAACCCTGAGAACTTAATTGGCTTCCAAGCTGCCAGATGGTTTCGGGTCGAAGTCGGGCGGGAATGAGTGCGGTGACATGGGCTTGTTGAGGATCGGGATACCAATAACTGAAAACAATTTGACCGTAGTGAAGCAACATTAACCCAACTAGCACCCCCAAACTTAGCAACAGGGAAAGCAGCCAGTGCAATCTTAGAGGTTTTGGGGGGTGGAGCGTTTTTTGGTAAGAATACTTCTCCCATTGCCGCCTCTGTTGTTCTGTGCGACCCTTTCGGAAATCGCCCATTGATGGGTTGGGATACTTAAGCCGTTGCGCGAGGGAAAGATTGACCAGCAGGTAGCTAGCCGTTACGCCAAATACGGCTATCCATAACACGCTTTTGGTTATCAGCCTGAGTAAGTAAACTGGCAGATAATCGACTTCCCTAAACCAAAAAATTTCTGCCCCCAGGCTGCATGCTAAATCCAAGCCTAACCATAATCCCAGGAGTAGCGCGACTAATCGAAAGCTACGTTTCCAGAGCATGAAATTCTCGCTCGATTTACATTACGGTAGCTAAGGTATTTTCCTGACAAGGATCGACAGCTGGCTCGACCTGTCCTTGAACCGTCAAAATCGAACAGTGAGCATGATGAATGACATAATTGCTAGTACTGCCTAGTAAGAGTTCGCAGAGTCCTCTGCGACCTCGACGACCAACGACAATCAAATCGGCTTGCCAATTTCGCGCTACTTCACAAATGATTCGACCTGGATTGCCCAAAGTTTGGGCTACTTCGGCTGATATACCAAGATTATTTGCCTGCTCGGCAAGCGATCGCAAAAAATCAAATCTTTTTTGCTGAAACTCTTCCCACTTATGCGTATAGTATTTCCACGCTAACCTGCGCGTGCTTGAATACATGCCCTCATCAACAGGAGCTGGATACTCTTTATCGGTTGGAGATAAAACATGCAGTAGCAGCAAGGAAGCATTGGTCGCCTTGGCTAGCGCTAATGCTTTATCAAACGCGCGCTTGCTAGTTTCAGAACAATCTAAGGCAACTAAAATTTTGTTAAACATAAGAATGACCTCGCTTAGGTCGTCGGTTAGAGATACTACGTTTTTTGATGGCGGCGCTTCCTCTAACTTAGTGAAGGGGAAATCCGATCGCATTGTTGACTTTCTTAGGTTCTACAAAAATTATAAGAAGATAATTTGAAGAATTTGTGAGGAGATCGAGCCGCTTTGCGGCAATTCGCGCCAATTCGCAATTGCGATCGGTGGGGACTTGTACCCTTTTTTAATGGCGAATTGCGAACTCTGGCGAATTTCCTCTGTATGTCTTATATCTTCCTTGTGTAATTGTATGCCAAGAAACGCAAGATCTCGGCTTTCTCTTACATCTTGCACCATTCTTAGCTTTCTTCTCTTTCAACTGTCTCGTTGTCATTTTGTAGTCATTTTTATCTCTAAAACTGGAAAGAATAAACTTAAGAGGTTAATTATCTATGAATCGGAAAATTTTTGTAGCTTCAATCGCGCTAGCCTCAATTTCTGCACTGACAATTCCAGCTTTTGTAGGGGCGCAAACTACCCGAATTGAAGAGCTACAACAGCGTTCCCGTAGCATAACCGTATCTGGTGAAGTTAGGTCGGTTGTTGGCAATGATTTTGTTCTCGACGACGGTAGCGGAGAAATCATTGTCGATGCCGGACCGCGCTGGTGGCCCGAGATCGACATCCAACCGGGCGAACAGGTAACTGTGACTGGTGAAATGAGTAAGAAAAGTGGTGAGTTTAACGCTTTTTCGATTACCCGCGCTGACGGTTCTACAATTGAAATTCGTCCTGCCGACGGTCCGCCGCCTTGGGCAGGGAGACCTAACCGCGATCGTCCCGAACCTGCAAAACCAAGACGGTAAACTTTATTTAAAGATGGCGCGATCGCAATCTTCTTAAGTTTTTTACTGTTTATAGCTTTTGCGCTCCGTAACTCGACTCGAATGGGGACAAAGTGAGCAAACTTAGAAACGAAAACACAACAGACTACACGTCGGCTATTTCTGAGATAACAACACCCAAAAGGGCAATTTCTTTCGCGGATGCCATTGCTATCATTGTCGGGATCGTCATTGGCGCGGGCATTTTCGAGACGCCAGCACTGGTTGCAGCGAATACAGAAACTGCCCAAATAGCATTGCTAACTTGGTTGTTGGGCGGTGGAATCTCGCTAATAGGCGCTCTGTGCTATGCAGAATTGGCAACGACCTATCCCCATGCAGGCGGGAATTACCATTACCTGATGCGTGCCTTTGGCAACAAGATTGCTTTCCTGTTTGCTTGGACGCGGATGACGGTTCTTCAAACTGGTTCGATCGCGCTTTTAGCCTTCGTGTTTGGGGATTATGCTTCGCAACTGTTGCGCCTGGGAAACCATTCCGCTTCGCTTTACGGGGCGCTTGCCGTAGCCATTTTGACCGGACTCAATCTAATTGGCACCCAGCAGGGGAAGTGGACGCAGAATTGGCTAACGGCTGTCAAAGTCCTTGGCTTATTGTTAGTTATTGTCGCCGGTTTGGCTTTTGCCGCTCCTTCTGGTGCTGCTGCACCTGCCGAACCCCCATCCCAGAGGGATTTTGGGCTGGCTATGATTTTCGTGCTGCTATCTTACGGCGGCTGGAACGAAGCCGCCTATATTTCGGCGGAGGTACGCGATGTCAGGCGTAACTTAGCGCGATCGCTCTTTTGGAGTATCGGCATCATTACAACGATATATCTCCTAATCAATTTGGCTTATATCCGAGGGTTAAGTCTGGCAAGGATGGCACATTCAGAAGCAGTTGCCGCCGATTTAATGAGTCGCGTCCTCAACAGACCAGGTGTTGTATTTATCAGCCTCCTGGTTGCGATTTCTGCATTAGGCTCGCTCAATGCCACCATTATCACGGGCGCTCGCACGAATTACGCTTTGGGAAGAGATTTTTCGCTATTTATCTTTCTAGGACGCTGGCAACCGCGCAGCAGTACGCCAACGAATGCCTTGCTAGTGCAGGGAGCGATTTCCCTAGCGCTAGTCTTACTAGGAACTTTCACGCGCAACGGCTTTGAGACGATGGTGGAATACACAGCCCCCACCTTTTGGTTCTTTTTCCTGCTCACAACCGCGTCGTTGCTGGTGTTGCGCGTCCGCGAACCGCAGATATTACGACCGTTTCGAGTTCCCTTCTATCCGCTAACGCCAATTCTTTTTTGCCTTATCTGCGGTTATTTGCTTTATTCGAGCCTTGCTCTCACTAATGTCGGAGCGCTGATTGGCGTGGCAGTCGCGATCGCTGGCGTTCCGCTGTTGCTGTGGTCTGGGCGCTCTCAGTCTCGCTCTTAACCCACAATTAATTTAATTCGGAGAAATGTAATATGCACTTACCACGTAGTATCAAATTGTTGCTCGTTGGCGCAAGTCTCGGTAGCTTCTTTTTTGTCGGATGCACTCAACCACGGAAGTTTGCTGAAGCTCCGTCGAGCGCTCAAACCCAGCAAACAGCGCCTGACGCTCAAACCCCAGAACGCGAACCCGATGTGGTTTATGTACCAACGCCTCCCGAAGTCGTAGAAGGAATGCTCGAACTCGCCAAGGTAACGGGTGACGATGTTCTTTACGACCTTGGTAGCGGCGACGGACGAATTCCGATCGCGGCAGCACAAAAATATGGCACGCGCAGCGTTGGTATTGAGATTAACCCACAACGCATCCAAGAAGCAAACGAAAACGCTAAAGAAGCCGGTGTAACTGACAAAGTCCAGTTCCGACAACAAGACCTTTTCCAGGCAGACTTCAGCGAGGCGACCGTCGTAACGCTTTACCTGCTTCCCGAACTTAACGTGAAACTTCGACCCAGATTGCTTCAAGAACTCAAACCGGGTACCCGCATTGTTTCTCACGCCTTCGATATGGGCGAGTGGAAACCAGAACGCACCGTACAAATAGGTGGTAGAACCATTTACTTGTGGGTGGTTCCCGAAAATCCTCCTGCCAATCTTCTCTAAGATAGAAGAAATTTTATAAAACTCGTTGCTGATGGAGGGATAGTATTGTGCACGATCTCATAAAAACAAAACTATTCTTCTACAGCAACTGATCCGAAATTGAAGAAAAACGTTTTTTCTTTCTATTGACAGATAAAGTTGAGCCAGTAATCTGATAAGATTAAGACTTAAAAATAGCTGTTTAAGTTTGCTGTTAGTATTTTGTGAACGAACCAAATTTAAAAAAATTTTGGGAAAACTATTGGAAGCAATTGAATCATTCCAAGTTAATTCGCTATTTATTACTCTTCGCTTTTGGTTGGGCTATTATCCAAGTTTTAGCTTATTTTGAAACAGTCATTATCATTTTTATTTTTGCTGCCATTGTCGCTTTTTTACTCAATTATCCCGTGCAGTGGGTTTCTCGTTTTTTACCGCGCAGCATATCAGTTCTTCTAGTTTTTTTACTGAGTTTGCTGATTTTAGTAGGATTAATCGCTACTATTGGTTTTGCGATTCTTTCTCAGGCAGAACAATTACTGAGCCAAGCTCCTCAATTTCTGGAGTTTATTATTTCCTTATTAGAAAAAATACAAGAGACGCTGAATAATTGGAATTTTCAAGTAGATTTTGAGGCACTTGAAGCACAAGTGCGAGAGCAGGCAACAGCAGGAATTGGAGCGGGTTTAGCCACTCTTCATGGTTTAGTATCTAATCTAATCGATCTGATTATCATTGCCGTTGTGGCCTTTTTCATGTTGTTAGATGGCAAGCGGGTTTGGAATTTTGTACTCAAAGCTTTTCCCGATCGCATTCGTCAAGAATTAAATGAGGCAATCCAATATAACTTTTTGGGCTTTTTTTGGGGACGTTTGCTATTATCAATTTTCTTTGGAGTCTCCGTATATATTGTATTTATAATCATAGACTTGCCCTATGCATTGCTATTAGCCGCGATCGCGGGCGTATTCGATCTCATTCCCGGTATTGGAGCCACGATTGGAATTAGTTTAGTTTCTATAATTGCATTGCCTCAAGGAATTTGGCTCTCTCTTCAAGTATTAGTCGGTTGCATTTTGCTACAACAAGTCGAGGAGAATTTACTGATGCCTCGCATTATGCAAGGCTCGATTAATATGAATCCAGTCTTTATGTTCTTTGCTCTATTAGTAGGAGCTAGAGTCGCCGGATTGGTGGGGGTTTTCCTATCAATTCCGCTTGCTGGAGTGTTGATTAGTTTATTTGATATTAAAGAAATGCAGGGAAAATGATCGTTGAGATTTATAAAACACTAAAACCTCGTCTAACTCCCAATCCAAAATCTAAAACTTGTAGCGATCGCTGACAAATCTATCCTTTCATCCAAAATCTTGTTATGCGTTACAGTATCATGCTTCAACTGGTGGCAATTATTACCCTAATTTTTCTTGGTACGGCGGCGCTGTTTGCTTGGTTGCAATACCGTCCGGGACCAGAAGAACAAAGTTTGCAGATGACGCGAAACGAGCTAATATAAAATTCCTTTTTTCTGGCTACAGATGAAGAGAGAGAGATGAGTGGGGAGTGTGGGGATTAAACAAGGAATTCGTAGCAGGCATTTTTGAAAACGATATGAGGAGATTGGGCAAGCGATGAACGCAAGCAACGATTTAGTGGCAGAAACCTGGGAAAGGTTGGAAAAATCGATTATTTATTATCGAGGTCGTCCAGTCGGGACAGTCGCCGCCAACGATCCGGAGTTAGAGGCGCTCAACTACAATCGATGCTTTATTCGCGATTTTGTCCCATCGGCGCTGGCTTTTCTCATTAAAGGCAGGTCTGAGATAGTTCGCAACTTTTTGATAGAGACGCTTTCCCTACAGAGTCACGAACCGCAAATGGACTCTTTCAAGCCGGGATCAGGATTGATGCCAGCTAGTTTCAAAGTCGAATTAATAGATGGCAAAGAGTATATCACTGCCGATTTTGGCGAACACGCGATCGCGCGAGTTCCGCCTGTCGATTCTTGTCTGTGGTGGATTATCCTGTTGCGAGCTTATGTGAAAGCTACGGGCGATATTTCCCTTGCCCAACAAATTGAATTCCAACAGGGCATCCAATTAATTTTAGAAATGTGTTTGGCACATCGGTTCGCCATGTACCCGACCATGTTAGTTCCCGATGGCGCTTTTACGATCGATCGTCGTATGGGTGTCTACGAACATCCGCTCGAAATTCAGGTGCTGTTCTATGCTGCCTTACGTGCCGCTAGAGAACTTCTTTTGCCCAACAACGATAACTGCTCGTGTATTTCTAGCGTCAAACAACGCCTAGTTCCCTTGACTTATCATCTGCGCGAATACTACTGGATCGATCTCGAACGTTTAAATGAAATCTATCGCTTTCGGGGCGATGAATTTGGTACAGAAGTTGCCAATCGATTTAATATTTTTGCCGAGTCAATTCCTGGTTGGTTAACTGAATGGCTACCTAGAAATGGAGGTTATTTGGCAGGCAATCTCGGTCCGGGACGAATGGATTTTCGTTTCTTTGCTCTAGGAAATCTAATGGCAATTATTACTGCTTTAGCCAGCGAACGAGAATCGCAGCAAATTATAAATTTAATCGAGCAACGCTGGGACGATTTGGTTGGCGAAATGCCGATGAAAATGTGTTTTCCCGCACTCGAAGGTCTGGAGTGGAAAATCGTTACGGGAGCCGATCCTAAAAATCGTCCCTGGTCGTATCATAATGGTGGCAATTGGCCCTTTCTACTTTGGTTACTCGTAGGAGCTGCAATAAAAACCGATCGCATTGAGATTGCTGAGGAAGCGATCGATATTGCTAAAAATTACTTAAGTGAGGATGAATGGTCGGAATATTACGATGGAAAAACAGGTCGATTGATTGGCAAACAAGCCAGAAAATATCAGACTTGGACGATCGCGGCTTTTTTAGTAGCAAAAGAGCTAATCTCAGATCCCAGTCATTTAGAATTGTTGAGTTTTGAACGAGAATAAATGATTTTTTTTATGGGATTAAACTCGAATAAAAAACAATTTTTCTTTGAGCGCGATCGCTATTTTCAGAAATTAATTGCTATCGTTGGATTCCTGAACTTAACTTTGGTATTTTTCGATCTCACTTATATACCCTGGCGCGATTTTTATCTGCAAATACTGCCAGCTTTAACTCAAATATACGACCCAGTTAAAGGGATCGAACCTCACCCGGAAACGCAAAACTACCTCGATAAAGTAGACGCATTGCAAGCGCAAGTTTTGCAGACTGGATTAACTTCTCCCCAGACAGAAAATTTGTTAAGCGAGTTACGTCTTTTAAGTAACCGTCTTATTGAAGAAAATCCTTTTGATGTAGCAAATAAAAGCGGGACTCTAGCCAAAATCAAAAACGAAATGCGCTTGCATACTAACGAGCAATCTGCCAGAGATGGTTTTGCTACGTTTTGGAGTCAAGCTTATCTTTCTCAAACTGATTGGCGATCGCAAATTAATTTTTTCAATTCTCTAATTCGACCTCTCATTCAAAGTAATTACTATCGAGATATTAATAAATTTGGGAATTTTATCGATCGCTTTTGGTTGCTCGATTTACCATTTATTATTATTTTTGCTCTCGACGTACTAATACGCACTTATCATATTAGTCGTAGCAATCCGAATTTGAATTGGCTAGAAGCTATCCTGCGGCGTTGGTACGATCTGTTTTTATTACTTCCCTTCTGGAGATGGTTGCGAGTTATTCCAGTCACTATTCGTCTTTACCAAACCAACTTAGTGAATTTGGAACCTTTACGCAAGCAAATCGATCGCGATTTTGCTATTAATTTTGCTGGAGAACTCACAGAAATGGTAGGCGTTCAGGCAATCGACCAGATGCAAGACGCGATTCGTCGAGGAGATTTGGCACGCTGGTTATTTCATCCCGAAACTCGCCGTCCCTATATTCAGGTTAATAATATCAATGAAGTGCGAGCGATCGCAGCTCGCTTATTCAACGTCAGCATTTATGATGTTTTGCCAAAAGTTCAGCCAGATCTAGAAGCTTTAGTCCATCACAATCTTGAAAGAACTCTCAATGAATCTCCAATTTATCAAAAAATCCAAAAAATTCCTGGGTTGAGTCATTTATCCGTCCAAATTACCGAAAATTTGACTAAAGATTTCTCTCAAAGACTCTACAATAACTTAATCAAAGCACTTGAAGATCCGGTCAGCGCTACACTGATGGCTAATTTGATTGAAAAGGTTATCGATGCCTTTGAAGAAGAACTCCAAAAAAAGCAAAATCTGCCAGAAATTCAGTCTTGGTTGATTAGTTGGCTAGAAGAAATAAAAATTAATTATGTAAAAAGAATTGCTGAAAGCGAGATAGAAAAAGTGGTTGAAGAAGTTGAAAATTTAAATTACTTAGTGAGACGGTAAACAGGCAATAATAGGAGTGGCGCAGTTGCGGGTTAGAAATCCGGGCTTCTGTAGGGAAAGATCGGGGCACTGCCCCTACATTTGCTGGAGTGCGTAAGTCCATAATAAATTAATTGGGAATGATTACAATCTCAATTCAGTCATGAGTGAAGCAGCGATTGAAGACAATCTCAAACAATTTCTTTTAGTTCTCGCCGTGTCTTTGAGCGTGGCAACGCTGCCTCAAATTGTTAGCTGGTTTCGCCAAATTCCCTATACCTTACTATTGGTAATCGTTGGTCTGGGTTTGGCATTTGTTAACGTTCGCCTCGTCGATTTGTCGCCCGAATTGATCCTGTCAATTTTCTTGCCGCCTCTGCTGTTTGAAGCGGCATGGAATTTAAGATGGCTAGATTTAAAGCGCGATTTATTTCCCATTTGTTTGTACGCGATCGCGGGAGTCGTCATTTCAATTTTAGGAATTGCGTTGGGATTAAATCAACTTGCCGGATTGCCGCTAACAACTGCGTTACTGGTGGGAGCAAGTTTGTCTGCCACTGACCCAGTTTCTGTAACGGCGCTATTTCGAGAGCTGGGCGTAGAAAGACGTTTAACCACCTTAATGGAAGGGGAAAGCCTGTTTAACGATGGCATGGCGGTAGTGGCTTTTAGTTTTTTGGTCGGACTGCCGCTAGGAACTAAATCGTTAGAAATTCAATCGATTTTAATACAATTCTTTTCAGTAGTCGGCATCGGTCTCGCAGTTGGCAGTTTAATTGGTTTTGGCATTTCCTACCTCACGCAACGGTTCGACTTGCCATTGGTGGAGCAATCGTTAACTTTAGTTTCGGCATATGGCACTTATTTGATTACAGAAGATTTAGGCGGTTCTGGAGTCATTGGAGTCGTTACTACGGGGTTAATTTTGGGGAACTTTGGTTCGCGCATCGGCATGAATCCCCGCACCCGCATCATCGTGACAGAGTTTTGGGAGTTTCTAGCCTTTTTTGTCAACTCGATCGTTTTTTTGCTAATTGGCGATCGCGTCGAGTTTGCCGTTTTGGGAGAAAATTTAGGAACCATCGCCTTGACGGTAGTCGCGATGATTGTGACGCGAGCCTTAGCAATTTTCGGTTTGAGCGGTTTGAGCAATAAACTGGTTAAATCGGACATTCCCTTACAGGAGCAAACGATACTTTGGTGGGGCGGACTGCGAGGTTCGGTGTCTATCGCTTTGGCATTGAGCATCCCTACTATCCTATCCGAACGAGAGGAGATCGTCGCTACAGTCTTTGGAGTCGTCTTATTTACGTTGCTCGTGCAGGGATTAACCGTCAAGCCGTTGCTAGAGAAGCTAAACCTACTGGGCGACCAACCGCTACGCCAGCAATATGCAGAAGCGATCGCGCGTTTGACTGCCCTCGATCGCGTTCTTCAACACCTCCAACGAGTCGAAAAACGTCCGGGAGTCGAACCAGAATTTTATCGCTATCAAGAGCAACTCGTTAAGGGAGAATTAAACCGCCTGCAAGAAGAAATAGAGCGATTGCAAAATGAATATCCCAATTTACAAAACTTTACTACCGAGCAACTGCGCCAAGAATTGATGGCAACTGAAGCGGATACCTATGCCGAATTGGTCAAAGCCGGTCGATTGAACCGAGAACTCGCTCCCTTCCTCCAACAGAATTTTCTTGAAGGCAGCGATACTTAATCTGAGTTCGGCGTTAAGCTGGTTCGATCTTGACCTAAGGGAGCAAATCGGAGGCTACTTTCCCGTACAATCTATCTAGAAGGCGATTTAAGCGATCTACATTGTTTGCAAGCGATGAAATATATCCTAAGATTAGCTATTTTCTTATTAGCATTAACTATTTTGATTTTTCCTTTACCAGCAAAAGCGGCAAGTTCTTCAGCCGTCACTGGAGCAGCCGCAAGTTTTGAAGATAAAAATCTGAGCGGTCAAGATTTTTCCGGTCAAAATTTACAAACCGCTCAGTTCACCAACGTCGATCTAACCTCTGCTAACTTTAGCAATACTGACTTGCGCGGGGCGGTTTTTAACGGTTCCGCTCTCAAAGAAACCAATCTGCACGGCGCCGATCTCACTAACGGTCTCGCCTATCTGAGCAGCTTTAATGGCGCCGATCTCAGCGATGCGGTTTTGACAGAAGCAATCATGTTACGCACTACTTTTGATGGAGCAAATATTACAGGAGCTGACTTTACGCTTGCCGTTTTAGATGGCGATCAAGTCGCTAAACTGTGTACCATAGCATCTGGGGTGAATTCTAAAACGGGCGTTGAAACGCGAGCTTCATTGGGGTGCAATTGATGAAAAGAAAACGAGTTGGTGTCATTGGCGGCGGTCAGTTGGCTTGGATGATGGCAAAAGCTGCCCAAAAGTTAGGGATAGATTTGGTTGTCCAGACTCCCCATCCCGATGACCCAGCCGTTAAAATTGCAGCCGAAACGATCCTAGCCGCCGTAGACGATGCGGCGGCGACTGTTCGGCTAGCTAATCGCTGCGATGTTATTACCTTTGAGAATGAGTTTATTAATTTAGAAGCTTTAAAGCCTTTAGCAGAGAGAGGCGTTTGCTTTCGCCCCAGCTTGGAGGCTTTATCGCCTCTGTTGGATAAATATCACCAACGCTGCTATCTCAAAGAGATTAGATTGCCAGTCCCTCGCTTTATCGCACTAAAGAGAGATGATAATGCTTTCTCCTGCGATCTTAAATTAAACTTTCCCATCGTTCTCAAATCCCGCCGCCACGGTTATGACGGACAGGGAACTTTTATTATCAGCGATCGCGATGAGCTAGAAGCCATCTACAAGCGTTTTCCAGACGCTTCATGGTTGTTGGAAGAATTTATCCCCTTCGAGCGGGAACTAGCGGTTATAGCTGCTCGTAGCGTCGCTGGAGAGGTCGTAATCTACCCAGTTGTAGAAACTTATCAGAAAGATCGCGTTTGCCATTGGGTTATTGTCCCAGCCGCTCTCGCACCGGAAATCGAGTTAGAAATAGAAAGAATTGCCCGTCATTTGCTAGAAAAATTGCAAGTTGTCGGCGTTTTTGGGATCGAGCTATTTCTCACCCAAGATGGCAAAGTATTAGTCAATGAAATCGCACCGCGAACGCACAATTCTGGACACTACACCCTCGATGCCTGCGAAACGTCTCAGTTTGAAATGCAGTTGCGGGCAGTGACGGAGTTGTCATTAGGCTCGTCTGCTCTAAAATGCTCGGGAGCCGTGATGGTAAATTTGCTAGGCTACGAGCATTCTCACAGCAATTATCAAGAAAAACGCGATCGCATAGCTGCCATTCCCCATGCCTATCTTCATTGGTACGATAAAACCGAATCTCGTCCCGGACGCAAGTTAGGACACGTGACGGTTTTACTAGAGTCAGAGACAGCAACTAGCTCGTCTCAAAGCGTAAAAGAGCAATTGTTAGAAATTGCCCGAAAAATCGAAACGCTTTGGTATGGAGCTTAGGAATCCGTTGAATGAGCGTCGCGATCGCATAATTCTAACCCAAACGCGATCGAGATGCTCGCACTCCCAGCGAATGGTTCTTTAACAGGCATTCTCAAATCCCGCTAACACGTTGACAACATTCAAACCTAGCTCGTCTACCGCATAGCCTCCCTCCATTACGAATAAAGTAGGCTTATTAACGCGAGCGATCGCTTCGCCCAAACGCAGGTAATCTTCTTTGTGAAACTGAAACTTGAAGATGGGGTCTTTCTCGAAGGTATTGACACCGAGAGAGACGACGAAAGCATCTGGGGCTGTAATTGCGGATTGCTCGAATGGCATCCTCTAGCGGCTCTCGATAGCTTGTCCAATCGGTGCCCCAAGGGAGGGGATAGTTCTGATTGTAGCCTTCTCCTGCCCCTGCGCCTCGTTCGTCGTCGTAACCGGAAAAGTAAGGGTATTCCTGACGGGGATGGGCATGCAGCGAGACAAACAGGAGATCGCGGCGATCGTAAAAGATTGCCTGCGTCCCGTTGCCGTGGTGGTAGTCTACGTCTAGAATAGCAACTCGTTCTGCCCCCGCGTCTCGAAAGGCTTGGGCTGCGATCGCGGCATTATTCAAAAAGCAATAACCCCCATAGCAGTCGCGGGCGGCGTGATGACCGGGCGGGCGACAGAGGGCAAAGACGGCGCGTTCTCCTTTCGCGACGAGTTCCTGCCCGGTGAGGGCGACATTGACAGAGGTAGTAGCAGCCCGCCAAGTGCCAGAGGTAATCGGCGTTCCCGCATCGAAGGCGTAATAGCCTAGCTTGCCGTCGCTGGTTTCTGGCACTTTATCGTGACGCATTGCTCGTCCTATCCAGGTAAAAGGAAAGGCATCTCCTTCTCCACGCACAAGTGACCATTCGTCCCAGGCAGTTTGCAGAAAACGAACGAAACTTTCGTCGTGGACTCGCAGGATCGGAGATAAGCCAAAATCTTTGGGCGGTAGGACGTGACCCAAACTTATCTCGCGGATTTGAGCCAGTACTGTTTCTGCACGGCGGGGATGCTCGAACGGCGGGCTGAATTGCCCGTCAACTAACTCGAATCTAGGGTTGTGGTATTGGTGGTCTTGGCTGTAAACGGCGAACATCAAACGTACTGGCAACCCGAAACAAATAAGCTTCTCTATTTCTCAATATCCCACAATAATTTTCCACATGCCAATTGCCAGTAACGTAGTGCATAAATGCTGCGCTAACAGTAATTTAAAAATTTTCCTGGGCGAAAAACCATAACGCGATTCCTTCCTGAAAAATAAAAGTGGAATAAAGTGGAAGAAATTAATGGGACTGACATCCCCAACTCATCTAGTTACTCTAAAACTGAAAGAGGTTCTAATGGAACTTCAGAAAGCTGTAGATAGTTGGAGGTGTGAGATGAAAGAAAAATTCTGGCTAGCTATCGTTGTTACTTTTTCGTTAAACCTTTTCTTCTTTAATGAAGGAGCTAGGACATCAGTCAAAGGAGGAGAAAGTCTTAGCTATCTTCCTAATGCAGTTGCACTGTTTAATGACCCACCAAAAGGGAAGTAAATCAACGTTAGGTTGGTGAACTATCTTCAACGTTGGTCTCATTTTCAATTAATTCAAAAAATTGTGAAATCTGTTGAGTAGATCTGATGTGATAAACACTTTTGGTGCTTTGAACCTGCTTGATATACTCGCGATATTTTGGGGTCAAATATTTGTGACATAGCCAAAGCACGCGGTAGCTACTCAGCGAACTCTTCAAGATTGGACTCTTTTGGGGCCAGCCTTCGGGCGGTTTAAAGCGACCTACGAGCAGTCGTTTAGTCACCCACCACAAATGTACATATAGCGGTAGATCGACAAAAACCAGACTATCCGCCTCGTTCAGTCGTAGCCATAGGGTTTCCATGCAACCAAACCCGTCAATAATCCATCGATCGGTCTCCAAAATTTTCTCATGGGTGTGCTTATAGTCTTCCTGTGGAACCTCAATGCCCCCCGATCGATATTTAATCTTGTCTAAGACGTAAAGTGGCAAACCAGTGATTTGGGATAATCTCTTGCTTAGAGTTGATTTACCGCCTCCAGCATTGCCAAACACCGCTACTTTTTTCATCGCCACTCTCCTTTTAGTGCAATCGAGTCACCTCGTAGACTAGATTGAGGAATGAAACCCAGCGATCGCAAACCTTTACATACCTAACAACTGCTTGTACCGGACGGACGAGCGATCGCCATGATAGTTTCAGATTTTGCAGTGCGATCGTCTTAATTGTAATACACCGTCAGTTCGAGTTGCTCAGAGATTAGGAATAATCTAATCATTTAGTAGCAAAAATTTAACCAAACCGATTATGTTGTGTGTTGAGGATTTGTTAGCACTTGAGTTATTTCAACAACTTTCCATCGAAATAGGATGCTACCCCGACGAATTCAAATTTATTTCAATATCCCACAATAATTTTCCACATACCAATTGCTAGTAACGCGGTGCATAAATGCTGTGCTAACAATAATTTAAAAGGCTGACGAGCAATTTTTTGGGTCAAGATAACCGATAAAATAACGCCAGCGACTAATGTAGTTCCTTGCAAAAAAGCCGTTACTGCTGGGTGTACGACTAAGATTGGCAGTCCTTCGCCTGATAAACCAAACGTTGCAAAACTGACGGGTAAGATTCTGCCTGCTTCTCCCAACCAAAGTCGCAAATAATGGGCTAAATTTCCAGCGAGAACTAAGGGTAAATATCCATAAGCCAACTCGACGAAACGGCGAGGCTTAATCTTTTGAGTCGCTTGATAAATTAATCGCATTACTCCGTAGCCAACTAAGGGAATTAATGCGGGCAAACTTAACGCAACCACCGATACCCAAAAATGCGTCCAAAACTGCGTTAAATCTAAGTGAAATCTGAGCCTTTGTTGGATCTCTGGCAAGCGATGCAAAAAGACTAAATCTAATAACAACAACAGCAAGGCAACTTCATAACTTCGAGGAACGTGAGTCGTCCATAATTCAATACCTGGAGGACGCAAATTAAACTCTACCGAACGATGGGGACAAGCTTTCAAACAAGTCATGCAAAGAACGCAATCTCGATTGTCTTCTAATTGCGCTGGATGGGAATACAAAGGACAGCCATTTGTTTCCATTCCCTCTCCTTTTTGAGAACCTCCTTTGTAACATTGATAGGTCGTACATTCAGCCGAACAAATTCCCTGTTGTGCCCGTAATTCTGTCATCGAAAGTTTGGCAAACATGCCATTCATGCCGCCGATAGGACATAAATAGCGACACCAAAAACGCCGTTCAAAAATAGCAGAGAAAATCATCGCTCCCGCCGTAATTAATAACAGCAAACAAGAAGATAGATAGGCAGTATTTTCTAAATCCCAAAGTTCTTCCCACAATAAAATCAGAGCAAATAAGCCAAATAAAAACCAGCCGCCCCATTTTTCTGCTGCTTGTCGGGGCCATTTTTTTAATTGGCGGGGAAACAACCATAAAGAGAGTTTTTGGGTGACTTCGCCATAAATCATGAACGGGCAAATCGCACACCAAACCCGTCCAAAAAAAGGAAAAACCATTAATACTAAGGGCCACCACCACGCCCAAAATAAATTGAGGGCAAAGTTTTGCGATCGCGTTTGCGGTCCAACAAATAAAATGACGTTAAGGAGAGCAAAAGCCGTTAAAGTAAAGCCATAATTAATGCGATCGGGCCACCAAGAACTTCGGAGAAATTGACGCAAGACTGGATAAGCATTTAAAAGATTTAAACGAAATTGTTTTTTCTTACCTTGGGAGGGCCAAATAACTTCTTCGGTAATATCTGCGCATCCTTGTAATTGGACGATCGCCCGTTCGAGTAAATTCGCTAATTCCCTTAAATTGTTCGGAAAATCGTAGGCTTGTAGCCGTCGTAATGCTTCTGGTACGATGCGGCTTTTTTTCATTCCTTTCGCACGACAGATAAGGCTGATATAGTAATTAGTTAAATCTTCTAAATCGCCTTTGCGAACTCGCAACGGCGGAACTTTGATTGAGTGCCCAACCAAAGATGCGATCGCGGCAATATTTTTTTCAGAGATAATAATTATTCGCGCTTGAGAAGTTTTTTTCTCGGCTAAAGATTCTCCCGGACGAGTAACGGGAATATAAGTATTTGTTTGCAATAATTCTGCAATGGGTTGTAGTAATTCTGAGGGTAGTTCCTGAATATTATTTAAAATGAGAGTTCCTTCTCCTACTGCTTCGAGTAAGCCCATTTTTCCGCCCGCACGACCAAATAAATCTGCCCCGTTAGCTTGTAGGGTAGAACAGTTAATTTTAATAATTGGTTTGCGGCGATAGGAAGAACTAAAATGAATGAGCGCGGCGATATTATCTTTTTCCAATCCAGGTTCGCCAAAAATAAGAACCGATTGCCGATTTTCTGAAGCTTGTTTGATTTGCGATCGCAGTCGCACGGCATAGGAACTTTTGCCAATAATTCCTCGTTTTGCTTTAGTAACGAGATAGGGTCGCAAAATTGTTTGGCGTTCTTGTTCAAAACTTAGTTGAGAAGATAATTGTTCGAGTTCTCGCGCGAGTTGTTGCGAAAAAGTTTGTGTAATTTCGGGATATTGCTCGATTAATTCTTGAAATTTTTGGGCGCTAAGGAACCAAAATTCACATTCAGTCAGCGTAACGATCGTATCTCGAACGGGTTGCTTTAAGATTAGCGCTTGTAAGTTAATAACCGTTCCAGGTAATAAACCCAAATTTCGCAAGCGATCGCTCTTATTTTCGCTTTCTAAACGACCCGATCGCAAGATATAAAGTCCGTCGGCAGAAGTTTCTTCCTCAACTAAACATTGGTTAGCCGATACGACTCGTTCTTCTAAAATCGGTGCAATTGCTTCGATGACATTGGGAGCCAAAATACTTAAAGCTGTCCGTTCTTGCAACCATGTTACTAAGCTGGGAATAGTCATAGTTGGCTTTCCGATTCAATCTTACTTTTATTCTATTTTCAAAGAGAGCGCGATCGCCAAGAGAAAAACTAAAATTAAATTTGCTATAGAAAAATTTAGTTAAATATATTTGGAAACTTCTATAAGATTGCAATCGGGGTCGCGAAGATAAATAAAGCGTATCTTACCTGTTGCTCCTGTCCGTTAGACTATTCCTTCTTCTATCGAAATTCCACACTTTTCAAGATGAATTATAAATTTTTATAAAGGAATGGTACTGATAAGACCAAAATCTGCTGAGCCAGAAGTAAGACGATCTGCTTTAGGTTCAAACTCTCTGCCAAGCTCGTGCAAATTTATTTTGCTGTTCCCAAACTTTAGTGCTTTCCTTCCTTGTCCAAAGGTCACTACTTCTATTCCTAGAATTTGTGAATAAAGCTCACAGGTTTTTTCTAGAGAATGAACAGTTAAAACAAAATGATACATCGTTTAGAGAAAGAAAAGAAAGCAATTACGGATTATGAATTACTGAATTACGAATTAGTAATTATTTGCTCGCCTTGCGGCTATTTTTTCTTCCCAGATTTGAAGTAAATTCCTAACAGCATTATCCCAACTATACTCGGCAATATACTCTCTTCCCCTTGCTCCCATAACTTGTCGTAAACTGGGATCGTCGATTAGTTTCTCGAGCTTCTTGGCGAAATCGTCGCAATTCTGCGGTTCGTACAAAAACCCATTCCAACCATCTTGAATACTATCTGGTATTCCTCCCGCACACGGCGCGATCGCGGGAATTCCAGCAGCAAATGCTTCTAAAATAGTTAATCCTCTAGTTTCTTTCTCAGAAGTTGTTATATGAACATCGCAATTAACTAAAAGAGCAGGTATCTCCTCATGAGGAATTCTTCCTAAAAAGTAAAGATTTGGCGTTAGCTTGCCTAATTTTTTGGCAATTTCATCTCGCATCGAACCATCGCCAGCAATAATAACCGCAATAGTTTTAAAATCGACTTTCTTTGCCATCTCGAACAAAGCATTTATTGTGAATTTCCATCCTTTATCTGGGGTTAAACGTCCTAAAAAAACGAGCTTTACTTTTTGTGCAATATCTGATATCCCATAACGCTCCTCAAAAAACTTTTCGCAACGAAGATCTCGATTAAATTGTGCCAGATCGATACCAAGAAAACTTCCCCGTACAACATTCTTAATGCCCATTCGCGAGAGTTTTTGAGCGGTGATGCTGCTAGAAACTAGAGTTGCATCGTATTGGTTATAAATCCAAGCTAAAGGCAATTGAAATATCCATTTCAGGATAATATCTAACCAAGCAGGCGTACTAAAATAATCTTTTCCATACTCTAAAAAATTTGTATGAAAAAAACTGATGCAGGGAAGATGATTTTCTTTAGCAAAATCTACTCCAGGCGTTTTTAAAAACCCAACAAATAACCTCTCTGGTTCGTCAACGTGAATAATATCTGGCTGAAATTCATGTAACTTTTCCAAAACGATTTGATAAGATTGTTTAGTAACATTGCGATCGAAATTTAGTCCCATTAAAGAATTGCTGGGAAGGTTGATTACCTTTACTCTCGGCAAAATATTACCCGTATATTTTCTCCAATTCGGATAGATTTTTTCGAGAGAAGAATAGTCGGGGCAGAGCAACAGAACTTGATGACCATCTTTACTGAGTCGATGAATTCTGTTAATTAAAGTAACTGTTACGCCATCGACAATAGGAAGAAATCCAGAACTAATAATGGCAATTTTCATTTTGTAGTTAATCAATTTTATTCGCCAACACCGATCGCGAGATCTTCGACATTTGACCCATCTAAATTAGCGCGTTGAATCTTACGAGTTTCGCGATCGCTCCAATACATTTTCCCTCTAGAAATATCGAGGGCAATTCCATGGGGACTTTTGAGTCCGTTAGAATTGCGACTTACCAAAATTTCCATCGGCGTTCCCTTAAAAGTCGCTCGCGCAATCGCATCAGTTTCTTCGTCAGTCCAGTAAATTTTATTATTAGTAAGGTCGAGAGCGAGTTCTCTGGGATTATTAAGTCCAGACAAGACAATTTCTGTATTCGTTCCATCCAAATTCGCTCGCTGAATCATTTTCGTTCCTGCGTCAATCCAATACATTTTGCCTCTTTTAATATCGAGAGCAATATCTCTTGGATTTTTTACATTGGTTGTTGTTAAGAATTCAACTCGGTTTCCATCTAAATCGGCTCGTAAAATTCTTGGAGGCTCGGAGTTAACCCAGTACATCTTAGCGTTAACATAATCGATCGCAATACCTTCAGGATTTTCTAGTCCTTCCATCTCTCCAGAGACTAAAATTTCAAGCCGACTTCCATCTCGTAAGCTTGCTCGTTGAATTTTATTGCGACCTTTGTCAGTCCAGTAGATTTTGCCCCGTCTAAGATCGAGAGCAATATCTCTCGGATTTTCTAATCCTGTCACGATCGCGGTTTCGGCATTACTTCCGTCCAGGTTTGCCCGTTGAACCTGCTTGCCTTCTCCATCAATCCAGTACATTTTGCGATTGATGGGATCGATAGCGATGCTCAGAGGACTCTTTAAATTTGCGACTGGAAATGCTGCAATTAGAGAAGTTGCCTTTGAATTCGTCAAGTTGCGATCGCCGCTTAAGGCACCTCCGGCAACAATACCTCCCAAAGCGATCGCGATCGATAAGCAGCAAAGATTTTTGTTCATATCACCACTTCACAAAAACTTTTATTGATTTAATTGGATAGATTTTATGGCTCTGGTGCAAAAACTCGCCAAAATATCGCAAATAATTTAAATTGAATTGGTTAGTAGTGAGTAGGGGCGGGTTTATCTAAAAACCCTAGAGATTTCCCAACAGTTACTGTCAAAAACCCGCCCGTACAGTTGTTAGTGGCTAGTTTTCTCCCCACACTCCCCGATCGCCAAAAACAAGTAAAATTCAGAAGGGTATTTATTTAGATTTCGCTAAAGCTCACTTGTTGGAATATGGCAGCACAGGCAAAAGCAAAGGATAGCACCATCCTGCGTCAAGAGGTGTTAGGTTCTCGCCGATTGAGTAACTACTGGTGGGCGACTGTTGCCGCCGTCGGCGGTGTAGGTTTTCTTTTAGCAGGACTTTCTAGCTATTTAAAAGTTAACCTTCTCGTCGTGAGCGATACGAGGGGATTGCAGTTTGTCCCCCAAGGAGTGGCATTGCTGTTTTATGGGGTAACGGGTTCTCTAGTCAGTTTGTATATGTGGTTGACGATTCTATGGAATGTTGGCGGAGGTTATAACGAATTCAATAAAGAAACGGGCAAATTCAAAATTTTCCGTTGGGGATTTCCTGGAAAAAACCGACGCATTGAAATAGAATGCCCCATAGCAGACGTTCAGTCAGTCAAAGCAGATATTAAGGAAGGAATCAATCCCAAACGGGCACTGTACCTGCGCGTCAAGCAACGCAGAGATATCCCTCTAACTCGCGTCGGACAGCCTATTGCCTTGTCAGAGTTAGAAAATCAGGGAGCAGAACTCGCTCGTTTCCTGGGCGTTCCTTTAGAAGGATTGTAAGGATTGTAATAATTCAAGTTATTTTTAGAAGATTTAACATGGAAAAGTCTATTCAGTACTGGTTGAAATCGCTGCTGACGATTGTTTTTGTATGCGGTTTAGTGCTGACTGGATGCTCGACACCAGAAGCAAATTCTCTCAATATGGATAATTACGTACCCAGACTCGAAGGAAAAGCTACCGTTGAAATGAAGGTGAACGGTTCGCCCATCACTATCGAAGTCGATGGCAACAATGCCCCCATCACGGCAGGTAATTTTGTCGATTTGGTCGATCGCGGCGTTTACAATGGCTTGACCTTTCATCGAGTCGTCAACGAACCCGAACCCTTTGTTGCGCAAGGTGGGGATCCCAAAGGCAATGGCACTGGCGGGTTTATCGATCCCAATACCAAGCAAGAGCGAACGATTCCTTTGGAAATCAAGCTTCAAGGAGAAGAAAAACCGCTTTACAGCAAGGCAGTGGGCAGACAATCCGGAGCTGCATCGCCTAAAGTCGTATTGAATCACAAACGCGGTGCGATCGCGATGGCACGATCCCAAATGCCAGATTCTGCCTCGTCTCAGTTTTACTTTGCGCTATCGGATCTAGGATTTCTCGACGGCGATTATGCGGTATTCGGTTACGTCACTAGTGGCATGGAAGTAGTTGACAATATCAAACAAGGCGATCGCATCGAATCGGCTAAAGTAGTCTCTGGATTGGAAAACCTGAAAAAGTAAAAAGTAAAAAAGAAATTTTTTGCCTTTTTCCTTTTGTCTTTTTCCTTAAAAGCGTGAATGTTGTCGTTACTGGAATTGGGTTGCTTTGCTGTTTGGGATCTCTAAGCGAGAGTTGGCAGAATTTACTGGCACGGCGATCGGGAATTAGACTCCAGCGTCCTTTTCCAGAACTTCCTGCCTATCCGTTAGGACTAATCGGGAAATCGCCAACCCAATTAACGAAGCTGACTCGACTTGTCCTATCAGCCGCCCTAGAAGATGGGAGATTAACTACTCCTTTGCCAGACTGCGGAGTCGTTATTGGTTCTAGTCGCGGTTGTCAGGCAGTCTGGGAGCAATACGCGAGTCAATTGCACGGGGATAGAGATTCGCTACAGCTAGAAAATTGGTTAGAAACGCTACCAAACCAAGGTGCGATCGCGGCGGCGCGTCAGATAGGAACGACGGCGATCGTACTAGCGCCAATGGCAGCTTGCGCCACGGGAATTTGGGCGATCGCGCAAGCTTTTGAACTGATTCAACAAGGGAAATGTCAGCGCGTTATTGCAGGAGCAATAGAAGCCCCCGTAACGCCACTGACGCTAGCAGGATTTCAGCAAATGGGCGCTCTGGCAGCGACGGGTTGCTATCCTTTTGATAAGCACCGGGAAGGCTTGGTTTTAGGAGAAGGTGCGGCAATATTGGTGCTGGAGTCAGCCGAATTAGCGTTGAGTCGCGGCGCAGCTATTTACGGTCAGATTTTGGGGTTTGGTTTGACTTGCGATGCAACTCATATCAGTGCGCCTTCAATAGACAATCGCAGCGCAACTATAGCCGTCAAGGATTGTCTAGAGCGCAGTAATTTATCGGCTACCGAGATAGATTATATTCACGCTCACGGAACCAGTACTAAACTTAATGATGCAAGAGAAGCTAGTCTGGTTCAGTCTTTATTTCCCCATGGCGTTGCCGTCAGTTCGACCAAAGGGGCTACTGGCCATACACTAGGAGCCTCTGGGGCAATTGGAGCGGCTTTTTGTTTAATGGCTCTGAAGCGCCAGGAATTCCCTACTTGCGTGGGGTTGAAAGAATCGGAGTTTCAGTTGAATTTAGTCACTGCGCCGCGTCGGGGAGAGATTCGGCAGGCGATGTGTTTTAGTTTTGGGTTTGGGGGTCAAAATGCAGTCATAGCATTGGGAAAATTTTAGCGATGCTCGCAGGAATTATACCAATTCGCCGATGCTCCTCCACTTCGTGGGAGTCCGCGTCGGTTCGCAATTAAGCAGCTCTAGGTGTAAGGCTTTTTCCTTCGAGCATCTGTAGCGTTCTTTTTTAGAGATGGTATTATCGGCAAATTGTGCGATCGCTTTAAGAATGGTATGAGATTGTCTTCCTTAAGGTTTGCGACGCTTCGCCTGCTTGAGAGAAGAAAAATTCTTTAGCATCCTTACCAAACCTATCTCTCTAGCAACTCTTGCCAGAAAACGTAAAATAGGCAAGCGATCGAACCAGCTTGGAGTAATATCGCTACGCGAACTTCGCTGACCGCCAAAACTTGGAACGGCAATTAGCCTAACAACGTCAGGATTCTGCCACCGAAAAAAATTATAAGCCCCATCCGGAGACATCGGACCTCCTTCGGGATGTCCCGCAGGTCGCTGTAGCAATGCTTCAAAGAAATCGATTAATCGATCCAAGACCTTACCATTAACTCCGTAGAATTGAGCGCCAATTAATTCTCCAGAAAAAGGTTGCAGTATAGGGAGGGAAACTTCTCTAGCGCTAGCGATTGGTTCAATGCTATGGCCAAAATGAACGATATCCCAATCTCTTCCCATTAGCTCTGCGATTAAGAGATCTTCATACTTTTTAAAATCTTCTGATAGCTCTAGATCGTCTTCCATAATCAGAACATTGTTTAACCCGCGTTCTCTTGCTTGCCTGAGAACGTTTAAATGGCTTAGAAATGCTCCCCTGTACCCAATTGACTGAAAAAAACCAGCGCTATCCGGTCTAATTGCCGCAAATAGTTCGACCTTTTCGGACAGAAAAGATATTCCTGCCTGGTTGAGTTCCTTTTCTATAGCTTTACGTCGATCGACTCTGTAAGGCAAATTTATGACGTAAATGCGATCGAAGAACTCTAAAAACCTCATCTAGCCCTCTTGTTTTTGACTGACTCTGTAATTCGCGATTAACTGATGCTGTATGTCAAAGTTTTCCATGATTAAATCGGACAGTTTGCTTGCTCGGATTGCTGCCCAATTAAGTCAATCACTACATAATCTATTCGATTGCCAATCAGCTCAGGCAACCTAACTCTTTATATAGGCGGAAAATAGAAATAAAGCTATTATGTATTTTTTACATATAATAAAGATCTGAGAGAATCAAACTTTTGATGGAGATCGCTAAAGTAGATATCATGTATAATACGTTAAGGACAAAAAAATAGTAAATATTTTTTACCCTATAAATTTAAAAAATAAATTGGTTTGTTTGAGCGATCGCTAACTCGTTATTAGAGCTTGATTCAATTGAAAGCTCTACTGTTTGTTTGCGCAAAATTAATTTTTTCCTTACTAATAGAAAAGAAAATTGCTCGTTTAAGATTTATTTAGCGCCAACCTAATAGAGCGCCATCATTAATTCTTGTTGATACTGCTTGGTCAAGGGATGGTCGAGTCCTAATAAATTGAAAAGAGACACCATCGCTTTTCTCGCCCCATCGTTTCTATATTGACGGTTCTCTTGGACGATTTGTAAAAAGAGGGAAAATGCCCCTTCGTAATCTTCAGACAACGCCAAACGAGCTGCGCGAGCAAATAATCGATCTAATTCGCTGTCCCCTGAATTGTCAGCCGCTTGTTTGAGTTGAATCAAGGTTTGAATTGCCTGGGCTTTGGGGTAGAATGCTCGATTATCCTCTCCAATCGTTCGTGCTATCCTTTCTGCGTCTTGCAGTTGTCCGATTCGTAACAAAAAACGCGCTGCTTCGATAGCTACATGGGGATTTTCGGGATATTGGACCAACAAATTGTCGAATATCTGTTTCGCACCTCGAAAGTCCTGAGAAGCGATCGCGCCTTTAGCTTTTTCTAATCCCAAGTCTAATTCTGACTTGAGATTGAGCCTCTCCAGCAAGTCTCGCAATTGGGCTTCTGAAAGGGCGCCAACGAATCCGGGGTACATTTCTCCCTTGAGTGCAATTCTTACGTCCGGTACGCCTTCGATGCCATATTGATTGGCTAAATCTTGATTTTTGTCAATATCGACTTGTGCCAGGATAAAATCATACTCCTTAACCAGCTTCTTTAAAACTGGTTTCAATAACTGACAAGGACCGCACCAAGTCGCAAAAAAATCGATTAAAACGAGTTTAGTATAAGATTGCTCGATAACTTCGCTATTAAAATTACTACTATTAACCTCAACCGAATATCCCATTGCTGTTAGTCAATTTATTATTAATTATTGGTTATTAGTTAGCGGCCATACCATTTTAGATGAAAGGATTTTGGATTGAGGATTATTTCTCCCTTGTCTCCCCGCCCTCCCCGTCCCCTCATCTCCCCTATCAATCCTCTTCTTTGTCTTCGCTAGAAGAAATTTCCTGGGGTTTACCGATCTCCTCCTTGAAACCGCGTAAGGTTTTACCTATGGCACTACCGAGTTCTGGAATTTTTTTCGGACCCAGGATAATTAGCGCAACGATCGCAATAATAGCCACTTCGGGCCATCCCAATCCAAACATAATCAGTCTCTCCTATAGTTATAGTTAATTTATGTCTTAATCGATACGGATAGCGCTCGGTCTCGGTATATCTTTTTATAGAGATACCTTTTAGCAGATTTTTTCGATCCTATCGCACTCTGGCAAGGCTTGAATGCTTGGAATGTTAGAAACTTTGAAATCCTCTATTGGCGAACGACAACACCCCCTTATTCGTCAGCTAGCTGACCTGATTCTGTCCTCTTGGCAAAAGTATCTCGACTTATCTCCTTACGAATTGCCAGAGGACTTAGGCTACGTCGAAGGAAAGCTGGAAGGGGAAAAACTGGTCATTGAAAATCGCTGCTTTCAGACCCCTCAGTTTCGCAAAATGCACCTCGAACTGGCAAAAGTGGGCAGCAATCTGGATATTTTGCACTGCGTCATGTTTCCCAAACCAGAATATGCTCTGCCCATGTTTGGCTGCGATATCGTGGCGGGTCGGGGTGAAGTCAGTGCTGCGATCGCGGACTTATCCCCAACTAACCCGGAACGGATCCTCCCGCCAGCCTATCAAACTGCTTTAAAAGCTTTACCCAGCCCTCAATTTGCTCAGCCTCGTCCTCTCCCAGCTTGGGGAGATATTTTCTCGGAGTTTTGTCTGTTTATTCGTCCGAGTAACCAAGAGGAAGAAACCCAATTTCTCTCTCGCGTTGAGAGTTTCTTAGAGATTCATTGCAATCAAGCAATCCAATCGCAACCCGTTCCTCCCCAACAACAAGCGTTATATTCTGCCGGACAGCGCTACTATTGCACCAAGCAACAGAAAAACGATAAAACTCGACGAGTTTTGGAGAAAGCATTTGGTTCTGAGTGGGCAGAGAAGTACATGACGTTAGTATTGTTCGATCTGCCTGCCGAGGAAGAGGAAGCCCAATGCTGATGTTAACTTAGTGTTGGCATTGATGGGAGAATAAATGCCAACATTAAGCTAGAGGTAGCTAACCGAGGTGATGACCGCAACTCGAACAAAAGCGATCGCTCGGTTCGACAGGTGCGCCGCATTGGCTGCAAAAGCGTCGATTGACTTGAGTTTGAGTTGCCGAACCCATACGCATTTCCATATTGCCCATCCGCATTTGCATGGGGTTCGCGCTCATCTCCATGTCCCCCATTTTCATCGGTTCCATAGGGTTCATGGGTTCCATCGGCTTCATTGGTTGCATCGATGGCATCGAAAAACTAGAAGATACTGACGTACTAGAAACCTGCTGCCCTTGCATCCATCGATCGCCGCCACCAGAGGAGCGACTCGTTACGCCGATGCTATTGCCTTGAATTTGGATGTGATGTTCTCCCCGTGCGGTAGTAATTTTTATGACAGCACCATTGGGAGTTTGCAATAGTTCGGGAGGAGAAGTCCATTTTCCAGTTTGGATGCTACTGCTGGATTGTTGTTGCTGTCCCGGACCGCCGCTGCTGACGGTGACAACTGTCTGCATTCCTCGATCTTCGAGGTAGACTCGCTGACCCGTTCCTAGCTCGAATACATAAGCCATAATAGCCTCTTGAAAGAAAGCTCTCTATTCCTAGTGTAGAACGAGGGCGATCGGATAACGGACTTCTTAACCATTGTGTAATACCAATTGTAAAAATCTAACTCAAGATAGACGAAACAAAATAATTTGAGCTAGTCATGCCATGGCGCGATCGACTCGATAATCATACACCTTTCTCAAGATAGGTGTAGTGGCTATAGGATTTACCTAAACTCGGAGTGTGAATCGATCTAAGCATTATCAACATTAGGAGTAAATAACTTATGGTGGAATTCAGCAACGAATATCCCGGCGGCAGAGTTAGAGAAGAACGAGGTGGAGTTTCAGTGGTCGAATATCGCGATCGCGTTCGTTGGGGTCCAATTATGGCTGGACTGGCTATTGCTTTGGCTATTCAACTAATTTTGAGCGCTCTGGGAACGGCAGTAGGCGCAACTACTATTGCGACTTCAGGAGCACCTCGAACTCAAGCTGGCGATGTGGGAACCGCCGTTGGCATTTGGTCGATTATTAGTTTGTTGATTTCTCTGTTTGTGGGGGGATATATAACCAGCCGTGCTAGCGGACCTCTTAATAAAGGGACTGCGCTTCTCAATGGTGCGATTCTTTGGGCAGCAAGTTTGATTATTGGTGCTTTCTTGATAGCGAGTGGAGTGTCGGGTGCTTTTGGTGTTGTGGTTTCCAATGCTGGAGCAATCGTCACTCAGGCACAACAAGGCGGTGCTGGTGCTCCCCTTCCAGCTCAAGCTCCCAATGTAACCGCAGAACAAGCGCGACAGATTGCCGATAGTATCGCGAAGACTAGCGGCTGGTTTGCCCTTGGTTCCCTTTTTGGCTTAGCTGCTGCACTAATTGGGTCTTCTGTCGGCATTCATCGCCATAGAACGATGACTCCAGAGGCAGTCGCCGAACGTAGAGTGTGAAAGAACGGTCAGGCGCTCAAACCAGAAAACAAGACAAAAGGTGGGATTAGAGAGCAAAATATTTTATATTTCTCTACTTAATAACTCAGCTCTCAATTTTTCCTGATTTTTTATCTTTTATCGAGTCTGCCAGGAACTTAAGTTCCTGGCTAATAGCTCAAGTAGGGGACAAAGCATTGCCTTGCCCCACTATAAGCATAGAAATCAATTTCTATGCTCGTTGGTGTATCGTATTGGGATTACAAAAACTGAATCGGATAGCTCGCTTTTCTGGCACTATATGCCTTTTTTCTGCATTGGATCGGCGATATATCTGAAGTTTTCATCAGAATTCCAAGCTCCGCGCTCGTCCTGACCATTAGTAGATAAGTTGTAATAGATATCTACAGTTCGATCGGGCTGAACATTGCCAAAGAAAGGGTCGGTTAACTTGCCCATTGAATCGAGTGCTTTCATGAACATGTTGGTATGAGAAATCTCGCGAGTCAGCAAATGTACCAGTACTTCTTTTGTGTTTTGGTCTGGTGCTAGTTTAATCAGAGCTTCATAAGTTTGACGCGCTCCTGCTTCAGCAGCAAGGTTAGCCCGCAAATCGCGCACGACATCGCCACCTTCATTAATATAACTGGCAGTCCAAGCAGCACCTTGAGAGTCTAAAAAATGGGGTCCCTGACCGCGCACGGCAAACAAAGTACTTTTGAAAGCTTCGGTTTGGTCAGCATTCTTTGTGTGTGCTTCGATGAGTTTGCCAACCATTTCCAAATGACTAAACTCTTCCACCGCAATATCTTGAAGCATGTCTTTGATACCGGGATGTTCGACATGAAAAGACTGTACCCAATACTGTAAAGCAGCAGTTAGTTCTCCGGTTGCTCCTCCAAATTGTTCTAATAAAAATTGAGCAAAACGAGGATTGGGTTCATCAATTTTTACTGGTGTTACAATTAATTCTTTTTTATGAAAAAACATTGTTTATTTATCCTCCTGTTTATTTTTTTAAAGTTTTATTCGGTTGGCAATTGCTTCCTATATAATTTAGCTTCTTAGATACAGTAAAACTTATCTCTAAAGATATAGCTTTAAAATGCAAATCTAAAAAATAAAGATCCAATTTCTAACTAAAGTAGTATGTCTGATAGCGATCGCTTTGCCAAGCTCATCACTTTCAATTCGCAATTAGGGAGAGCACTGCACGTCCTATAATTAGCGATCGCCGATCGGTTATTGATAAAGAGCAAATTATCTTCATTACTATCTAAAGCCAGAATTAAGAGTTTGGGCAATAGACTTTAAAAAATAGGAAAATCTGGAGATAAAAATAAAATCAATCATTAGATGTATTTATTTAAAAATTTTTTCAACCATTTATGTCTTTTGATTGTCATAAAAAAATCGCTGATTATTTTACAGTTTTATTAGCAAAAATTGAAAGCGATTGGAGGAAACATTGTGGTATCTGCTAACCTAGATCCCAATTTACAAGAAGCTCTCAAAACTTTTAGCGAGCTAAGTGTTGATGATAAACTCGTCCTTTTATGGTTTGTTTATACCAAAATGGGCGATTCTATAACGCCTGCTGCTCCGGGAGCTGCTGGCCAAGACATTGTTGAGGGACTATATAACCAGGTTAAACAACTCTCTCATCAAGAACAATTAGAAGTGCAACGCAATCTGTTTGCGGGAAAAGATACCCTAATTTCGCGCGAATATAGCTCTTTGAGCGAGAACACAAAATTACTGTTTTGGTATTGTCTCGCTCAAGGCATGGAAGACACAACAATCGTACCAATGCCAGAAAACTACAAACTCAATAGCAACGCGCAGTAATTATTGTCGCAATTAGAAGCAATGGAATTTCAGCAGCAAATTACTTTCTTGCGCGAATCTGTCTCGGCAGCAGGAAGCGAGCCAAAAGCAGGTGCGGCTATATAGTTCAAAACTTTTCTAGTGTGGGTAATTCCCATACTATAGTGTTAAATAATTCAAAAATAATTTTCGATCTAGGTAAAGCGAGATTAGCCTTAACTTAACCCCAATTTTTCTTGGCTTTTGATTGACACATCATGAATTTTAACTTTTTTGATTTATTTTGGATTTTTTTGGTAATCTCGTCTTTACAACCACTATGGCAACGCCGTCAGCTAGAATTTCGGCGGATTCGAGCCTTACAAGAATTTGAGCAAAGGCGTAAAAGTCGAGTAATTCTGCTAATCCACCGACAAGAATCGATTAGTTTGTTAGGCATTCCCCTGTCGCGCTATATTTCAATTGAAGATTCCGAACAAGTACTGCGAGCAATTCGCCTTACGCCGCCAGATGTTCCCATCGACCTAATTTTGCACACTCCTGGCGGATTGGTGTTAGCAACAGAACAGATTGCTCGCGCTTTGATTCGCCATCCCGCTAAAGTTACCGTCTTTGTTCCTCACTATGCCATGAGTGGAGGTACGATGTTAGCTTTAGCCGCTGATGAAATTGTTATGGATGCGAATGCGGTTCTCGGACCCGTCGATCCTCAATTAGGGAATATGGCAGCCGCGAGTATTCTTTCTGTGATTGATAAAAAGCCGATTGACAAAATTGACGATGAGACTCTAATGATGGCAGATTTAGCCCAAAAAGCCATCAATCAGGTACAGCGTTTTGTCCGAACCCTACTTAAGGACGAGATCCCTAGTCAGAAAATTGCTCCTGAAAACATTGAAAAAATTGTAGATGCTCTCACCAGCGGACATATTACCCATGACTGTCCGATAACTGTCGAAGAAGCTTCTTCACTCGGTCTGCCAGTTACCGTTAGCCTGCCCAAATCGATATACGACTTGATGGAATTATATCCCCAACCTCCAGAAAGACGACCGTCGGTGCAGTACATTCCGATGCCCTATAGACGCTATCCTACTCTACCCGAAGGCAATAGAAAACCATCAAACTTTAGTGAAATTTGAGAAGAAGTTGTGATTGTCGTGATTGTCAATCCCACTACATTATTATCGGTTGTGTGTTCAAGCCTATATTCAGAGAAATACCGATAAACTAGCGGTTCACTAAGCATAATGAGGATCGCACCAGCTAGTCAGGATTTACACCTGTTCTCCTGATGTTTTCGCGTTTATTCAAGCGATTGATGTTATCTAATCCCGCTACGCTTTTGCGATCGCGCTAACTCTATATATCGTTAGTTTGAGCTAGACCCAACAACCAAATGATGTTAGCTAGAGACTTTTTTGACAATTGTTTAATTTTTTTGTTTTTTTATTAAAGCGTTCTAGAATAAGTGATTTGCTGCCAGATAAAGATAGCAATAATCGCGCCTAAAACAGCTCATGCTATTCCTGGAATACTCAGAGAAGCCGCGGTTAACGTAAAAGTTCCCGTCTCAAAAAATACTGCTAAAGTACCACCAATTAGAGCGCCAATTATTCCCAGTACCATAGTACCAAAAATTCCCCCGCCTTGATGACGGGGATAAATCGCTTTAGCAATAGCACCTGCTATTAGTCCTAAAACAATCCAAGCAATAATGTTCATATTACATTCCTAAAAAAGTTCTCCTTAATTTAACTCTATCTTGTCGAAAAGAAAATTATCTATATCCTAAGATATAAATCGAATTTTCTAAATTTAAATTGATATTTAGAAATAATATTTATTGCTCGGCTTGGTTAAGCGATCGCTATCGCGAAGCGGCCTCTTAATAAAGAAAATATTGTTAAGAATTTGACG
Source organism: Pleurocapsa sp. PCC 7327 (assembly GCF_000317025.1). NCBI lineage: Bacteria > Bacillati > Cyanobacteriota > Cyanophyceae > Pleurocapsales > Pleurocapsaceae > Pleurocapsa > Pleurocapsa sp. PCC 7327. Next base: position 1,909,131 of record NC_019689.1, on the reverse strand, counting down.
AACAATTAGATAGCAATCATAGATGATTTGCGAGCATCTTGTTCGCTTGTAAGCAAATAGCGAGCAAGATGCTCGCACTGCCTAAAACTCTCATTATTAATCTAGGACTGCTATACTTTAATTTCACTTGTATTTTATATCGATAATTCTCTAAGTACTATTGGATACAGAATTTAAATCTACGAACATCTATCTTTCTGCCCATAGTTAGAGTGTGCGCTTTAAAAAATTTACTAACGTTTTTTATGCGATTAAAAACTCAACTAAAGATAGATAAAGATCTAACTTCAATCGAAGTAATCTAAGACCAGAGAAAAAAGTCACTAACAGGTTGTCTGAGAAGTATAGAATTCATGTTGAGCGTAGCGATCGCGAAGCGAAACATCTGAGTATATCAACTCCAATCATAGATTCTTGGTTACATTCTACTGCACTCAGAATGACCAAATGGACTTTTCAGATGTCCTCTAAGTAGAAGTAGACCAAATCTTGTATTTTTCAGTTGTTTTTTAGGAGAAAATCCCATGATTAAAGAAATGGCTTGGTTGCCCATGCAAGAAAACAAAGAAGAAATGGCATTGCATTTACGCACCACTCCCTATCAACCATGGAAACCTTATACATCTTTTCCAGAATATGCCGTTCCAGACCATCCCATCCCCGCAGGCTCTAAGGGATATGCAACTTTTCAAAAACTAAGACTCCAGGGCTGGCATTTGCTCTCGACTCGCCAAGCAAGTCTATTAAATTATTATGCTTAAATGCATAGAATAATACTTAGATAGGAAGAAAATTATGGTGCCGTTAAGGGATGAGAACCCCAGTCGCATTACTCCCTATATCACTTATGGGCTAATCGCTATCAATATTCTCGTATTTATCTACGAGCTTAGTTTGACCGATTTCCAGCTCGCTCAATTTTTTGAATTGTTTGCCGTAGTTCCGAAAGAACTAACAGCTAGTTTTAGTGGCATTCCCGTCAATCAACCCGTACCAGAACCGCTAACTTTAGTGACCTCGCAATTTATCCATGCCGGATTTGTCCATATCGGTTTTAATATGTTGTTCTTATGGATTTTTGGCAACAACGTCGAAGAAGCACTAGGTAGCTTAAAATATCTAGTTTTTTATTTAACTTGTGGGATATTAGCTTCTTTAACTCAGTGGTTCTTCTCAGCCCAATCGCCAATTCCTTCGCTAGGTGCCAGCGGCGCGATCGCGGGCGTTATGGGGGCCTATATTCTCAAGTTTCCTACTGCTAGGGTTGTCACCTTAATTCCGCTGGGCTTATTTTGGACGACTGTTAGAATTCCCGCTGTCTTTTTCCTCGGTTTTTGGTTTTTACAACAAGCCTTCAATAGCTTGGCTAGCTTTGATGTTAGAGCGCACATCGGCATGGAAAGCGGCGGCGTTGCCTATTGGGCGCACGCTGGAGGGTTTGTCTTCGGGGCTATCCTGGGTCCTCTATTGGGATTATTGTCCGATCGCGCCGAATCTTATACTCAGTAGTATCATGGCGATCGCTATTTCAAAAGAAAATTTAGAACTTTAAATTGTTGAAGAAGTATAGATAATATGACTCGTAAAGCTTGCCTTATATTTAATCCCGTGGCTGGTCAAAGCGATCCGAATCAGGATTTAGAAACAATTAAAGTGCTTTTGTCACCTGAATTCGATCTAGATATTCAGATAACCTCGCAAGAAGTCGATGCTGACGAACTAGCTCAAAAAGCTGTAGAACGAGGTGTTGAAATGATAATAGCAGCAGGGGGTGACGGCACCCTGTCAGCTGCCGCCGCTGCCACAGTGGGAACCGATATTCCCCTGGGTGCGATTTCTCGCGGTACTGCCAATGCCTTCGCTGCGGCTTTGAATCTTCCGAGTACGATTGAAGCAGCTTGTCGGGCAATTTTAACGGGGAAAACGAAAAAAGTAGATGCAGCTATATGCAACGGTAAGGCAATGGTATTACTTGCCGGAGTTGGATTTGAAGCAGAAACGGTCGAAAATACCTCGCGGCAGTTAAAAAATCGTTGGGGAATGCTGGCTTATGTAATGGCTGGAGTGCAACAGTTAAGTCAGCTTGAGGCTTTTGAGGTGGAAATCGAAACTGACGACAAAATTATTCGCTCTCCCGCCGTTAATGCTGTAACTGTCGCTAATGCGGCACCGCCAACCTCGATTTTAGCTCAAGGACCGGCAGGAATTATCTACGATGACGGGCTGTTGGATGTTACCATCGTCGCAGTCGAAAAATGGACTGATGCGATCGCGACATCTTACCATCTTTTGCAAACGGGCAGAAGTGGCGATGCAGCTAGTCTCGATAAGATTGGCTATCTCAGAACTAAACGGGTAAAAATAACAACTCAGCCACCCCAGAAAGTCGTCTTAGATGGAGAAATTATCGGTACGACTCCGATTGAAGTTGAGTGTGTCCCTAGCGGTTTAACCATTTGCATTCCCGAAACCCTAGCAGAAGAACCATCTGAAAAACTAGAGGGATTGCCCGGAGTAGAGGTAGAGATGAAGTCAGATACTTGAAAAATCTATGATTGGAGTTGGTATACTCAGATCTTTTGCTTCGCTCTCGCTACCCTCAACATGACGAAGTACTTTTCAGGTTCTGCCGCTCACTTGGTGGAGTACCTTGCACATTCTCTACTTTGGGGACAACCTGTTAGGAAGAAAGATTATTAAACTAACTGTAGATTTGGCATGAAACTCCGCTCCCTTTTTAAACTATTGCAAGAGACTTTTCAGGAATGGCAAAAGGACAAAGCATCTCAATTAGCCGCAGCTCTAGCATATTACACGGTTTTCTCGCTCGCGCCGCTATTAATTATCGCGATCGCGATTGCGGGTTCTATTTTCGGTCGAGAAGCTGCCAGAGGCGAGATTTTCACTCAACTTCAAGAACTCATTGGTAGCAAGGGAGCACAAGTCATTCAGACTGCGATCGACAATGCCAATCAGCCCGATCTTAAAAGTTTTGCCTCTTTAATTGGTGTAGCCATTCTTTTATTGGGAGCTTCGGGCGTTTTTGCTGCACTTCAAGATTCTCTCAATCAGATTTGGAATGTCAAACCCAAGCCAGAACAGGGAATTTTGCCGATCGTCAGAAAACGCTTCCTATCTTTTGCAATGGTGCTTGCGATCGGCTTTTTACTGCTATTATCTTTGATTGTCAGTGCAGCACTGGCTGCCCTGAGCCATTTTGGGCCCAGTTTTTTACTGGGTTTTGACTTTCTTTGGCAAATTTTGAATTTTCTCATCTCTTTTGGCTTTGTTTCGTTTCTGTTTGCTTTGATCTACAAATATCTCCCAGATGTAAAAATTACTTGGCGAGATGTTTCGGTAGGAGCAATAATTACTGCTTTGCTCTTTACTATCGGCAAGCACTTACTAGGACTCTATTTAGGTAATAGCAGTTTTGGTTCGACCTATGGTGCTGCCGGTTCTTTGGTGGTTTTCTTGGTTTGGGTATACTATTCTTCCCAAATTCTCCTATTTGGGGCAGAATTTACCCAGGTCTATGCCAGAAGGTATGGTTCGCAAATTCGACCAAACCGACACGCTCAGTTGTCACAATGACAATTCAGATCGCTGTTTTGGTCATCAATCGGCCCACTTACGCAACAAGTTAGAATGGGTTTTCGAGAGTAAGTCAAATTCGAGGGTTTTCCCCTCTTTCGCGAATATAGATCGACGCACCGTATCCAACTCGAAGAGGATTTCCCGTTCTGAGGGATCGCGCACCAAACTTTGAATCCAGCCGACGGCAACCAACCTCACCCCTTCGGTTACGGGTTCTACTCGATGAAGCATCGAAGATGGATAGACAATTGCCGAACCTGCTTCTAGTTTATAACTGCGATCGCCGTCCATCGTTGCAACGACTAACTCGCCACCGGAATAAGTATTCGGAGAACTGAGAAAGAGCGTAAATGAGACATCCGAACGCCACTTGCCCATAAAGGCATTATCGGTATGGCTGCCGTAGGACATTCCTTTTTCGTAGCGGCTAAACAGAATTGAGTGAATAATTTTCGGCAGGACGGCAGTTTTTAGTAAAAGATTGCGCTCTAGGACTGCCTTAACCAGATCTGTCAGCTCTACAGCCCTTTCGGAAGTTTTTTCCAGTTGTATATTGTTTTTGACGAGCTTAGCATGCCAACCTGCGGTCATTTTTCCATCCACAAAGTTAGCTTGAGATAAACTCTCAACAACAAATTGGAGTTCTTCTGGGGTAAGAATGTTATCGATAGCCAGAATCATTATACAGAAAAAGAGAGAGAAATATCACCTAAAGCTTGACAATGGTATGCTTGACAACCTTTATCAATTAGAAGTAATCTTACTATTTAAATTAAAAAAAATACAGCCTGCTATACTACCAAACTTAGCCGATCGAACTTCAGAAGACTAATTGAGGAGGAAGACTATGAATTCTAAGGCAATCAGTTTGTTTCTCGCCGTTACCTTAGCGACTACTCTCGGTGCTTGTGGTGGCGCTCAAAACACCGAAGGCGGCGAAGCTGGTGAAGAAACGACTCAACCTACACAACAAGCGCCTGCTAGTCCTGCTAGTGAAGGCGGTGAAGGCGGTGAAGGCGGCGAAGGTGGCGAAGGTGGCGAAGGCGATGAAGGTGGCGAAGGCTAGCTGTTTAAGGGGGGGGTAGGGACATAGAATGTCATGTCCCCACCTACTTTAATGGATTGCAGATACTTTCTACTCTGCTTCGGGATCTTCTTCGCCTTCAGCTGAGGGTGGAACTAGAGCTACCGCAGCGATCGCGTCGTCATCGTCAAGACGTTGCACCCTAACTCCCGTCGCCATCCGCGATTGCAGCGAGATAGCATCTACTGCCTGACGAATAATAATGCCTCGGTTAGAGACGATCATCATCTCATCCTCCCGATTGACCACGTGAATGGCAACCAAGCGATCTTGTGCGGAACGGAACTTGATTGCTCTCACGCCCATACCTGCCCGGTTTTGCAGTCGGAATTGCGAGACTGGAACTCGCTTGCCATACCCGCAAGTGGTAATCGCCAGCAGCCAGGGACCTTGATTTGCCTCTTCCGACGAGACTAATTCCTCATTTTCGAGGGTTTCATCTTCCGATTCTTCCTCAGCCGTACCAATACGAGCAACGACTTGACTGGGTAGGATATCCATACTGATGAGTTCGTCGCCCTCTTTTAGTTTCATCGCTTTTACGCCTCGCGTGGCGCGACCCAAGGGACGCAATTGCTGGCTGTCGGCTTTGAAGTGAATTGCCATGCCTCCTTTGGAACCAAGAATGATGCTATCCTCTTCGCGGGCAAGTCTTACCCAGCGCAGTTGGTCGCCTTCTTCTAAGGAAATGGCAATGAGTCCGTTGGCACGAATATTACTAAAGGCTGAGAGTGCGGTTTTTTTGATGTAGCCTTTGCGCGTCAGCATGATCAGGTAGTCATTTTCGGTAAATTCTTGCACCGCTACGATTGAGGTAATCTTTTCCCCTTGGGAAATGGCTAGCATTTGCACGATGGGCACGCCTCTAGCGGACCGCGATCCGGCAGGGATGTGGTAAGCATTGAGCGTATAAACTACGCCGCGATCGCTAAAGAACAGGATGTTATCGTGATCGCAGCAAGTCAAGAAATGCTCTACGACATCATCCTCTTTGATCTTCGCTGCTGCTTTGCCTCTGGTTGCCCGATTTTGCGCCCCAAAAGTATTGACAGGCATTCGCTTGATGTAACCCTGTTCGGTTAATAAAATGACTGCCTGTTCGTTGGCAATTAGGTCGGTATCGACCAGTTCTCCTTCTGCCTGTATGATTTCTGTCCGTCGGGGAGTTGCGTGGGCTGTTTTGATTTGCTGGACTTCTTGTTCGATAATGGCTTCGATCCGTTCTCGCCGCGCCAGAATGTCCTGCAAGTCGGCAATTTTAGCTTGCAGTTCTTCGTGTTCGGCTTGAATCTTTTCGGCTTCTAATGCCGTCAAACGTCGCAGTTGCATTTGTAGAATGGCATCGGCTTGCGCTTCAGACAAGCCAAATCGTCCTACCAGTTGTGTTTTTGCCGTTGCTGTATCTGCCGCCCCTCGAATTAGCTGAATGACCGCATCTAGATTGCTGAGAGCAATCAATAAGCCTTGCAAGATATGGTCTCTTTCTTCGGCTTTGCGCAGTTCGTACTGAGTGCGTCGGGTAATGGTTTCGATGCGGAAATCGATGAAGACTTGAAGAAATTGCTTCAGACTTAGGAGGTGAGGTTCTCCGTTGACTAGCGCCAGCATATTGGCACCGAAGTTAGCTTGTATGGGAGTCTGCTTGTAGAGGTTATTGAGAACGACGCGGGGATAGGCATCTCGCTTGAGTTCGATGACGATGCGCATGCCATCGCGATCGCTTTCATCCCGAATGTCGGAAATTCCTTCAATCTTCTTGTCGTTAACCAGTTCGGCGATTTTCTCGATGAGCGCTGCTTTATTGGTTTGATAGGGCAGTTGGGTGATGATAATCGCTTCCCTGTCGGGACGACCATGCTGTTCGATGGTTTCAATTTGGGCGACTCCCCGCATGATAATCGAACCGCGTCCCGTAGTGTATGCCTCTTTAATTCCAGCGCGACCTAAAATCTGTCCTCCGGTGGGAAAGTCGGGACCGGGGATATAGCGCATCAAGTCGGTATCGGTCATCTGTGGGTTGTGCAGCAGTGCCACGACTCCATCGACCAGTTCTCCTAAGTTGTGAGGAGGAATATTTGTTGCCATCCCCACTGCAATTCCCGACGATCCATTGAGGAGTAACTGGGGAATCCTGGCAGGTAAGACGACGGGTTCCTGTTGCGAACCGTCAAAGTTATCGACGAAATCGACGGTTTCTGCTTCGATATCTCGAAGCAGGGCGTTAGTTGATAGCGATTGCAAGCGACATTCGGTATAACGCATCGCAGCTGGCGGGTCATTATCCACCGAACCGAAGTTGCCGTGTCCTTCGATGAGGGGATGGCGCATGGAAAAGTCTTGCGCCATTCGCACTAGGGCATCGTATACTGCCGTATCGCCGTGAGGATGGTATTTGCCCAAGACTTCCCCGACCACGCGGGCGCATTTACGAAACGGGCGATCGTGGGTCAATCCCAGTTCGTACATTGCGTAGAGAATACGGCGATGAACTGGTTTGAGACCATCTCTGGCATCGGGAAGTGCCCGTCCTACAATGACGCTCATCGCGTACTCTAAGTAAGATCGGGACATTTCGTTGCTCAGATCCGTAGGAATAATCCGATCTTGAGAGAAGGTCATAGGGGAAAAAACTCCGTTAATCTGTTAATGTAAGAGACAGACAGCTAAAAAGCAATTATAACGAGCAAAAAACGCCTTCTTTTTAACCGAGAAGACGGTAAAAATCGCGAGTTTCTTAACTATTTTAACATGCAGGGTCTCTTTTTGGCTTTTGCCAAGACTGCTTCAAAAATCGAGGATAACTCTAAGCTTTTGATTTTGAGGGGTTAAGTTTTTTAGATTGTGGCGATCGCTTGGCAAAATCAGAATCAAAAAAATATTTACTTTCAATATCTCCTGTCTAATATTTTTATTTTTTTTGGCAAATAAATAATAACTAATAGTGATTTTCCTAAGAAGATTTTTGACTTCCGTCTCCCGAATAAAACTTGATTTGAACGAGAAGATAAACAAAGCCCAAACTCCAAACAAGTAACTGAAAAAAAATTGTACTAGAATGCCAAGATTATCTACCCCGACAGTTTTGCCTGGAAGCCACAAACTTATTCCTACCAACATCAAAACTAAAATGTTTAATCGGTGAAGATTTTTAAAGGTCATCTTCAGCAAAGCTAATAAAAAGAAGATTAGCATAACATTATCGTAAAACCTATGATAAGTCGAAACTCTTCCAATTACAGAAGCAATCGCAAAAAGCGTTAGCAGCGAGGAATTGTGATAGGTATAAAAAATGACTGTAACAGCTACTACGCCGATCAAAGCTAGCAATATTGTTGCACTTGTAGGGGCAATTCCTAAGTTGGTTAAAAAAGCTATACTTGAATATCCCTCGTCGGCAAAGTGTTTTGATTGTCTGAGAAGAGTATTTAACATATAAAGTAAAAAATGCCCAAAGAGGATATCCTCCCGATTTTATTTCCCCAATCTTTGGATCGAGCTTGAGAGAATCTAGTGTAACGTCGTAAGGATATATCCCGCGATAGATATACTGTTGTTCTTTCCATCGCAGCACTAAATCGACAGGATTATTTGGATCGAGCATTAAATGATAAAATCCCTTAATTCAGATAAGCAAAAGCAATTAAAAGCAACAAAAAAGACAAAAAACCAAATTTTATCTGAATTAAGTCTTAAAAATCTCATATTTTCAATCTATTTTTCGTTTGCGATCGCCGACTCTATCGCCAAATATATAATGAATAATCAAAAGCTTGCCCAAGAGCGATTTTCACAAACGCTTTATGCAAATCTCTCCATTGATGCTTATTTAATTTGCCAGCTTGGGCAAAGAGAATGTTAAAAACTCAGCTAGTAACGAGAAGGATTTGAGGATTAACCGAAATCTTATAAGTTATGCTAGTTTACCTTATAACAAAACATAGATCTTCCTTAAGCGCGATCCTTGCTTTGTTAACATGTGTTAGGATCCAGTGTCGATCGTCGTGAAAAAACTTTCATGTATTTTTCATGTCAATTTCAGAAACTTTCCTGAAATTAAACTAAAAGCACTTAACCTAGCGACTAATAGTCTTAGTAGAGAAAAACTGTGAGAAATCGGATACAACCATCGATCTCAGTAGTTATTCCCGTACACAACGGGGGCAAACCTTTCCGGCAGTGTCTGTCGAGCCTAAAAGAGTTTGCACCGCCAGAAACAGAAATTATCGTTGTCGCTGATGGCGATGAAGAGTCAGGAGATATAGCAGAAGCGTTTGGCATGCGCGTCTTGAGAATTCCTAGCGCTGGCGGTCCGGCAAAGGCGAGAAATCTGGGAGCTAGGGCAGCTACAGGCGAGATTCTTTTTTTTCTGGATGCCGATGTCACTATCTGTGCTAGCACGATTCCACAAGTCAGTCGTGTCTTTTGTGACGAACCCGACTTGGCAGCCTCAATCGGCTCTTACGACGATTCGCCTGGGGCAACTAATTTTCTGTCTCAGTATAAAAACTTATTTCATCATTACACCCATCAGACGAGCAGTGAAGAAGCATCTACCTTTTGGGGAGCTTGTGGGGCAATCCGTCGCGATATTTTCCTAAAAATCGGAGGATTTGATGAAAGTTATCGCCTTCCTTGCATAGAAGATATTGAATTGGGCTATCGCCTCAAGCAAGCTGGCTACCGGATTAAACTTGCCAAAAACATACAAGTCAAGCATCTCAAGCGATGGGAAGTCATTTCCCTATTGAAAGCAGACTTTTTTTACCGAGCGCTTCCCTGGACTGCTCTAATTTTACGAAATCGCCAGGTAAAGAACGATCTGAACTTGCAGTGGTCTAGTCGAGTTAGCGTCATCTTAGCCCACGCCTTGTTGGGGTCTACAGTGTTGGCGTGGTGGTGGTTTCCAGCCTTGCCGCTTGCTCTCATCCTCTGCATAACACTTTTGGCAATCAATCGTCCGGTTTACCAGTTTTTTTATCACAAGCGTGGGACGGTATTCGCAATCGCGACCATTCCTTGGCACTGGCTTTATTACATCTACAGCGGACTAGCATTTGCGATCGGTATTCTTCGCCATCTACTGAGCACAATTCCCTATAACTCAAACCAAAGAACTATCAATGGCTAACATGGAACATCATCCCGTCGTTATTATCGGAGCAGGTCCAGCAGGTTTAACTGCTGCTTACGAACTCGTCAAGAATAGCGTTCGTCCCCTCGTACTAGAAGCAGATAATAAAGTGGGCGGTATTGCTCGCACTGAGGTCTACAAAGGCTATCGCTTCGATATTGGCGGACATCGCTTTTTTACCAAAGTAGGAGAGGTCGAACAACTGTGGTACGAGATACTCGGAGATGATTTTATTAAAGTTCCCCGCCTCTCGCGAATCTACTACCGAGATAAGTTCTTTGACTATCCCCTCTCATTCTCCAGTACCCTATCGAATCTGGGACCGATTTTCAGTGTCCTAGTCGTCTGGAGTTATCTCAAGGAAAAATTAAAAGCTCTCATCAAGCGTCCCGACCCGCAAACTTTTGAAGAATGGGTAACGCACTGTTTTGGCAAACGTCTGTACAAAACGTTTTTTAAAACCTATACCGAAAAAGTCTGGGGCATTCCTTGTAGTAAAATTCAAGCCGAATGGGCGAAACAGCGCATCAAAGGCATGTCGCTCAAGGCAGCTGTCATTAATCTTCTATTTAAGAGAACCAATGCCAAGAGTCTGATTAAAGAATTCGACTATCCAGTTCTCGGTCCGGGAATGATGTGGGAACGGTGTCAGGAATTGGTGGAAGACAAAGGCGGACAAGTGCGTCTCAATACCAGAGTCGTTCGCATCGAGAGACATGGCAGCCGCATCAAGAGAGTCATTGCCCAACACGACGAAAAAACTATCGAGATTAGCGGAAATCATTTTATTTCTAGCATGCCCGTCACCGCCTTGCTTCAGCGCCTAGATCCCGCTCCGCCAGAGGAAGTTTTGCACGCAGCGCGATCGCTTTCCTATCGAGATTTCTTAATCGTAGCGCTGATTGTCGATGCAGAAGACTTGTTTCCCGACAACTGGATTTACATTCACAGTCCGGAGGTGAAAGTCGGTCGCATCCAAAACTTCAAGAATTGGAGTCCGGCGATGGTTCCCGACCAAACCAAGACTTGTTTGGGAATGGAATATTTCTGTAGCGAAGGCGATGCTATTTGGGAGATGTCCGATACGGAATTGCTCGATTTGGCAACGCAAGAATTGGATAGTTTGGGTCTCGTCGATGCTAGCAAGGTTGAAGACGGTACGATCATTCGCCAGCGCAAAGCATATCCCGTCTACGATCGCAATTATTACAAGCACCTCCAGGTCATTCGCGATTACATCGAAACCTTTGAAAACTTACAAACGGTCGGACGTAATGGCATGCACCGCTACAACAACCAAGACCACTCGATGCTGACGGCGCTTTTAGCTGCTAAAAACATTCTCGGAGAGGAACACGATCTCTGGAACGTCAATACGGAACGCTCCTATCACGAGGAATTTACTCAAGAAGAGTGGCAAAAACGACAACAGGAATTAAAAGCAGCGCAAGTCTGAGACAAGTCGTTAGAAGGGGTAAGGCAATGCCTTGCCCCGAAAAAATGCTGCTCTCTTAGCAGGTTGGCACGAGGATAGTTAGACAATTTAATTTTCATGTTATATACGCTCGTCGTTTGGACGATACTAATTTTTGTTTGTCCTGCTATCGGAATAGCCGTTCTCAATTGGTTAAAAGCAGATTGCTTCGATCGCAGGAGCGATCGCTTGATGATTGCCGTTTGGTTGGGGACGATCGCTCCTAGCATATCGTTGCTTGCCGTCTCGCTGGTTGTTCCCCTATCGCCGTTGGTCGGCGGGACAGTCGCGATCGCTTTAGTTGCATTGTCTTTGGGATCGCGCCAGGCGAGGAGGGAGATTTTTAGTTTTCGAGTGCTTCTTTCTCCGAAATTAATTACAGGATTTCTCGCTATAGAAATAATCGTTGCCGCTTTAACGACCCAACAAATTAATTGGTTCGATACGGGTCTTTACCATCTCGGTTCCATTCAATGGCTATCTCAATTTGGAGCCGTTCCTGGATTGGCTTTGATTCATTCTAGATTTGGGTTTACCTCATCTTGGTTTGCTTTTTCTGCCCCGTTAACCCCTCAATTTTTAGGCGATCGCGTCGGGGCAATTACTAACGGATTTGTTTTTTTAATTTATGTTTTCCATTTTTTAATCTGTTTGCAGCGAGGAATTACCAAAAATCTTCGGTTATCCGATTGGTTTTTTATTTTCTTTTCAAGCGTAATTATTTGTGCCTATACTTTATCGGCTTTTTTGAATGAATCTATTCTGGTATCTTTTTCTCCTGACGTTCCAATAACGCTTCTTATCGGCGTCACAGCTTGGAGTATTTTACTCATTTCTAACTATTATCAATCCCTTTTAATAGAGAATAATACTTCTCATTTAGATGCCTATCTTATCCCGCTGATTCTCTCTGTTGGAGCAGTTAGTATAAAGCTGAGTGCTATTCCGCTTTTAGCGATCGGCTTTTTGTTTTATGTTTTTGGGAAAAAGTTAGCGATCAAACGAGTTTTTGTGGGAGTTATCCTAGTCGCTATTGCGTTACTACCTAATGCTCTATTTAGTATTACTACCTCTGGATGTCCCCTCTATCCTTCCCAGTTTATGTGCGTCGATCTACCTTGGTCGGTTCCAGAACAAACCATTGTCCAAGAAACGTCAAAGATAACCGGATTAGATATGCCGTCTGGTAGCGATAATTTTTTATTGGAAGCATTCCAGAAGCGGTTTACCTGGATAAAATCTTCAATCAAATTACAAATAATGCTTCTGTTATTTGTTACTTCACTAATTTTATCAATTTGGATGTTAATAACATCGAGAAGCTCGAATCCTCCTAAAATGAGGGGGCAAAATTGGATAATTGCTTTGGGGATATTAGGAACTTCTTTCATATATACTAAAATTCCTTTGTTAAGATTTGCTTTGGGATATTTAATTGCAATCCCTGCCTTATTTTTAGCTAAATATTATTTGGTTAGGGGAGAGAAAAACTTTCTCTTATCTCATTTTTTCAAAATAATCGAGTTGACTAGAGTTAAACAATTCGCTCGCTTAGGAGCAATTGGCTTAGCTGTAGTTTCTCTTGCGATCGCGGGAGGACAATCTCGCCTAGTTTTCCCCTCTAAATTACCGAGTTTTGATTTAATATATGCAAAAATTAATGATGTAGAGTACACCTATCCAGCCAACTGGACTAATAAATGCTGGATTACTAAATTGCCTTGTTCGGAAGTAGGAATAAAAAATGATATTAAATTGCGCAATCCAGCCAAGGGAATAGGAGCGGGATTTATTCTCAACGAACCCAAAAAATAGAGAAATTGATAGATGGTTAACCGAGGAAAATTCTCGCTCATTGTAGATTTTATTAACCCGTCAAAATCATCGGATCATGGAGTACAAATCTGGACCGTTTGTTTCTGCGATCGTTCCGGTTTTCAACGATTCCGAGCATCTAAAAATTTGTTTGGAAGCTCTAGAAAAACAGACCTATCCAAAAGAGCTTTATGAAATAATTGTTGTCGATAACGGTTCGAGCGATCGCGAAAAAGTTCAAAGCATTGTCGCTCGATTTAGACAAGCTATTTTAACCGATGAAAGCATTCCGGGTTCCTACGCCGCTCGCAATAAAGGAATCTCGCTAGCTAAAGGAGAAGTAATCGCCTTCACCGATGCAGATTGTATTCCCGCTCCAAATTGGATAGAAAAAGGAGTAAACAATTTGCTCAAAGTTCCTAACTGCGGGCAAGTAGTCGGTAAAATAGACCTTTTTTTCAAAAACCCAGATCGACCGACAGCAGTCGAACTTTATGAAAGTATTACTGCGTTTCCTCAGGAGAAATTACTTAAGGAGTATAAAGGTGGGGCTACCGCCAATGTTTTTACCTTTAAAGAAGTCATCGAGCGCGTCGGAGCTTTCGATGCAAGTTTAAAATCGAATGGCGATCTTGAGTGGGGAGCGCGGGTTTTTGCTGGGGGATACGTGCAAATTTATGCCGATGACGTATGCGTGGCGCATCCAGCAAGATATTCTCTGGCTCAACTGTACAAAAGAACGATCAGATTAGCAGCAGGAAGCTATCAGCGGCAGTGTAAAAACGTATCTTCTCGCTTAGAAAAGCAGAAGCTGTTTCTCGATTGTTTATGGCGCAATATGATTCCTCCTTTATTTTTTGTCTTTAATGCTTTTCGAGATTCGCGCTTGCAAGGATTAAACCAGAAAATTCAAGTGTCTCTGATTATGTTTTATGTCAGATACGTGAGTGCTTGGGAACTGTGTCGGCTTCAATTAGGAGCAACGTCAGCGAGAGAATAGCCTTGGAAAGGATAGGAGTCAGGAGTCAGAATAATTAGATATTCTGATTGCTCGCTCAACTAAGAGTTTTTATGAAACTATAGCTTCTACTTTTCTATCTTATGTTTGAGCAAAAAACCATGAATGCAATCCTAGAAAATATTTACGAGACTGGCTACGTAGAAGACGCTGAGGGAAATTCGATTAATCCTTTCCCCGTTGCTACTCCTCGCGAGACGGGCACCATTCTCTACGATCTAGTTCAGAAACACAATTTTCAAAAAAAGGATATGTGTTGTTTGACGATATATGGATGCCAGGAATTAGGAAAGTTTTGTATTACATATTAAGAAACCGACGCTATGAAGTTGTCAAAATTGGCAATTTTCCAAATTTATCCACGTATTTAATGAGAGTTGCCTACCGCTTTTTACAGAATCCTTTTGAAAGAGATTACGGAGGAATCAGATTTTTCTCTCATAATATATGCCTGCTGAAAAAACTTTCTGAGGATAAGCGAGACTGGAAATTCCATCGCTCATTTTGACAAAAATATAAAACTATGGAACCCAAACAGCCTTTCTTTTCCATCATTATTCCCACTTACAATCGCCCAGAGCGACTGGAAACTTGCTTGAAGTCCCTAACTCGTCTGAACTACCCGCGCGATCGCTTTGAGGTTATTGTCGTTGATGATGGTAGCGCGCGATCGCTAGATTCAGTCGTATCGCCATTTAGAGGAGAACTCAACCTCCAGCTCATTCGGCAAACTAACGCCGGACCCGCCGCTGCCCGCAATACGGGCGCCGCCAGTGCGAGGGGAAAGTTTCTTGTCTTTACCGACGACGACTGTCAACCCGATCCCAACTGGTTGAAGGTGCTCGAAACCCATTTCGACCGGTATCCCGATGGCTTGCTCGGCGGTCATACAATTAACGAATTATCTGAGAATCTCTACTCAGAAGCCAGCCAGCTTTTAGTCGATTATCTTTACACTTACTACAATCGCGACCCCCAGCGAGCTGCGTTCTTTACTTCTAATAACTTTGCCCTATCGACAGAACGCTTTCGCGAGCTTGGCTACTTCGATACGACGTTTCCCTTGGCGGCAGGAGAGGATCGGGAATTGTGCGATCGCTGGTTGCATCGCGGTTACACAATGGTTTACGTCCCGGAAGCTTTAGTCTATCATGCCCATAAACTTTCATTGCCTACCTTTTGGCGGCAGCATTTTAACTACGGTCGCGGCGCGTTTCATTTTCACCAAGTCCGTTCGCAACGCAATCTAGAACCTATTAAAGTCGAGCCACTGACGTTTTATACCGACCTACTGCGCTATCCTTTTTCTATCCCATCTCGCCATCCAAGAGTCTTATTGGCTGGCTTATTTTTTGTTTCCCAAGTTGCCAATGTCGCAGGATTTTTCTGGGAACGGTTGCAGCGCGATCGCAGTCTTTTGTGATTTTAGGGAAACGAGTTATTCCTTAACAGGCGATCGCTAACAAAGGAGGAATGGTCAAGGCTTTTAAAACAGAAAAATCTCGAAACTCATTCATAACATCAATCAACTTGAGAAAACATCGTCAAACCCCAGGAATTTTAAAGACCTGTAACCTTAATATAAGATAAATTAATATAAGTTCTCCCATCTCCCATTAGTTATTCTCAGCCAGGGAACTACTTCATCGATAAAACCTCTAATTGTTCCAACTGAAATATGTCTTCCTACACCGGTTTTTCGATGTCTGTGAGAAGTGATCCCGATCGCTTGTCCATAAGAGTTAATCAATGGTCCGCCGCTATATCCGGGGAGAACTAAGTCACTAGAAGTTATAAAAGCTTTTAAAAGCGTTCTATAAGATTGTATTTTTTGACTCTGTAATTTAAGAACCTGTCCATTGGACATCTTCCATTCTTCTGGGAAAGGAAAGCCAATTGCATAAACTGGATTTGAATCTACTAAAATTAACTCCCCTCCTGCTTCATCTTTAATCTTGGTATCAGCCCAAGTAACTTTTGGCAGATCGTTAGCTCCTTGTAATTTTAATAAAGCCAAATCAAAAACTAAATCGCTTTCAAAAACCTTGCCAGTAAGCTTTCTTCCATCTTTTAATTTAACTGATACCGTTGATTTCGTTCCGATAACATGCTGGTTAGTAAGAACCAACCCATCAGAAGTAACAATTATGCCACCACCGCCACATTCGCCGTCTTGGCTCGTTTCTTTTTCGATACAAACAATAGATGGACTAACTTTTGCATAAACTCGATCGGGAGACAGGATTTTTCCTTCTTCAACAAAAGCAGTTGCCATTAACTTAGAGGAATTAAAGGCAAGATTTTTTTTATTGTCTGACTTAGATTGAAATTGAGCGATTAATTGTTCTGCTTGCCAAGCATTGTAATTATTAGTTGCTCGATAATCTATTTTGCTTTTTTTCCGAAATAAATCTCGTGCTTTGGTTAGATGAAAAATTGCCTGTTTTTCTTTTCCTAAAATTCCTAAAACATTCCCTAGATCGCTATGAGCTTCTGCAAAATCTGATTGAAGATCGACGGCTATTTGGTACTCGGCGATCGCGGCGGGTAAATCCCCCAGCATATCTAGCACTATTCCTAAATTATAGTGAGACCAAGCACTACGAGGATTTCTTTTTACTTGCGATCGGTATTGCTCGATCGCCTGGGCTAGGGTACTATAGTCCCACCGATCGGAAGCTGGTTTCAGGATTAGGCTATACCTAGCTAAAGACTCATTGGGGTTAACAGGCATTTTTTTGGCATAAGCTTCTATGAATTCTTGGAAGTAATGTTCGGTTTTCAACAGCCAGCCTAAATTGGTATTAGCGACTCGATAGGATGGCTTAAGATCGAGTGCTTTCCTAAAAGCAGCGATCGCGTCTTGTGAGCGATCGTTCCAAAAAAGAATTACCCCTAGATTGTTATATGCTTCCGCTAAGTTAGCATCCTGTGCGATCGCTTTACGAAAAGCTATCTCTGCATCTAGCATTTGTGAGTGTTGGTAAGACTCGATTCCTGCTTCTAAAGCAGCGATTGCATTGGGATGGCGAGATATGCTTTCTTTCTCAGTAGTGACAGAAATATTGGTACGCAAGCGATCGAGGCGTGCTATATATAAAATTAGAATGCCAACAATAACCCCGCAAATGACTAGAAAATAAAACTTTCGAGTAAATTTAGACATGGCATATCTACAAGACTTGCCTCTCAATCTCGGTTTTTCTACTCGGAACCGATTTAGCGCTCGATCGATTGGATCGTAACCCATCCCATTATAATTGAACGCGATCGCGCTAAAATCGATCTCCCTACAGGATAAGCAATACAGAAAGATAAATCTTTAAAAAATAAATTTCTTGGAGCTAAAATATTAACCTAATAGACTGAAATAGCCTTGTATGTTCGGGTACGATCTTTGAAATAATTTTTAATCTAAAAAAAATGACTAAAAAAGTTTTAATTATTGGGGGTTGTGGAAGAATTGGGAGTAGCGTAGCTCAAGATATCGCTAACCACACCGATGCAGAAGTTATTGTTACGGGTCGCCAACCCAGACAAGATATTAAACAACCTCTACAATTTCTTGCCTTAGATTTAGAAGATTTAGAAGGATTAAGAGCTGCGATCGCAACTTCTAACTTAGTCATTCATTGTGCAGGACCGTTTCATTATCGAGATGGTCGGGTTCTCAAAACTTGTATCGAACAAGGCGTTAATTATATCGATGTTAGCGACCACCGTTCTTTCTATCAGAAGGTTATCAATTATCGAGACGAAGCAAAAACGGCTGGTATTACGGCAATTTTAAATACGGGAGTTTTTCCAGGAATTTCTAATAGTATGGTTCGTCAAGGAATAGAACAGCTTGACGCAGCCGAAACGATTCATCTCAGTTATGTTGTAGCAGGTTCTGGCGGTGCTGGTATTACCGTCATGCGAACGACTTTCTTGGGATTGCAACAACCATTCGAGGTGTGGATAGATGGCAAATGGCAAAAAAAATTGCCTTACACCCAACGAGAAGTTATAGAATTTCCCAAACCGTATGGCAAGACAGGCGTTTATTGGTTTGACGTGCCAGAAACTTATACCTTTGCTGAATCTTTTCCTGTCAAAAACGTTATTACAAAATTTGGGTCAGTTCCCGATCTATATAATCATCTAACCTGGATTACAGCTCATGTTTTTCCTTCGGCATGGGTTAAGAGTAAAAAAGGAGTTGAATTTTTTTCTCATGTCGGTTATAAAATGACCTCCGTGACCGATCGCTTTAGCGGCATTGGGGTAGCAATGCGAACGGAAATAAGCGGCAAGAAAGGCGATCGCAATGTCAAATATTACTCGACAATGGTACATGAAAATACAGCAATTGCTGCTGGATATGGAACGGGAGGCGTTGCCCAATTAGTACTAGCAGGAAAACTCCACCAACCTGGAATTTTTCCGGTAGAACAAGTCTTGCCAACTAATTTATTTGAGGAAACTATGGCAAGTCGAGGAATTAAAATTCATCGACAACTGAACGTTGAATAATATCAAATCCGTTTAACGATCCCCAAGAAATCAATTTCTTGGCTAACAGCATAAGTCCATTAACATGGACTGAAAGCCTTATCTAGCGAGCGCGAAAGTCCTCGCCTATAGGACTTTCGCGCTCGAGCAAGGGAATTCTAATGAATTCCCTTCCCGCTAAAACTCGAAATAAATAAACTTCGATGGGGTTTTTTCTGCCAGTAGGACAGTTAAACCAAGCAATACTGGCGATACCCAAGGAGAGAGAAGTAACTCGTACTCAAATTTCCGCTGCCAAATAGCGATATGCTCCATCAGGAGAACAGCCGTTGCCAATATCAAAATAGCAATCAGCATGACTCCTTCATTTAGGCTATAGGAACTAAATAATTTGCCCAAGCCAGTCAAAGAATAGTTCCAAGGGGTTGCGATCGCAAGTAATTTAGCTAGCAGTCGTCTAGTATTCGTCTCCATAAAGAATAAACATCCTAGAACCACTGAGGCAAAGGTTAGTCCCCAAGAGACAAATTGAGGCTGGGACATGTATTTGCCGATAAAGCCATAAAAGGGTCTGCCCAAATAGCGTAAAACTAGCAAGAGAGCGCCGTGATAGGCTCCCCAAAGGATGAAATTCCAGGCAGCACCGTGCCAGAAACCAGAGAGCGTAAAAGTGATAAACAGGAAAAAGGGAGCCAATTGCTTTTGCGAACCCATGAGCGGGATAAAGACGTAATCTCGGAACCAAGTACTTAGCGTAATATGCCACCGCCGCCAAAATTCATTGATACTTTGGGAAGTATAAGGAGCTAGGAAATTAAGCGTTAATTTAATGCCCAAAAATCTAGCCAGACCCACTGCAATAAAGCTATATCCGGCAAAGTCAAAATAAATTCTGAGTGCAAATAAGAAAGCCTGGAACCAAATAATCCAAGCGTTATCTGCCACTTTCAAATCAATATAAGGTGAAAGGTTGTCGCCGAGGACGAATTTCATAAACAGCCCCAAAGACAGCCACTTTAGTCCTTGCTCGCAATTATCAAAAGAAAATTTAAAGCGAAACGATTCAATTTGAGGGAAGAGATCCACGCGGCGTTCGATAGGACCGGCGACGATTTGAGGAAAGAAAGAGACGAAGTTAACATAATCGAGAAAACCGATCGGTTTCTTTTTCCTTGCAGTCAGCGAATCGACGACGAAAGCAACCATTTGGAAAGTATAAAAAGAAACGCCGGGAGGAATGCGATCGGGTACTGGAATGGGAAAGGTTGTTTGCCAATTTTGCGGTATAGTTGCTACCAATCCCGCCACATCTTTGACAAAAAAGGCTAGATATTTAAAATAGGCAAGAATTGCGATATCAAAAACGATGACAGTCATCGCAATAAGCCTAGCTTGCACGCTTTGGTAACGCAACATCAGCGCCACCATAATGTAATTGAAGACGACCTCGAAGACAAAGACAGCGAAGCTAATGCGATCGGTATTCAAAAACAGCATTAGCGACCAAACCATCAGTCCGATGCTGTCAAAGCTATCTCGCCAAAGATTGAGTGTCTTCGCAAGATAGCGTATCCCGAAATAGGGAATAGCAAATCCGATTAAAATAAGCCAAAAGGAAAAGTCAGAGTAATTCAAGGCTCTGCAATATGGGATTGGTGATTAGCGCTCCCGCCCGCAGGACGGTGGAGATAAGAGAAAAAAGAAAAAAGTTAAATTTCTCAAATAGTACGGGCGCATCGCCGTGCGCCCTTATCCTGATTACTGATTTTATTACTTACGCCCCCAAAGACCCCCCCAACCCTTTTTTCCGCTAGAAGCTGGCTGTGCTGTTTCCTGACCAGAAGCTTCTGCTTGGGCTGTTTTAACGTCGCCTAACGCACTCGACAAATCAAAGTTCTCGCATAAATATTGAGCTGACTTCTCAATGGTCGGATGATCCCAGAACAGCGTAGAAGGAAGCTCTAGATCGAGCCAATCTTCCAAGTCGCCCACCATCGTCACGGCATCGATAGAATCGAGTCCGTAGCGGGTCAACGGTTCGGTAACGTTTATCGTTTTGGGATCGAGAGATAGTTGCTCGGACAACTGCTTGACCAGCCAATTTTGGACGGCTTCGACAGGAGTCATTGCTGGTGCTTGTTCGTCAAGCTTGAAGCTGGAGTTCTGAAGTTGCATGGGTTTTATCCTCTTGTGTTTTTGATTGCGATCGCGCGAGTTGGAAAGGAACGATTGAGAACAGTTTATCTTCTCTATAAAGCTTAAGCAGTTCTTGAGCGACGTTTTCTACATAAGGTTCACAGATAAAGTACGGCAGGGGTCGCAAGCTACGCAAAAGTCTGTGCAGACTCAGTACCAGCCATTCTCCCTTAGCAAAGAAATCGCCCAAATTTTTCCGATTATACAGCCACATATGCAAGCAAGCTGCTGCTGCGTGCAACGTGCAGTACTTCTTGGCGATTTCAAACAATTCGGGCGATTGCTCGTGACCGAATTCAAATTTTGAGTTCGCTATCTGTTCGTCATGGGCATTTAATTCCTCTAATACTAGATTTCCCAGATCGAGCAGCTTAGCCAACACTGCTGGATCGAGATCGGTATCTTCTTTCAATCCCTCCAGTTGTTGCAGAGCAATTTCTAGTCCCTGTAATGGGTCGTCCATACCGCGACCGAACAGTTCTAATTTTTGGGGTTCAAAGGTCGGCACGGGTTTGTTCAAAGAAAAGATGGTTTCCAGACGAGACCGAATCTCTGCCATCGTTTGCGGCTTTCTTCTAGCGCGGTACTTGCTCAACTGACGCAACTGAAGAATTAGCGCGTGCAAGTTAACGATCGTGCTACCATCAAACATGCTGATAATAGAGTTATCCCGCAGCACCTTTTGGAAAATGCCATAGTCATGTTCTTCCCGAAAGTAGAAACGAGAACCTAGAACGACATAGACGCTATTCACCATCGTCTCTAACCGCACAGTGACAAAGTATTTCACCACTGATGCCCAGACGCTAAACTGTTCCGGGATAATGTGAAATCCTCTAGCTGCGCCTATAGTTTCGCACTCGCAAATTAAAATGTCGAGGAAGGCATCGACGAGGGTTTTACGAGGCTGGGGGAGATCGATCGCTTTCTTGCCGTAGAGAACTCGATTAGTGGCAAAGTTCAGGGTTGTCCTAAGAGCAGTATCGGCAGCTCCGTGGGAGAAAGCAGCGCACAACATCCGCGTAATTTGGAAGCCTTTGAGCGCCAATTCCAATCCGTCTCCCTCTTCCTTGAGGCGCATCGAGTCGGGAACGAAGCAATCTTTAAACCCAATCCCGCTCATATCAGAAGCGCGAATGCCGTGGGTAAGGATTTTGGGTAGGTTGTAGTACTGCGAGGGGTCGAGTTCGCGCTTGTCCACCATAAAAAGGGTGAGGCATTTCGGACCGCCTGCGGGTTCTGTTTTCGCCAAAATATAAGCAATGCCAGAAATAGTAGCGCGGTTGATGGGCCATTTTTCTCCGTTGAGAAGATAGCCGCCGGGAACTTTCGTCGCCGTCAGTTCGCCGCCTACTAAATCGCTGCCGTGTTCTCTCTCGGAATAGCCGAGACACATTGCTCCACATTCGTCCATGATGTAGCGAGCAAGTTTTTGTTTCTGTTCCTCGCTTCCTGCCATCCAAGTCAGAAACGACCAGAAGAGGGTAGTAAAGGCAATGCCGATGGTCTGATCTCGACGCGACAGAACTCTGACAAAGGCGACAAATTCCTCAAAAGAGGTAAATTTTCCGCTACAATTGGCAGGGACGTAGTAATGTTGTAATTTCCATTTGTATAGCCAATCGATTTCTTGGTGCGGGAATTCCTCGCTTTCATCGATTTCTATGACCCGCCTAAAAGACATAATGCTGTCTGGGGCGAGAGGATCGCCTAAATCTTTTTCGAGCGTTTGGGCAACCCAGTATTGCTTGAGTTCGTGCATCAGATTTTCGCTCCATTCATCCAAGAAATGATTTCAAAACAATGCTTTTTTGTCATTGCTGAAGGTCGAGAGTTCACCAGAATTTGTCGCTATTTTAGCCATATCTTCTGTTGGTTAGCTCAAAAGAAGCGCGATCGCCTTCCGATAAAACTACAATTTTTACTCTTCAATTTCCTCATCCGCAGGACTAAATTTTGCCACGAGTTCGGGATTTTCGCTCCAAGCGGCAACGATGTTAATCGTTCCATTCAAGAAGTTCTGGCGGCAAGCGCGACGCTGAATCTTGCCACTCGCCGTTTTGAGAATGGTTCCCGATTTTGCCAACACGATCGCGTAGACAGGAATTTCATGCTGTTCGGCAATTTCTTGACGAATATCGCCAATTATTTGCTTTAGATCTAAATTTTCAGTTCGACGCTCGACTTCCTGCACGATAACCAATTGTTCTCCTCCATTATCTTCAATAGAGAAAGCAGCCCCATAATCGGGGCGAAGGGCAGGATGCAGATGTTGCACCGTCCATTCAATATCTTGCGGATAGTGATTCGTGCCTCGCATAATAATTAAATCTTTGATCCGTCCGGTAATGTAGAGTTCTCCATCTCTGAGGAATCCGAGGTCGCCCGTGCGCAGGAAAGGCCCTTCTCCGCTATCTTGGATATAAGCTCTGAAAGTGCGCTCTGTCTCTTCCTCGCGCTGCCAGTACCCTTGAGCGACGCTGGGATCGGCAACCCAAATTTCGCCTACTTCATCGGGTGCACGGCGAATTAAGGTATCGGGATGCACGATCGCAACTTTGGTATCGCAAACCAGACGACCGCAGCTAGCAATAGTCCGAATGCCGTTTTCTCGCTCTGGCTTGGCATCGACAATCTTATCCTTTTCTAAAGCGGCAGCTTCTAGGCGTGTAATAACGGGTTTGTGTCCTTTGGGTTTCGTCGAGACGAGCAAAGTATATTCTGCCAATCCGTAGGCGGGAGCAAAGGTCTCCCAGGCAAAGCCACAGGGAGAAAAGGTTTCGACAAACTTTGCCATCACTTTCGGGTTGATAGGTTCGGCTGCATTTCCTGCCGCTTGCCAACTGCTCAGATCGAGTTCTTCAAGATCTTTTGGTTTAGCGCGGCGAATGCACAAGTCATAGGCAAAGTTAGGCGCTTGAGAATGGGTGACGCGATATTTAGTAATGTTTTTTAGCCATTGAACGGGACGCTTGATAAAGGCGAAGGGAGACTGGAGATAGCAAGGCGTGCCGTTGTAGAGGGGCACCATCATTCCTTCAACGAGTCCGTAATCGTGGAAGTATGGCATCCAAGTAAGCGTCACGCTATCGGGTTCGTAGCCGCAAGCTTTTTGTAAGTAGCCAGCATGGTGAATCAGGTTAAAATGACTGAGCATTACACCTTTAGGCGTGGAAGTAGACCCCGACGTATACTGAAGATAAGCTAACTGGTTTTTGTCTGCCTGCGGATCTTGCCACTGTTCGGCGAGGGCAAGATCGACGGTTGCCGAATCGATCCAGTGCATTAGCTCGAATTCGGGAAATTCGTCGCGCACGTTCTCGATTAAAGACAAAATTCCCGCTGTAGTTAGAGCAAAGGTGGCTTGAGCGTCTTTAACAATCGCTCGCAGTCTGGGTAAGGTTCGCTTGAGTCTGCCGGATTCTGGCGGGGGAACGGGAATGGCAATCACTCCCGCATACAGACACCCGCAAAAAGCAGCGATGACTTCCAGTCCTTGAGGATAGAGCAATAGCGCTCGTTCTCCTTTTGCCCGATACTGTTGTAGTAAGGCGGCGATCGCTCTGGCTTGACGGTCTAATTCTCCATAGGTCAGAGGCGCACTTTCTGTTTTTCCATCGATGAGAAAGGTGTAAGCATGACCGTCAGGTTGTTGTGTAGCTCTCCCGCGCAGGAGTTCGATTAGGGTTGAAGGAACCGTTTGGATCGCTGTTGATTTTTCAAGGCTTTGGGTCATCTTTAACTCGTTAGTAACTTTTAGATTAGTCCTCTTGCCGTTCTGCGACTTCCTTCAGACACGACGGAGCGGCAGAGCGTTACCTACATTGTCGATAAATTAGAACATATAAACGTTAACTTAATTACAAATTATGTCAACCTCTTACCTAAATTGTCAGCCCCATTCAACTTCTTTCTTGTAGAAGTAACCTTCAAGAGCCTTAAGAAAGCTATTCTTACATAAATTCAAGATAAAGATTCAAGCATAATACTATCTTTAAAGCTTTTAAAGATAGAGTTACCAAAAACCTTTTTAATCTAATAAGAAAAGCTACGGCACTGACTCGGTACGATTGAAAGAAAGATCGGGGATCTCTCGTAGGCGTAATTAGTACGAAGCCTATAAGCTAGTACAAGCCAAAATAGATGGGGAAGGAGGTCGAAAGAGGGTGCGATACTCACTTTTGAGTCGGTTTCAAGGCGGTTTGCTCGGCGGTTTCCTGGGAGAGATTTTAATTGGCAGTTCTTCAAAACGAGAAGGAATGATCGTATCGGAGATAGGGATCGACTCGATCGAACCTTGGCTCGCTTCTGGTACGTTGTCTGCCGAAGACTGGGAGCAAATTGGCGCTCGCCTGTCTACTACTTTAGAGGGCAAAACTCCTACCAACGGCGGCGAATTGGCTGTAGCGGCGCTACCCATACTGTTCTTTTTTCATGACGACTTGGGGTTGCTCAAAGAGCAGCTACAACATTTGGTAAACATTTGGCAATTGTCTGCACAGACCTTAGAAGATGTTTTAATATGGGCGTATGCGATCGCGCTGGCACTCAGAGAAAAACTCGATCCCGATCGATTGCTTTCTCAAATCTTGGCTCGCTATCGATTGGCTCAGACTCCCCTCATGGACCAGCTAGAGCAAGTTCGGACTTGGCTAGAGCAAGGAACTTCCCTACGGCAAGCGATCGCCCAAATCTCTAAGGGCGGCAAACCGAATCCGATAGTGCTAGCACTCTACTGTTTTGCTCGCACTCCAGAAGATTTTCGACTTTGCTTGATGCAAGCCATTCGGACGGGCAAACAAGCTTCTCTCGTTGCTGCTCTAACTGGTGCTTTGGCAGGAGCGCACAACAGTTTTAGCGGAATTCCTATCGATTGGCGTGTAGCGGTTGGCAAACACCCAACGGGTCAAAAACTTACTAGAGAGGTGACTTGTCTGTTTGCTGCTTGGTCGGGCGCTTATAGACTAGAAGGCTTGGATACTCTTGAATCTGCTGCTGTCACTTCGCCTCTGGTAATGCAACCCCGCTCTTCTCTCAAGATTATTTCTCAAGGAGAATATTCATTTTTAGATCCTCTGTTTAATGTAGACAGTAAAGTAATAAAAAAGTAAACACTGATGTTTTACACGATAGTTTACTAAGTATTTATGCTTAAAAGTTATGAAATCGCTAGCGAGACAATTCCAGCCAGCTCCTTCTAATCCTATAAAATCAGATCGTTCTCACACTCTATGAAGACCTTTCGTTCATTGACCAAGCAATTTGAAGAATGGCGACGAAAAGATCGAGAGTCTCACTCCTTCTCCGCATCAGAGAAGGCACCTGTGCCAATAACGGCAAGAGCAGGAGCGATTTTAGAAGAGCAGACCGTCTCAAACCAACCCTCTGCATCAAAGCACAAGCGCAAAGCTCAACCGCTAGTAATCGTAGTGGCGATCGCTTCTTTGACCAGTATTTTTGGCTATCGCTTTTACAATCAACCTCAACTAGGTGTCGGTACGGTTGCTCCCGAAACGATTCAAGCGCCCAAAGACGGTCGTTTTGAAGATGCTAAAACCACAGAACAGAGGCGCAAAGAGATTAAAACGGGAGTAACTCCTATTCTGAAACGGGATTTACAAGCCAGTTCTCAAGTCGAACAGAATTTAGTTGCCATTCTCGATCGCATCGAACAATTGAGACAGGATGTAGGCGCTTTTCCATTCGTAGAGGTAAGCGTTCTCTCCCTAAACAGCCAAAAAGCTTTACGTTCGATGCCCGAACCTAACTGGCAAGCCATTCTTGCCGCAGCCAAGTCCAGCGCGTCGTTTGAGGGTTCAGACCCCGTCATGAAGGCGGCGATCGCCTCTTTAAAAACCTATCGCCAAAAAGTTCCTCAACCGGAATTTGAAACCTCGATCGCCAAAATTTCCATTGCTCGTCAACGATATGCCAAAGCCACGAGTGTAGCAGTCAAACATGCTCATATCGAATTAGACTCAGGCGCGATCGCCGCCTTTCTAGATTTGAGCGATCGCACTTGGCAGAATACCAAGCTCGAACTCTCTCAAGTATCGAGAAGAATTCTCACTCAAGGAATTCCCAGAGGGCTGCCGCCTAACGTACTAGAAGAAACCGTTAAGAT
Source organism: Pleurocapsa sp. PCC 7327 (assembly GCF_000317025.1). Classification (NCBI taxonomy): domain Bacteria; kingdom Bacillati; phylum Cyanobacteriota; class Cyanophyceae; order Pleurocapsales; family Pleurocapsaceae; genus Pleurocapsa; species Pleurocapsa sp. PCC 7327. Next base: position 1,882,198 of record NC_019689.1, on the reverse strand, counting down.
GCATTCGAGTCTCTCGCTGACGCAACAAATCCAGCCCGCCGCCAATCAATTGCTGTTGATGGTGTTGCAACCTAATTTGACAGTCGATCGCGAAGAAACGCAACTGAGGGCAGAACAAGCGGCACTCGCCGTAGAACCCGTCATTGTAGAAGTTAGAAAGGGAGACACAATCGTTGAGGAAGGCGATGTTATCGCCCAAGAAGATTTTGTCGTTCTCGATGGTTTTGGGTTAAGCCGTCGCGGAGTTAGCTGGATGGGTTTAGGCATCTCTGCTATTCTCGTCGCTGGTGCGACAGGTATATTTTGCCTGGTCGTCAAGCGAGTCCGCCGCCCAATCCGCCGTCGCGATGCATTTTTGCTGTGTTTGTTGACTCTGAGCGCTCCCGTCATGGCTGCCCTTCATCCTCGATACATGAGTCTGCCTGCGATCGGGCTATTGGTCAGCAGTTTTTATAGCCCAACCCTAGCAGCGACACAGGTCGTTCTGACAGGCGGACTGACGACTTTCGCAGTCGGGGCTGTCGGTTGGGAGCATTTGCTGGCAGGCACGGCAAGTGGGCTGCTTGCTGCTTACTTCGCCGGACGACTTCGTTCTAGGGATGAATTATCGCTACTAGGAGTAGGAGTGGGCTTAACCCAAGGAGGAACCTACTTCGTTGTCAACTTGATTCTGACTTCGTCAGCGGGAACGCTTTGGTCTGCTCTTTTGCCAGGCGCGATCGTTTACGGGTTGTTGGGTTTAGCTTGGAGCGTAGTTGCCTTGGGAATCTCGCCCTACCTAGAACGATTGTTTGATTTGGTAACGCCGATTCGGTTGGTAGAATTGTCCAATCCTAACTGCAGTCTCTTGAAGCGACTGGCAACAGAAGCGCCCGGTACGTTTCAACATACGCTCTTTGTTGCCTCTCTTGCCGAAGCAGCTGCCAGGGAATTGCACTGTAATGTAGAACTGGTCAGAGCAGGAACCCTGTATCACGACATCGGCAAAATGCACGATCCCATGGGATTCATCGAAAATCAGATGGGCGGTCCTAACAAGCACGACACAATTAATAATCCTTGGGTTAGTGCGGATATTATCAAAAAGCACGTGACTGAGGGCTTGGTAATGGCTCGCAAATACGGATTACCAAAGGCGATTCGGGACTTTATTCCCGAACATCAAGGAACGCTACTCATTTCTTATTTCTATTTTCAAGCTAAACAAAGAGCCGAACGGGAAGGCAAGCCCCCCATATCGGAGTTAGATTTTCGCTATGATGGTCCGATTCCTCAATCGCGAGAAACGGGGATTGTTATGCTGGCAGATGCCTGCGAAGCTGCGTTGCGATCGCTCAAAGAGGCTACGCCAGAAATCGCCCTAACAACCATTCACAAGATTTTTAAAGCCCGCTGGCGGGATAGTCAACTCGTCGATAGCGGTATCAGATACGAAGAGCTACCGATTATTGCAGAAATTTTTGTCAGGGTTTGGCAACAAGTCAATCACCAGCGTATTGCTTATCCTAAAGCGGTTCTAGATTCTCACAATCCTGGAAAACTACACTAATACGAGTTTGAAGACGATTTTTCAAGGCGCGATCGCGCTGGCAGTAAGCGTTGCTGGTAGCGTTGGTCTTGTCTTTGGTGTCGTTATGAAATAATAATAAAAAAAACAATGGATAAGAAAAAAGAAAAAAGATGGGTGACATTGAATTTACTCTGACTAGATGCAAAGCAATTGAAACTTTGCTGGTGAAACGTTTTGGAGCTACTGGTCAAGGGTTACATGAAAAAATTTCTAGTGTAGAAAATTTGCTTCCTCCAAATGTAGTTAAACAAGGAAGATATATTGCTACAATTCGCAAGAAAATAACTCATGATGCTAATTATCAAACTCTAGATGACCGCGATCGCTTTATTAGAGCGTGCAATGAAGTTGAAGCAGCTTTACAAAATTACCAGCCTGGAACGCAGCAAAATTTTAACCAAGGGCAGCAGTTTTTCTCAGAAAATAATCGTGAGATTTCAGTAAATTTAAACGAGCATTTTAGAACAATTACTAATCGTTCAGCAACTTGAAGAAATTTTGTTTTTTATTTAGAAAAGAATGCTTTTGGAATTAAAATTTTAACTCGAAAAGGAAGATTAATTTCAATTATTTTTGGGAGAGTTATCTTTGCTTTTATTCAACTTATCGTACTTGGTTTTATTTTAGGAGCGATATCTGAAAATATACAAGAATTTAATTTTCTGGCGATCGCCTTAATTGGAATCACGGTCATCTATTTTCTTACTTTGCTTTCTATCAGAAGTTCTCTAATTACTATTACGATCGCTCCAAACTATATTTATGTTGGCAGACGCAAGTATGAAAGAAGAGGAGAGACAGTATTTTATATTTTTTCAGAAAATATGAATCAGCCGTTTTCTTGGAAAGTTTATTTTATTTATCCAAACAAAAAAGTCTATTTGGCTCGATGTTTAACTCAGGTTGAAGCTGAAGAGTTACTAAAAATTTTATGTAATGCCGATCGAATGTATCGCGAACCTCAAGTAACTTTTTCAATTAAACGGAAGGATGGTCTAATTTTTCTTTCTAGTACCAAAACTAACACATCATTTGTCATTGACTATAATGAAGGACTTTGGCAAGGTCTTCGTTGTCGGATGAAAGTTAATGGACAAGTTGAGTTGTCTAAATCCGAATTAACTGAAATTTACCATAAACGTCTTCAAACTTTAAGTTAAAACAAATAATAGATTGAGCGATCGCATTTTCATTTTTGACTTAGGTTATTTCATGTATGCTTTCTACTATTCCCTCTGCTTGATGAACGATTCCCCGCAATTTTTCCAATGTTTCCTGACTCACAGATTGCCATAAATCTCTTTGATTTGCTTCTAACAATCTCTCTGCCATATCTCTTAATGCCCAAGGATTCTTTTCTTGGATAAACTGTTGTACTTTTTCATCAAATAAATACGCTTCGGCTACTCCTTGGTACATAAAATCTTCTACGCATCTCGCCGTTGCATCGTAGGCAAATAAATAATCGACTGTCGCTGCCATTTCAAAAGCACCTTTATAGCCGTGTCGCATGACACCTTCTATCCATTTCGGATTGACGACGCGCGATCGATATACCCTTGCAATTTCTTCTCTTAATAACCGAACTCTGGGATTGGCTGGAATCGAATTATCGCCGAAATAAGTCTGAGGATTCTTACCCGTTAATGCGCGAACGGCAGCTGTCAATCCTCCCTGAAATTGATAGTAATCATCCGAATCTAATAAGTCGTGCTCTCGGTTATCTTGATTGTGCAATACAACTTGTAATTGTTTTAATCTTCGTTCAAATACTTCGGGTGCTGCATGACCGATTCCCTGCCTGTCATAAGCATAGGAACTCCAATTAATATAAGCGCGGGCTAAATCTTTATTATCCTGCCAATTTTGTGCTTCAATTAATCCCTGCAATCCCGCACCATATGCGCCTGGTTTTGAACCAAATATTCTGTAGCAAGATTTCTGTTTAGCTCGTTCTTTTTCTAATCCTTGTTGTTGCCAGAATACTGTATCTGCTTCAACTTGCGCCGCTAAGGGATTAATTTCTTTGTCTTCTTTTAGACTTGACACTGCATTTATCGCATCGTATAATAATTCGAGTATATTGGGGAAGCTGTCCCTAAAAAAGCCCGATATCCTAATCGTCACATCGACGCGAGGTCGTCCTAAGGCAGATGGAGAAAGAATTTCAAAATCTACGACTCTTCTAGACGAACTATCCCAAACGGGTTGTACTCCCAGCAAAGCGAGGACTTGCGCGACATCATCTCCTCCCGTTCGCATGGCGGAGGTTCCCCAGATAGAGATGGCGAGAGTTTTGGGATATTCGCCGTTTTCTTGGGTATAGCGTTCGATCAGTGCTTCTGCTGCTTTTCGTCCTACGTCCCAGGCGGTTTCGGTTGGGATGGCGCGGATGTCTACTGAATAAAAATTGCGCCCTGTAGGAAGAACTTCGGGTCTTCCTCTAGTGGGTGCGCCAGAGGCACCGCTGGGGATGTATTTGCCATCTAATCCATTCAAAAGGTTAGTAATTTCTTGAGGGGTTTTTTGGAGGGCGGGGAGGAGAATGTTTTGAATCCATTCGAGTTCTTTTTGGGTTGCTTGTCCGAGGGGAGTTTGGGTTGGGTTTTCTATTAGTTCGGCGGCGTATTCTTCTATTGCTTCTATCGCGTCGCCTTGAGTACGGGCGTTTTTTAATCTCTCGCAGAGGCGATCCCCCCTGCCCCCCTTATTAAGGGGGGAGGGCGCAGAGATTTGGGAGGGAGAGAATTTCTCGCTGGGGTTGGCGGTGAGGGGGTTGAAGTCGAAGTGTAAATCTTGGGCGATCGCGCGGGTTAAACCGAGGCGATCGCGACTAGGAGAACGGGCAACAGAAACAATTAAGTCTCGCAGTTGTTTTCCTTGAGGACATTGACCAAATATATGCAATCCGTCTCGTATTTGGGCTTCTTTTAGTTCGCATAAATATCCATCGGCAAGGGTGAGGAATTGGGGGATGGATCTGGGGTCTATTTTATCGATTCCTAAGTCTTTGTTTAGGTTGGTTTTGGCGATGAGTTTGCTGATGCGATCGCTAATAATTTTGAGTCGAGAGGGATCGAGGTTTTGCGCTTCGTAATATTCATCGATGAATGCTTCTAGTTTTTCTAAGTCGCCATAGAGTTCGGCACGAGTCAAAGGGGGAGTTAAGTGATCTAAAATAACGGCATGAGAACGGCGTTTTGCTTGCGAACCTTCTCCTGGATCGTTGACAATAAAAGGATAAAAGTTTGGCAGGGTTTTTAGAGTAACTTCTGGGTAACAAGTCTCGGATAAAGCAATACTTTTACCGGGCAGCCATTCTAAGTTACCATGTTTGCCAAGGTGAACGATCGCGCTTGCTCCAAATTTCCGTCGCAACCAACAATAATAGGCAAGATAATCATGGGTTGGTTCTAAATCGGGAGCGTGATAGTTTAAACTCGGATCGCGATCGTATCCTCGCGACGGTTGTATGCCAATAAATATATTTCCTAGTTGGATTCCGGGAATGGGAAATGAAGAAGTATTTTCTTCTCCGCTCTTTCTAAAGTCTCCCCGGCGATCGCAAATTTCTTTTTGGACTTTTTCTGGCAAAGTACAAAAATACTCTTGATAGTCTTCTAAAGATAATTTTTGGTGAATGAGACGTATTTCTTTTCCTTCTGGATCGTTGGTTATGCCAACCGTCAATCGTCTTATTAATTCATCGCCATTTTCGGGAATGTCTCGAACAGAATAGCCAGCGTTTTGTAATGCTTTGAGAATTTCAATACAACTTGCCGGCGTATCTAAGCCAACTCCATTGGCAATTCTGCCATCGCGATTGGGATAGTTTGCTAAGATTAAAGCAATTTTTCTTTCCGAGATGGGAGTTCGTCTTAGACGTATCCAATTGGCCGCGAGATCGGCAATAAAATTAATGCGATCGCATTTGGGTTGATAAACGACAACATCAGTTTCTAAGGCTTTATTCCAAGTCTTGACTGATTTAAAAGAAACGGCACGAGTAATAATTCTTCCATCTACTTCTGGAAGGGCGACATTCATTGCTACGTCTCGCGGCGTTAATCCTTGAAAACTAGATTTCCATTGTTCTTCAGTCGTGCCACTTAAGATAACTTGCAAGACGGGAACGTTAAGTTTTTGCCATAATTGTGATTGTTCTTCTTTCCCAATTCTGGCTAAGGAAAAACTGGTCGTATTCAGTAATAATTCAATCGAGTCTATAGGTGAAGGTTGGAAGTAAGTTAATAGTTCTTCTTGTACGTCTGGATCTCGCAAAGAAGAAATAAATACTGGTATAGGGGATAAGTTTTTTTTCCTTAAAGCTTGACAAATTGCATCAATTGGTAATGTATTTCCGGCTAGATAATGAGCGCGATAAAACAATAAACCGACTTTTGGGCGAGCGATCGCTCGTTCTTTTTCTATTAATTGCCAATCATACAATCCAACGCGAGGAATGACTTGAGGAGGGGAAGGATGGTAATCATATCCCAGACAAACATCGGCAACGAATTTTAAGGCATTAATCCAGTTTTCTCTGCCTCCTTCTGTAAAATAGCGCCACAAGCGATTGACTGTTGCTAAAGAAACAGTGGAATGGCTAATTAAGTCAGGATCGGGGCGATCGTCGCCAGGTAATATAAATAAAAAAGCATCCGTTTCTTGGGCGATTTCTTTAAGAACTTCCAATCCATAAGACCAATAGGATCGTCCGCCAAGTAAGCGAAGAATAATAACTTTTGCCTGCGACAAAATCGTATCTGCATAGATATCAATACTGAGTTGTTGTTGCAGTTGTAGAAGATTAACAACTCGAATCGCAGGAAATTGAGAAGGTAGACAAGAAACGCAAGCAGCGAGGGTTTGAATATCAGTATCTGCTGCCGTAAGTAAGATGATGGGAGCAGGAGTTTGTTCGATAAAAATTACCCCTTCCGAATCGGGATTCCATCCGCCTGGGGTAGCAGCAATTCGATGCATTTAATTTTCTTATCTTTAAAAATGATTAGGTTTCAAGATAGAGTGAATAATGACGCGCCATCCTAAATATAGCCAACTCTAGTGCCTATCGACCCAACCGCAGGAATGGATAATTCCCAGACTTCCATTTTACGCCGAACTGTGTCCAGCGATACCTATGAGCGACTCTGTTCCTTATGGCAGCAGATGGCAGAGAGGAAGGGACAAGAAAACATTTTGTTGACAGAAGAAACCCTTTTTCCCGTAAATCCAAGCTTTGCAGAGAAAGAATATCGCGAACGCTTTTTTTTGCTATTTTCTCCAGAATTTAGAGCACTTTTGACAGGAAGGCTCAGAACAGAGGATTTGCTTTATCAAATTAGCATTATCTGGGATACTCGGACGATCGCAGATTTTGTCGATCGACTTAGCGAAGAGATCGGACAAAACACAAAAATACAACAGCTGCGCGATCTCCTTCAACAAACCTTAATCGCTCAACCGTCTAATAATCCGGATCTCCAATGTCACTTTACTCTCAAATTATTAGACATTCTGACTCCGGAGACTTTAGGAGGATTGGAGCAGATGTATCCTCGCGCGTCTATTTGCAAACCCGTAGAAGATGCACTGCACCAACAGGTTACACAAGAGCGTCTTCTCAATCAAGTTATTACTCAGATTCGTCAAAGCTTAGAATTACCCGTCATTTTAGAAACTGCCGTCAAAGAAGTTAGGAGTTTTCTTCAGGTCGATCGCCTGGTTATTTATCAATTTATCAATGAGAGTTCTGCTGAGAACGAACGGAATCATTCTTCTCAAAGTTGGGGACGGGTGACTTATGAATCTAGAGCATCCGATCGCATTCCTTCTATCTTAAACTTAACCGCAGAAGATGATTGTTTCACCTATATTCCTCGTTACACAGAAAAATACCGTCGCGGCTTGGTTGTTGCGATCGAAGATGTAGAAAAAGCTTATTCTTCATCTTTTTGCTTAGTAGAGTTACTCAGACAACGCGATGTAAAAGCTAAATTAATTGCTCCTATTGTCGTAGAAGAAAAACTGTGGGGATTACTGATTGCTCATCAATGTTTTGAGACTCGTCAATGGTTTGAAAGCGAAAAAAACTTTTTGAGACAAATTGGAGAACACTTAGCAGTTGCGATTTATCAAGCTCAATTATACGCTGAAGTTCAACAGCAAAAAAATACCTTTGAACAACGAGTTATCGAACGCACCCAAGAACTTCGCGATACTCTGCTAGCCGCTCAATCTGCCCATCAATCCAAAAGCGAATTTCTGGGCAATATGAGTCACGAATTACGGACGCCTTTAACCAGCGTTATTGGTTTGTCGGGAACTTTATTACATTGGTCGGATCGAGGTTCTGCTCTCTCGCTAGCAAAGCAGCGACAATACCTAAAAATGATTCAAGACAGCGGCAAACAATTGCTGGAATTAATCAACGAAATTTTAGATTTTTCTCAATTAGAGGCAGGAAAATTATTCTTAAATACTAAAGAATTTTCGCTGCAAAACTTGTCTCGTAAAGTGCTTAAAAATCTTCAGACTGAAGCAACTAATCAACAAATTCATTTAGAATTAGACTGTCGAGTCGAATCAAGACACGATCGCTTTTATGCCGATCCCGATCGCATTCAACAAATTCTCTTTCACCTGATCAAAAATGCTATCAAATTTACTCCGGCTGACGGAACTGTTATTCTAAGAGTTTGGAAAGAGAATAACTACGCTGTTTTTCAAGTCGAAGATACGGGAATTGGCATTTCTGAAGACCAATTACCGCTATTATTTGAGAAATTTCAACAGTTGGAAAAATCCCGTCAACGCACCCACGGCGGCACGGGATTGGGGTTAGCATTAACCAAACAATTAGTCGAATTGCATCGAGGAACGATTGAAGTCGAATCAACAGTAGGAAAAGGATCGTTGTTTACCGTTCGCTTGCCCAACCAATCTCATCGTCAGCTCAAAACTACGCCAGCTTCAAAAGTAGACGACCAGATATCTTCTGAAAGTAAAAGTATCGTTCTCATCGAAAGAGATGAAGAAGTCGCTACCTTAATGTGCGAACTTCTGACAGCAGCTACTTATCAAGTTGTCTGGTTGATTGACAGTACGACTGCGATCGGGCAAATCGAACTTTTGTGCCCTTCTCTCGCTATTGTCGATCGCAATATCCCCGATGTTTATCATATTAGTAAAACTCTCAAAAAATTACAGACAACAAAATCAATTAAAATTCTTTTATTGAGCGATAAAATTACCTTAACAGACTGGCAAGCTCTCTCAAGAAAAGGTATTGATGATTATTTGCCCAAACCCATTCAACCTCACCTTTTATTACAAAGGGTTAGTGCTTTAGTCTCAAGCGATAAAAACTCAGAGAATGATAAAATGAAGTTGTGATTGGGGATTGTTAGTAGTCAGTGGTGGGTGGTTTATGGTTGGTCGTTTCTCTCCTCTTGGTTTTATGCAGTATTTACTAATATTAGCTCTATTGCTTGCTACTTTCTTCGTGTTATTCGCCCTACAAAATGCTGAGACAGTCACGATAGATTTACTTTTTCTTAAAGTTCAAAGTTCTTTGGCGATCGTGTTGTTATCCGCTCTAGGTTCGGGAGTACTGATTGGCTTATTAGGTTCGAGTTACAACAGCTTTAAAAAAAGCCTACAAATTGCTCAACAGAATAAACAAATTCAAGAACTTCAGAAAACTTTAAACGAAAAAGAAATGGCTTTAAAAGCCCAAATAACAGAAGCGAAGAAGATAGAAGAAACTGTAACCAGCGAATCTGCTAAAACGTCTCAATGAATATTGAAACGCTGAAAAATAGCTTAATAGTATCCTGTCAAGCTCCCATAGATTCTCCCCTACACGACCCGAAAATTATCGCAGCAATGGCAAAAGCTTCCGTTATGCAAGGAGCAGCAGGAGTAAGAATCGACACGCCCGCTCATATCGAGCAAGTGCGACAACAAATGCCCGACATTTCTATCATTGGCTTGTGGAAAAAACAGTTTCCAAAGTCGGAAGTTTATATTACGCCTCGTTTTGAAGAAGCGATCGCGATCGCCCGGGCAGGGGCAGATATCATTGCCATTGATGCTACCCGTAGAGAACGCCCAGAGAGAGAAACAGTTTCAGAAATTATCGAGAAAATTCACACAAGACTCGACAAACTGGTTATGGCGGATATCGATACGATTGAAAGCGCGATCGCGGCGGCTGAAGCAGGAGCCGATCTTGTTGCCACGACGCTTTATGGATACACGCCCCAAACTCAACACCTCTCTCCTCCCGGTTACTCGCTCCTGACAGAGATAGTAGAAAAGTTACAGATTCCAGTCATTGGCGAGGGAGGAATTAGTTCTCCCGAAGACGCAAAGAAAGCCTTAGATTTGGGTGCTTTCGCTGTCGTTGTCGGTACGGCTATTACCGGAATCGATCTGAAAGTAAAAGCTTTTAAGGCTGTTTTTGGTTAATTTCTCCATCGTCCTTTTAAATTTTGAACTTTAAACTATTTTGGTCGGCTCAATGCCTCGAATTGCTGCCAACACAGGTACAACGCACGGGGGACGTGGAAGCAGCCCTTCCATTTACCGCCTTTGAGATTCAAAAGCACTTCACCGCGACGGTTGAGGTAGCCAAACCACTCGCCGTATTCTGGATCGGCAAAATGCGACCAAGCGTAATCGTGCATCTTTCGATACCAGTCCCAACACCCCTCGCGCCCCGTCAGGCGATAGCCCATTGCCAGTGCTACCAAGGATTCTAAATGCACCCACCACAGTTTTCGATCCCACTCTAGTTGCTGTGGCGGATGACCGTCTATATCCAGAAAATAATATAATCCGCCGTACTCAACATCCCAAGCAAAATTGAGGATATTGAGCATCGCGTCTACCGCTTGGTTTATCGTTGTGGCGTCGTGGCGACGACTGGCAATATCCATAACGAACCACATCGCTTCAATCCCATGACCGGGATTAATCAGCCGCCCGTCAAAACAATCGACGTGAGAACCATCAGGGGCAACATTTTCATAAATTAGTCCTCGATCGCGATCCAAAAAATCTGCCATCACTTCCCGAACCGTCATATCTAGGACATTTTCAAGGGTTTCCTCGCTCAAAAGCCACGCTATTTCCAGCGTCAGATTGGCTAAAATCATCGGCACTGCCAGCGCTTTCATCGGACGAATGCCGGGATAGATTTTGTTGTATTTTCCCTTCGGATTATCCTTGCGGCGCAAAACATTATTGTAAGCTTGCAAGGCTACCTCTGTTGCCCAACTTTCGCCAGAAGCCATTGCATATTGGCTGAATGCCATGGCAGCAAAGCAATCAGAAAAGATACTGTAGGGCTGCACTAGCGGATTTCCAGCGCGATCGAGGGCAAAGTACCAGTTGCCGTCCGCATCTGTGCCATGTTGAGCCAGAAAATTGGCTCCATTGGCAGCAATTTTGAGCCAGTCTTCGCGCTTTTCTAACTGGTTGTAAAGCATGGAGAAGATCCAGATCTGACGGTTTTGCAACCAGACAAATTTGTCGGTGTCATAAACGTTTCCCTCTCGATCCAAACAGGTGAAATAGCCGCCCCGTTCCCAGTCGAGCGAGTGTTTTTCCCAAAATGGAATCGCGTCCTTGAGGAGTGCGTTTTTGTACAGTTGCGCCAGTGCTTTAAAGTCGTACTCCACGATCCGATTTTCACCAAAACTAATCGCGTTAATTATCGCCTTTGCGGGAGATCTTCAACAAGGGATTTTGTGGGATGGGCGACGCGGGCGATCGCTTTTCCCTACAACCGGATCTGACTAAAATACTCTAGCGATCGTTCCCACTCTAGGACAGTTTTTGGGCTGGCTAGCCATTTATGACATTTAGGCTCTTTATTTGTTACTGTTAATCCTATAGACGAGGTTTAAAAAAAGAGTTTCAGAGCTATATCACGCATTAAAGTCTATGTTTGCTATAAAATTATTGGCTAAACGTCTTATCCCTGCCCTATTTTTCTCAGGTTGTTTGTTGGCTGGCATGCAAACGATTGGCTGGGCGCAGGGCAATCCTGGATTAACCATTTTCAGCGGTGTCGAGCGCGAAAATATTCTAAATTACTATTTAGATTTTGGCGGAATCCCTCGCCAGTGGGATCGCTATAAACTTTACGTTCCCGCTAAAAAATTGACTCAGGGAGCTAGTAAATTCTTCATCTCCTATCCAAAACACTTCAACGGCAAGTTTGATACAGATAAAGTTGAAGTCCGAGTCAATAAGGAGTCTGTTCCCTTGCGAGAAGTCTATTGGGATAAAGAGAGTCGCGTTCTCGAAATCGATCTAGAACAGCCAATCGAAGCAGGCACCAAAGCAACTATTGTCTTGTCTAACGTTAAAAATCCCGACTTTGGAACTTATTATTTTGTTTGCGATGCTCAAGCTGCCGGACAGATTCCCGTTCGTCTCTATTTGGGCACTTGGATTGTTAGTATAGAAGGACGGTAAATATTGATATAGCAATTCTCGATTAAGTGAGGTACACCTTGGCTATGTCTGGGGAAAAGGGAAAGGTCAAAGGGGAAGGGTTAAAGAGAAAAAATTTGTACCTCATGAGTATGAGAACCGCTATGGCGATCGCGCTTATCAAAAATTGACCAACATTTCATCAGACCACGAAAGACTTTTGCAAGAAGTCTATTAACTAAAAGGGAACAAATTTTCTGCATCGGTAAGTCATATGAGGCGAACGCACTCAAAAATAATAGATCTTGCCGATACAAATTATCAGTGCCACGCCAGGACCTACTACGACTGAAAGAATTCTTGAGCTGATCCTAGCCCATCCTCAAGGAATCACTATCAAAGAATTGAGCAATCGTTTGAATCGTCCTGTTTCAATGGTTAACCTATGTTTAAAACCCCTTCTCACATCCAAACAAGTTTATGTTCGACTCAGCGAAAGCGGGATGCAACAGATTTATTATCCAAGCGCGATCGCATAGATGGTTTCATTATTTCATCTAGCTGAAGCGACGGTGCAATCGCGATTTCCTCAGTTTCTCCTCTAAAGATTAAACTAATTTTATTTTTCTGATTAACTTTATTCATTTAAAAAAACGAGCGAATATCTGCCTATAATATTATTTTGCTAGAGGAATCCTCACAAAAAATACCTCCAATATGCCTGACATTGTTGATATTGCAGTAAGCGCCGATAACTTCCAAACCCTGGTTAGCGCCGTTAAAGCTGCTAATTTAGTAGATACCCTAAAAAGTCCCGGCCCCTTTACCGTTTTTGCTCCTACTGACGACGCTTTTGCTAAACTTCCCCCAGGAACGATACAAACCCTAGTGCAAAATATTCCTCAACTAACTCGAATTCTTTGCTATCATGTCGTTCTCGGTAAATTAATGAAAGCAGACTTAGAAAAAGTTGATTCGGTAACTTCTGTAGAAGGTTCGCCCATTCGGATTGATTGTTCCGATGGCTTTGAGGTAAAAAATGCCACTGTTATTGCTGCAGATATCGAAGCAGATAATGGGGTAATTCATGTTATTGATAATGTTATTTTGATGGGATAGTGCATAGTTGGTTATTTTTTATTAAATTCGCCGGGAATCCCGCCCACCCTTGTGGTGGCGGATGAGAGGCGAGGCGATGACGAAGTGACCCCTTAAACAATATTAGCCGCAGGCTGATGAGTGATTAAGGTCGCTGAGGAATCGCCAAACTCTTACCGAACTCTTGAAACTACGCTACCATCGCGGCTATCGCCGCATCTTGTGTTCTGTGATAACGTAAAATTTCTATAGTGATACTGAGTATCAATTGAAAAACTGGTTGGCAGCAGCAAATGAAGCGCACCGTCTCCATTCCCGTCAATTTCCCCCATGAGCGGTTTGTGCCCCTCATGGGGTTTTGTGCTGAGATTTTTAATCGGCTTTGGGTGAGGTTGAAGTTTGAAACTGAAACCCCAAAGTTCAAAACGGTGAAGCTCAAGGCATTGACCGAGGTTTGTACCATCTGGCAACTACCTCAGACGGTCAGTTCTTTAGCTCAAACAAAGTTCGTGCTACGCCAAGACGGTATTTGTACAATCGGCGCAAGTTGCAGCAAAAAGGTACTCGAAGCGCGAAGCGTCGCCTAGGGGCGATGTCAGGCAAAGAGAAGCGGTTCATGGGCGACGTTAACTATTGTGCAACCAAGAAGCTTGCTAGACAGCCTGATTACACAGTTTTTGTGTTGGAAGTCGGGACTTCGCACTCAAAGGCGAGGTAAAAAGCTCAATAAGTGGCTCTCTAGCTGGAGCTTCTATCAGTTTGAGCAATTCCTTTCGTATAAGGCTGAGGCACTTGGCAAACGAGTTGTCTTTGTCGATGCTCGGTATACCAGTCAGAAATGTTCTCGGTATTCTTTCCCTTGCTCAAATCGAGACGGGGGAACAGGGGTCAGTCAATGCTCCTCATGGTTCGGGGACTCTCGGTTCCCAGAGCCAAGCCGCATCCGCTTGTCGGTGCGGTTAGTTGACTCTAGAGAAATCTTGGCTTTTACAATTGTTTAATCTTGTTACTATCCCATGATATGATGACTTCTGGCTTGGATTTAACCTTCCTCTATCATGGAAAATTAAATCTAGCAAGCTGTCCTTTTATAATTAGCCTGTAGCCGAGAAGCGTGACCCTTTCCCATCCATCTCTCGAATCTACGACCTTGACACAAGATCGTTCTCAAACCGATTCCCAAATGTCGGCATCGGATAATTCAATGCAAGAGTTCTACCAACTGCAACAAACCCTGTTGCTGACCACTCTTGTTTTGACTGGGATGATTTGTGTCAGCATCTGGATAGCTTACTCGCTTGACACGGCGCTAAATTATTTACTGGGCGCATGTGTGGGCGTAGTCTATCTAAAGCTACTTGCTAGAGATGTAGAAAGGGTAGGCAAACAGCCTGGACGAGTCGGAGTAAAAGGTCTAGCCCTTTTTGCAGCGCTAATTATCTTTGCCTGTAAATGGCAGCAATTGCACATAGTGCCTGTTTTTCTTGGATTTCTAACTTATAAAGCCGCGATCGTCATCTACATGCTGCAAAGCCTCGTGCAGCCAGCAAAAAAGTAGATCGATTAGCTGTTGAGGAAATTCTAGAATTGCCTGTTTTAAAAACTAGGTGAATCTCAGCAAATGACAATGTTGGACGGTTTGAGCGTTTTAAATTCTCTTCCCCTCGCCGCTTTAGAAGTTGGTAAACACTTTTATTGGGAAATTGGTAATTTAAAAGTACACGGACAGGTGTTTCTCACTTCCTGGTTCGTAATTGCACTTCTCATTATTGCTTCGCTAGCTGCAACGCGCAACGTTCAGCGAATCCCCAGTGGCATCCAAAACCTAATGGAATACGTTCTAGAATTCTTACGAGATTTAGCCAAAAACCAACTGGGAGAAAAGGAATACCGTCCTTGGTTACCATTTATTGGCACGCTGTTTCTCTTTATCTTCGTGTCTAATTGGTCGGGCGCATTAATTCCCTGGAAACTCATTGAGATTCCCAATAGCGAACTCGCAGCCCCGACAAATGATATCAATACGACGGTTGCTTTAGCGTTACTAACTTCTTTGGCTTATTTTTACGCAGGTTTTAGTAAAAAGGGCTTGGGATATTTTGCTAACTACGTTCAGCCGATTCCCATCCTTTTACCGATCAAAATTTTAGAAGATTTCACCAAGCCTCTATCTCTCAGTTTCCGACTTTTTGGAAACATTTTGGCAGACGAACTGGTTGTAGCAGTACTGGTGTTTTTAGTGCCGCTATTCGTTCCCTTACCGCTGATGGGGTTGGGGTTATTTACTAGCGCAATTCAGGCATTGGTATTTGCTACCTTAGCCGGAGCCTATATTCACGAGGCGATTGAGTCTGAAGGTGAAGAAGGGCATGAGTAGACGATCGGTTATTAATTATTCAGTTATCAGTTATCAGTGAAAGAATACATAAGTAATTGATGATTGATAATTGGTAATAGATAACCGATCTAGAAGCTCAGTAGATGACACTTTGGGAGTAATTTAGAAGAAGTCAACATAGATTGAGTTGCTTGGGGACTTCGCGCTCCTGACAATTAACTTGACGATTTGTTTTGTAATCAAAGGAAATAAGTTGATATGAATCCAATTCTTGCTTCTGCTTCAGTAATTGCTGCTGCTTTAGCCGTTGGTCTGGCTGCTATCGGTCCTGGTATCGGTCAAGGTAATGCCTCTGGACAAGCCGTTTCGGGTATTGCCCGTCAACCCGAAGCTGAAGGCAAAATTCGCGGTACTCTACTATTAACTCTAGCGTTTATGGAGTCTCTGACGATTTACGGTCTGGTAATCGCTCTAGTACTACTATTTGCTAACCCATTTGCCTAAAAGGTTATAGGTCAGAAAAAGGCGGAGAGGCACCGCTAAAATGGTAGAACCGATTCTGCCATTGGGCGATCGCAAGCGAGCTGGCGACGTGGGTAAGTTCCTCTAAAATACTTAGCGAACGTCAGCCAGCTCCTCCGCAAAGTTGGCGCCTTTTAATTAGGAGAGAGTCAAAACAAGATAAAACCGAGATAAGATGATAGGTTTGGCTTGTAAAAGGCTTACTTTAACTAAAATTAATGGGAACTCGCAAATATGTTTGATTTTGATGCAACTTTGCCATTTATGGCATTGCAGTTCGTAATCTTGGCTGTCTTGCTTAATGCCATTTTCTACAAGCCCCTCGGCAAAGTCTTAGATGAGAGAGCGGATTATATCCGTACCACAGAAGCTGAAGCAAAGGAACGAATCGCCAAAGCCGAAGCCTTGGCAAAAGAGTACGAAACTCAAATTGCAGAAGCTCGCAAGCAAGCGCAAGAAATTATTGCGGCGGCGCAAGCAGAGGCTAAAAAAATAGCCGATCGCAAGATTGCAGAGGCTCAAAGAGAAGCTCAGGCACAAAAAGAAGAAGCTGCTCGAGAGATAGAGAAGCAAAAACAAGAAGCTCTGCGAGAGCTAGAGCAACAGGTTGATGCTCTCAGCCGCCAAATCCTAGACAAATTACTAGGACCCGAACTGGTAAGATAACTCCTTCATCGGTTGAGTTTTAAATTTAAACATGATGAGTACAATTTTATTATTAGCAGCTACAGAAGCGGTTGAGGAAGGAGGTTTTGGTCTAAATCTAGACATATTCGAGACAAACCTCATCAACCTTGCCATTTTAGTTGGGCTTCTGGTCTATTTCGGTCGCAAAGTACTAGGGCAGATCCTCAGCGAGCGCCGCTCCAAGATCGCTCAGGCGATTCAAGAAGCCGAAGACCGCCAAAAGAAAGCGGTGGCATTCCTAGCCGAGCAGCAAAAGAAATTAGCCCAAGCTCGGGCAACAGCGGAACGCATTCGCCAGGAAGCCGAACAGCGAGCCCAAGCCGCTCAAGTTGCGATCGCCTCTCAAACCGAAAAAGATATTCAGCGCCTAAAAGAGATAGCAGCGCAAGATCTTACGTCCGAGCAAGAGCGCGTTATCGCCGAACTCAGACAGCGTATCGCGGCGTTGGCAATCGAGCGAGCTGAGTCTCAACTGAAAGCTCAGTTAGACGAATCTGCTCAGCAAACACTCATCGAGCGCAGTATCGCTCAATTAGGAGGTCGCTAATGAAAGGAAGTGCATTCGGGACGGAAGTTGCCGAGCCTTACGCTCAAGCTTTGATGGCTGTCGCTCAGTCTAACAATCTAACCGATCGATTTGGCGACGATATTCGCGTTTTAATCGATTTAATAGAAAGCTCCCAAGATTTAAGCGAATTTCTGGCCAATCCAGTCGTTAAAGATCCGGATAAAAAAGCGATTCTGCGACGGATTGCACGAGAGAGTCATCCCTATCTCGTTAACTTTCTCATGCTTCTAGTCGATAAGCGCCGCGTTATCTTCTTAAAAAAAATTTGCGAGCAATACCTAGAACTATTGCGGAAGTTAAAAAACGCAGTTTTGGCAGAAGTTATCTCGGCAACCGAGCTAAACGAACGGCAGCGACAAGCAGTATCAGATAAAGTTAGAGCCTTAACAGGCGCACAAGCAGTAGAACTAAAGACAAAAATCGATCCCGACCTCATCGGCGGCGTTATTATCAAAGTGGGTTCTCAGGTATACGATGCCAGCCTCAGAGGACAACTGCGTCGCATTAGCTATAGCCTTAGCAGCGCCACTTAAATTTTTTTCTCAATCTAAAATCTAAAATCCAAAATTCAGACTATGGTTAGCATCAGACCCGACGAAATTAGCAGCATTATTCGCCAACAGATTGAAGCCTACGACAAGCAAGTCCAGGTTTCTAACATAGGAACGGTTCTTCAGGTAGGAGACGGTACGGCTCGCATTTACGGGCTAGAACAAGCAATGGCTGGAGAACTGTTAGAGTTTGAAGACGGGACGGTCGGCATCGCCCTCAACCTAGAAGAAGACAACGTAGGTGCGGTGTTGATGGGAGAAGGCTTCGGAATCCAAGAAGGTAGCACGGTTAAAGCGACTGGAAAAATCGCTCAGGTGCCCGTGGGCGAAGCCCTGATCGGACGAGTAGTAGACGCTTTAGGTCGTCCGATTGACGGCAAAGGGGCGATTAACACTAGCGAAACTCGGCTGATAGAATCGCCCGCTCCCGGTATCGTAGCCCGTAAATCCGTTTGCGAACCCTTACAGACGGGGATTACCGCCATTGACGCGATGATTCCCATCGGACGCGGACAGCGCGAATTAATCATCGGCGATCGCCAGACCGGGAAAACGTCTGTAGCCGTAGATACCATCATTAACCAGAAGAGCGAAGACGTGATTTGCGTCTATGTCGCGATCGGACAAAAAGCTTCTACCGTTGCTCAGGTCGTCGATACCCTAGCATCTAAAGGCGCAATGGACTATACCATCGTCGTTGCTGCTAACGCCAACGACCCCGCCACCTTACAATATCTCGCGCCTTACACGGGGGCTTCGATGGCGGAATACTTCATGTACAAGGGCAAACATACCCTAGTGATTTATGACGACCTCACCAAGCAAGCGCAAGCCTACCGTCAGTTGTCACTGCTGCTGCGTCGTCCACCCGGACGGGAAGCTTATCCCGGAGACGTATTCTACCTCCACTCTCGCTTGCTAGAACGTGCTGCTAAGCTAAGCGACAAACTGGGTGGCGGTAGTATGACCGCGCTGCCAATTATCGAAACTCAGGCAGGCGACGTATCTGCTTACATTCCTACTAACGTTATTTCTATTACCGACGGACAGATCTTCCTCTCTTCTGACTTGTTTAACGCTGGTTTCCGCCCCGCCATTAACGCAGGAATCTCGGTATCGCGCGTGGGATCTGCCGCTCAAACCAAAGCGATGAAACAGGTTGCAGGTAAGCTGAAGCTAGAATTAGCTCAGTTTGCCGAACTTGAAGCCTTCTCTCAGTTTGCTTCCGATTTGGATGCGGCAACTCAGGCACAATTGGCACGGGGTCAGCGCCTGCGCCAAATCCTCAAACAGCCTCAAAACTCTCCTCTAGCGGTATGGGAGCAAGTAGCTACTGTATACGCGGGTCTGAACGGCTATCTCGACGACCTGCCAGTCGATAAAGTGGTTGACTTTGCCAAAGGATTGCGGGAGTATCTCAAAACCAACAAGCCCAAATACTCCGAAATTATCGGCGAGAAAAAAGCTCTGACCGAAGACGCAGAAGCCCTGCTTAAAGAGGCAATTACTGAATACAAGCAGGCTTTTACAGCATAGTTCGGCGATTAGTTAGGAGTTATTAGTTAGTGGTTAGTGGGAATGAACGAGCAACTACTAACTAATAACCATTAACCCTTGATAATTGATTACTAATAACTAATAACTGTTTACTGAATTTATGGCTAACTTAAAAGCTATCCGCGATCGCATTCAGTCGGTCAAAAATACGAAAAAAATTACAGAAGCCATGCGCCTCGTGGCAGCCGCTAAAGTACGACGCGCTCAGGAGCAAGTCATCGCCACCCGTCCCTTTGCCGATGCTCTGACGCAGGTTCTATTTAACCTCCAAAATCGACTGCGCTTTGGAGAAGTCAGTTTGCCCCTGCTGACGCAACGGGAAGTTCGCACGGTTGCTTTACTCGTCGTTTCGGGCGATCGCGGTTTGTGCGGCGGCTACAATACCAACGTCATCCGTCGCGCCGAACAACGCGCTCAAGAACTGAAAGCGCAGGGCGTGAACTACAAATACGTTTTAGTCGGACGCAAAGCCATTCAATATTTCCAGCGTCACGATCGACCGATTCAGATTCACGAGAAAATCTACACGGGGTTAGAGCAGATTCCCTCTGCTGCCGAAGCTTCTCGGATTGCCGACGAACTGCTGTCGCTGTTTCTTTCGGAGACCGTCGATCGCGTTGAATTGATCTATACTCGTTTCGTTTCTCTGATCAGTTCTCGCCCCATCGTCCAAACCTTACTTCCCCTGACTCCCCAAGGGCTAGAAGTTCAAGACGATGAGATTTTCCGACTGATTACCCGCGAGGGCAGATTCCAGGTAGAACGAGAGAAAGTTTCTACACCGAAGGTAGCTTTTTCTCAGGACATGATTTTTGAGCAAGACCCGGTGCAAATTCTGGATTCGCTCTTACCTCTTTATCTAAATAACCAATTGCTGAGAGCGTTGCAGGAATCAGCCGCCAGCGAACTTGCAGCCCGCATGACTGCAATGAATAACGCTAGCGACAACGCCAGCGAGTTGATTAACACCCTGACTCTGTCATACAACAAAGCTCGTCAAGCAGCAATTACCCAAGAACTTCTAGAAGTCGTTGCGGGTGCAAATGCTCTGTGATTACAGTGATTTTCAGTAACATGCCGCTGTAAATTAATGGCACAGTCGCTAAAACGAGAGCTGGGGGTACTAGGCGGGAGTACCCTCGGACTGGGTTCGATTGTTGGTGCTGGCGTGTTTGTCAGTACGGGCATGCCGCAGGGATTGCGGGTCCGGCAGCGATCGTTTCTGTTGCGATCGCGGCTGGGGTTGCTATCTGTAATGGCTTAAACAGCGATCGATTAGTAGCTAGCCATCCCGTTAACGTGAGTTCGATGATGAGAAGACGATGAGAAAAAGGCAAAAAGCCTGCTAGATATGAAGTATGAACAGCTAGGCAGGTAATGGGATAGCTAAGATTGATTGAGCAGCCGCAAAAAAGACCAAAAAACGCCGAGACTCAAAATATCTAAGCAAAAAATTCTGTGGGGTGGCACTTTGGGTTTAAACTTCATTCTAATCGCTGGTTTAGCCGTTTACACCTATTTACCCAAAAAACTGTCGATTGACATTTACCCAAAAGATTTGCCTGTATTACCTCCTGCCGTTTTTTAGTTTCGTCGAACTCACGTCCCGTTAGTGGTGGAGCTTACGAGGATGGTTATAAGTATCTTAACCCCTGGCTCGGTTTTACGGCTGGCTGAATGTTCTTGATTGCTAAGTCTGCTTCTGCTGCTACGGCTGCTTTAGGATGTGCGGGTTACTTGCTCAATGTTTTCGGCGTTAGCGATCGCACCTTTCTTATTTCCACGGCTTTAGACGCAGTCGTGTTGCTGATATCGATTGTTCTGGGGGGAATTCACCGCTCTAACCCAGTCAACATTACCATTGTCTCTGTCACTCAAACTTCAACGCTTCTGGAGATAGAACAATCATTTTCATCGATCGCGACTAAATCTGACTGGAGAAAGAAGATAAGATCGCCTTTCCTTGCATATCCTAAATCATAAAAATAAAAGAGGCAAAAATATTGAATGCGTATCTTACTGGTTGAAGACGATCCAGAACAACTCGAACCACTGCATGAAGCTTTATCAAAAGTCGGGCATATTGTCGATGGCGCACGGAACGGCGAAACAGCTCGATGGCTTTTAGGCGAGAAAGACTATGATTTACTAATTCTCGATTGGATGTTACCCGATCTTAGCGGACTATGCCTATGTCAGCAGTATCGGCATTCTGGGAAAACATCGCCTGTACTGATTTTGACCGCTAAAGACACAATTGCAGATAAAATTAGCGGATTAGATGCCGGTGCTGACGATTATATCGTTAAACCTGTAGACTTACTCGAACTCCTAGCGCGAGTGCGGGCGTTAGGAAGGCGATCGCCGAATTGGCAAGGAGATTGTCTCGGCGTTGCCGATTTGCAACTAGACGCAACCTGCCTGACAGTAGAACGCGGTCAGGCATCGGTGCGACTATCACCCCGCGAATTTCAGTTATTAGAATACTTTGTCCGTCACCCCCGTCAAGTATTAAGCCGCAACCAAATCGAACAAGCTTTGTGGGAATGGGGAACTGAGCCGGAAAGTAATGCTGTATCGGCTTCGATCCGGCGTTTGCGGCAGCGATTGCAGCTAGTGAATGCGGCAGAATGGATAAAAACTATTTATGGGATGGGTTATCGTTTTGACCCTTGCAATAGCTAATCTTTAATGTCAGCGATCGCCGCCATTATTTTAGGATTGGTCAATGGGTTGTAGACCCCCAAGCGAAAACGATACTGGTATTGGAATTAACCGGAATCACTTACACTAAATTTGGCAGCTTTTTTTCGGGGAACGAGCGAATAGTATTCCCACAGTTTAGAGAACTGGATCTAGCAGGTTGTCCCAAAAGTATAGAATGTCATGTCGAGCATAGCGATCGCGAAGCGAAACATCTTCTACCGATTCGCAATTATCAGTTCGCAATTAGTCAGCAGCTCTCTGTGTGTAAGGCTTTTTCATTGAGCATCTGTAGCGTTCTTTTTTAGAAATGGCATTATAGCAGTTTCCAGTTAGATGAGAGATAAAATTGGTCGATCGGGGAAAGGGGGAGCCGACGCGCACGCGGGAGCGAGCAACCCCTCTTCCAGAGCAGGGCTGTTTCAAGAACCAGAGAAAACAGATAATCTAGTCTAAGAGAACGATAAGTAGTTTAAAACGAACTAATGAGTTTTGAGAAAAGCTTAATTGATTATCTTCAACAAATTCCCGACCCGCGACATCCAAATGGTCGTAGACATCCATTATGGTTGGTCTTGCTGCTCATAATCATGGGGCTAATGAGTGGATATTATGGATATCGCGGTCTGGGAACATTTGTGGAAAGACATCGGCGAGTACTAAGACAAATGTTTTTGATCCGAGGAGCAACAGTTCCTTCTTATTCAACTATTAGAAGAGTATTGATGGAGATTGATTATCAAGCTCTGTGCGATGTCTTTAACGCTTGGGCATCTCAGATCGATAAGGAAGTTTCTCGCCAATGGGTAGCTCTTGATGGTAAAAGCCTCAGAAATACAGTGAGTGACTCTGCACGGGCCGAGCAAAACTTCGTGAGCATGGTATCAGCTTTTAGTCATAATCGCGGTTTAGTTTTAGGAGTACA
This sequence comes from Pleurocapsa sp. PCC 7327, assembly GCF_000317025.1. Taxonomy (NCBI): domain Bacteria; kingdom Bacillati; phylum Cyanobacteriota; class Cyanophyceae; order Pleurocapsales; family Pleurocapsaceae; genus Pleurocapsa; species Pleurocapsa sp. PCC 7327. The sequence continues at coordinate 1,859,230 of NC_019689.1, read as the reverse complement.
AGTGATGGAAAATAAGCACGAAAGCGAAATAGTCGTCGTCGAAAATCTTTTATCGCTCTTGGATTTACAAAATGTAGTATTCACGGTTGATGCTCTGCACTGTCAAAAAAAACAGTCGCCGCCATTATTGACAGTGGCAATGACTACCTAATCCCAGTCAAAAAAAATCAACCTAAATTACACCAACTCCTGGAACTTCAATGTCTTATGAAAAAACCAATCCGTCAGTATCAAGATACAGAAAAAACCAGAGACAGATTGATACAAAGAACGATTGAAGTGTTTGAAGCGCCCTCGGAGATTGACCCACAATGGCGAGGAATTAATTGCGTAATCAAAGTGTTTAGACAAGGCATTAGAGGAAAACAATTTTATCAATCAAAGTTGCCGACTTATTACATCTGCTCTCTAGTTCCTCACTCTTCACTAATTCCCTCTGGGATTCGCCAGCATTGGTCAATTGAAAATCGGCTTCATTGGGTCAAAGATGTCGTTTTTCGTGAAGATACCAGTCCGAGGCTTAATGGTTTGGCCTCGATAAATTTCTCAATTCTCAAGAGTTGGGTAATTAATCTGTTGAGGAGTCACGGCTATGATTCAATCACAGAAGCAATAAGTTATTTGAGTCACGCTCTCAAGGCAATGTGTTCTTTATGCTCAATTTAGAACAATAAACTCATATTTTTTGCTGATTTCTTCTTCTTGAAACAGCCCTGCTGCCTGATAGGGGGGATAGCGAAGCTTCTTTGAGCATCGAGGAAAAAGGAAAAAAATCCTGTATTCTATTCACTCGAAAATCCATCTAGCATAGCAACTCCAAACAGAGATTCTTCGTTACGTTCTCCTGCACTGAGAATGACAAAATGGACTTTTCAGATGTCCTCTAACAGCAGCGCAAATCTTTGGAGCCGATAATCAAAGTAAGTAAAGAGAATACATAATTTACGGACAAGCAGACTCCTGTGGAATCTTAACAGTAAACGTCGTTCCAACTCCCTCTTGACTTTCTACAAAAATCTCTCCTTGATGAAGTTCCAGACACTTTTTTACCACTGCCAATCCCAATCCAGTACCAGCGATATCTTTAACATTTTTGCTGCGATGGAATGGCTCATAAAGAGCTTTCAGGTCTTCTGAGGGAATTCCTATTCCTTCATCTTGGATCTGAAAAACTACTGCACCTGGTTCGTCCCTCAGCACAAAGCGGATTTTACCACCGCTAGGTGAATACTTGATGGCTTTGGAAAGCAAATTGCTCAGAATCGAGTAGAGCAACTTTTCATCCAGATAGGCGTGGGTAAGCGCTCCTTGACCGATCACCTCAATTGAGTGAGAAGACTCATCAAAAACCTGCATATCCTCCACTAGATTGAGGCAGAAGGATTGAAGTTCGAGTAAATATGGCTTGCACTCCAACTTTCCCGCTTCAGCCCTAGTTAGGGTCAACAGATCGGCAAGCAACTTCGTCATTACCCTAGCTGAAGACTGAATGCGATCGAGATTTTTGCGCTCTTTGGGATCTAGCCCTTGTTGATTACTTGCTAGTAGCAGTTGCGCCGAACCGAGAATCAAGCTCAAGGGCGTGCGAAATTCATGGGAGACCATAGAAAAGAAATTGAGCTTCAGTTCGCTCAGTTCTTTTTCTTGAGCCAGAATTCGTTGTCGTATCTCTGCCTGCTGACGCTTTACCATTTGCTGGTAAAGCAGCGCATACACGGCTAAAAGTACGACAAACGTTAGAATAGTTCCCAGAATCTCGATCGACATTCTGCTATGAAAGCCGGACTGAGTTTGACTAACCTGTATCTGAAGTAATTGTTCTTCTTCAGTTTGGATTTGGGCGACGATTTGAAGAATTTCACGCTGATTTTGCTTGGTTTGGGCAATTAGTGAGTCTTGAGCTGCTCGCGATTTCTTGTTCTCGTATAGGTCAGTAAGCTGCTGGAAAAAAGCTAACCTTTGCTCAATTAATGCGTTCAGCTTTGCTAGTCGCCTCTGTTGGTTGGGATCGTTGTCGAGCAATTGCTGAAGTTGAGTAATTTTAGAATCAATGCCTTGAATAGCGAGATTATAGCGCTCTAACTCTTCCTCGTCCTCAAACAAAATATAGCCCCGCCGTCCGGCTTCTGCATTAGTCAGGGTAGCGACGACATCTGTCAGGGTTTTCAGGACTTGATGAGTCTGTTTCATTTGGTTAGCACTGGCAATTAAGCGAGTGGCATTTTGGTAAGAAACCAAGCTGACAAAACCCATCAACAGCAATGCCAGACTTAACCCGCCCGCGATCCACTTGCCTTCAAGCGACTTTTTTATCACGACACGATTGGAAATTGTCAATTGTGGATTTATCTTGGTAATTAGCAACTCAAACTACAATCGAGCCAGTCAATTATTTATACTCTAAGCTACCAAATGCGTATTTTAGTCGTTGAAGATGATGTCCGGCTAGCAGAAATGCTGACAGAAGCGCTCACAGACTTTCAATACGTGGTCGATCTTGCCCAAGACGGGGAAACTGCATGGGATTGGGTTAGGGGACAAGAATACGATCTGATCTTGCTGGATTTAACTCTGCCCAAGCTAGATGGAGTCAGTTTTTGTCAGCGACTGCGCCAACAACGCGTTGCTCTTCCGATTTTAATGTTAACTGCCCGCGATACCATTGCCGACAAAATTACGGGTTTGGATGCGGGGGCAGATGACTACATGGTCAAACCCTTTGACTTGCAAGAGTTAATGGCACGAATTCGTGCCCTGCTGCGCCGAGGAAAACTGACCACTACGTCGGGACTATCTTGGGGAAGCTTATACCTAAATTCGGGAACCTTTGAAGTTACTTATGAGAACATCCCACTATCTTTGACTCCAAAAGAGTTTGCTATCTTAGAGCTACTCATTGCCAACGGTCGGCGAGTTATGAGTCGAGCAGGTATCATCGAGCAGGTTTGGTCGCTGGGAGAACTGCCGACAGAAGAAGCTGTCAAGTCTCATATTAAAAGTCTACGCAATAAACTCAAAACCGCAGGCGCACCAGAAGATTTGATCGAGACAGTTCACGGACTGGGATACCGCCTCAAGCAGTTTTAGAGAAACTCCTAGGTTAATTTTCCCCCGATTTCTCCCCGATTTTTCCCTAATTTCTGCCACGAGGAAAAATTAAGCTAACTTTAACCAAAGCAGTTGGTTAGGGAACCCGGATGAATATGATTTCAGCTTGGTAAAAATTTTCTTGTTTGGAATGATATTCATCTTCCTTCTCAATTTTGCTCGAACTTAGCGATTTCTCAACCGTCACTCATCTACAGTGCCTTCGCTTGTATTATGTCCGTCACTTGATTAAGAGATTATGAAGCAAACGATTGGTCGCGTTAGTCAGATAAAAACGATTCAATCATTACCGCAAAATCAGACTGCTAAATCAACCTACGCTTTGATATCGGTGGATGACGACCGATGCGAGCAACATGTCTACGTGCGATCGCTAGGACTGGCGCTAGCGCAACGAGGATGCCAAGTCGATATATTTACTCGCCGCCAAGATCCCGACCAGCCTGCTATTATCGATCTCGCGCCGGGATGTCGAATCGTTCGTCTAACGGCAGGCCCTGCCCGGTCGATCTCTCAAGATGAATTGTTCGAGCATTTACCTGCTTTTCTTGAAGCTTGGCTAGCTTTTCAAAGCTGTTGCGATCGCCATTACGCCCTCATCCATACTAATTACTGGCTCTCTGGTTGGGTAGGTTTACAACTCAAATCTCGATTGAAATTACCTCTAGTTCATACCTATCACTCTATCGGTTCTGTCAAATCTGGCGACAGCGAACCTATTTCCGATCTCGCTAGTGCCCGATTAATAGTTGAATGGGCGTGTTTGCAAGAAGCTGATTGCGTGGTGGCAACGACTCCGCAAGAAAAAATAGATTTGCGTTGGTCGGTTTCCAGACGGGGCAAGATTCGAGTCATTCCCTACGGAATTGACGCTCGACCCTTTTCTCTGCTTGCCAAACAGAAAGCTCGCCAACAGCTAGGAATATCTCCAAAGACCAAGACGATTTTGTATGTGGGTTGTTTTGACCGCCGCCAAGGTCTTGAAACTTTAATTAAAGGCTGTGCCCAGCTACCTAAGCGATTCCAACTGTGTCTGGCAAATAGAAGCGAACCGAGCAGCAGTGACGAACGCGATCGAAAACGAATTAAAGCTTTAGTCTGGGAATGGGGATTAGAATCGGTCACAACGTCGATCGAGCATATCCCGCAGCAACAGTTACCAGCTTATTATGCTGCTGCCGATGTTTGCGTGGTGCCCAGTGACTGCGAATCCTTTGGACTAGTTGCGATTGAAGCAATGGCTGCGGGAACTCCTGTAATTGCCAGCTATGTAGGAAAATTGCAGCATACCGTCGTACATGGCGAAACTGGACTGCTGATTCCTCCTGGCAATCCTGAAGCTTTAGCCTATGCACTTTGGGCGGTGTTGAGCAATTCAAAATTAGCGCAGTCTTGGGGAGAAGCTAGCTCAAAGCGAGTCCAGTTGCATTTCAATAGTGCCACAGTCGCCGCTCAAATCCATCAACTGTACCAATCGCTTATCAATGTCTACCAACAGAGGGATGAAAATTATTATTTAACAAATATGAAATAAATAATGGCATAACTGTCATTTTTCTATCACATTTACTTGGTAAGTTAACCGTTATGCAATCTGGCGCGCTCGCTTAACAACAAGCTTAGAAACTTTATCTGCCAGGATATATCTTGGAGTGAAAATATGACAGCAACTACTCAAAAACCCTTGCCATCGTACCAATGGCATCATCTATCAATACGGGAAGTCGCCGGACATTTAGATAGTAATTTAGAAGCGGGTTTAACATCGGCTGAGGTTGCCAAACGACGAGAACGTTTTGGCGCTAACGAACTCAAGGGAAAACCGGGTAAAAGTCCCTTAATACGATTTCTCCTGCAATTTAACCAACCCTTGCTATATATTTTGCTCATCGCGGGGACAATTAAGGCTATTTTGGGAGAGTGGGTGAATGCTTGGGTGATTTGGGGCGTAACTCTGATTAACGCCATTGTCGGATTCGTGCAAGAATCCAAAGCCGAAAGCGCGATCGCTGCCTTGGCTTCCTCTGTTCAAACCGAAGCAACAGTCATTCGAGACAGACAAAAAGTCAGAATCCCTTCATCTGAGATCGTACCAGGAGATTTGGTATTACTGACTTCTGGGGACAAAGTACCAGCCGATTTGCGACTCATTGAAATCCGAAACCTACAAGTCAATGAATCTGCTCTCACTGGCGAATCCGTTGCCGTCGAAAAAAATCTTCAAATGCTTGATGCCGATGCACCTTTAGCAGAGCGAACCAATATGGCTTATGCAGGCAGTTTCGTTACGTTTGGGCAAGGAAAGGGAATTGTTGTCGCGATCGCGCAGGAAACTGAAACCGGGCGAATTTCCCAGTTAATGGAGCAGCAAACTAACTTAAAAACGCCCTTAACTCGCAAATTCGATAAATTCAGTCGCACATTGGTTTACATCATCTTAGGAGTAGCTGCACTGACATTTGCCGTCGGTTTGGGATACGGTTATTCCTGGGTAGAAATGTTCGAGGCGGCTGTCGCCTTGGCAGTGAGCGCAATTCCTGAAGGCTTACCCGCAGTTGTGACCATTACCCTGGCGATTGGCGTTTCCCGGATGGCTCGTCGTCATGCGATTATCCGCAAATTACCTGCTGTAGAAACCCTCGGCAGTGCCACAGTCATCTGTTCGGATAAAACGGGTACGCTCACCGAAAATCAGATGACCGTGCAAGCTATCTACGCAGGAGGACAACGGTATCGCGTTAGCGGTGAAGGTTATGTTCCAAAAGGAGAAATCTTTCTCGATGAAGCACCAGTCAATCTAGATGAGTCTCCCGTACTTAGGGAGTGTCTAATCGCTGGATTGTTATGCAATGATTCTTACCTAGAATTCAAAGATGGTCGGTGGAATGTTGTTGGCGATCCGACTGAAGGTGCTCTGATTGTCGTTGCCAACAAAGTAGGATGCATTCGCGACGAGTTAGAACAAAAGATGCCCAGGCTCGATGTAATTCCCTTCGAGTCCGAGTTTCAGTACATGGCAACTTTGCATGGGAACGGAGAAGCAAGCACGAAATCCAAAATTATCTACGTTAAAGGATCGGTAGAGGCAATTCTCTCTCGCTCCACGCAGAAGCTCGATGCCCAAGGTAATTTAACTCCCCTCGATCCAAATATAATTTATCAAGAAGCCGATGCGATGGCAGCGCAAGGGTTACGGGTACTGGCGTTCGCTAAAAAACTCGTCTCTAACGAGCAAAACTCTCTAGACCATGAAGACATCGAAGAAGGTCTAATCTTTATCGGCTTGCAGGGGATGATCGATCCGCCGCGACAGGAGGCAATTAGAGCGGTAGCCGCTTGTAAAACAGCAGGGATCCAAGTGAAGATGATTACTGGAGATCATGCCGTTACTGCACAAGCGATCGCGGCTCGCATGGGATTGGAAAAGCATGGGGAAGTTCTCGCCTTCACCGGACAGGAACTGAGTCGCATGGATAACCAAGCACTGGCAAATGCGATCGAAGAAGGGGTAGTGTTTGCCCGCGTCGCACCCGAACAGAAATTACGGCTAGTGGAAGCTTTGCAATCCAAGGGCGAAGTCGTTGCCATGACGGGAGATGGGGTTAATGATGCCCCTGCGCTCAAGCAAGCCGATATTGGCATCGCAATGGGCAAGGCTGGTACGGAAGTCGCCAAGGAAGCGGCTGACGCGATTTTGACCGACGATAACTTCGCTTCGATTGAAGCGGCGGTTGAGGAAGGACGTACTGTCTATCGAAATTTGCTCAAAGCGATCGCTTTTATCCTACCCGTCAATGGTGGGGAATCGATGACGATTTTGATTAGCGTATTGCTTGCTAGGGATTTGCCGATTTTAGCGCTACAAGTTCTTTGGCTCAATATGGTCAATTCCATCGCCATGACGGTTCCTCTTGCCTTCGAGCCAAAATCCGAGCGGGTCATGCAACAGCCTCCGCGCAGCCCCAAAGAACCTTTACTTTCTAGAAGTTTATTAAAACGCATCTTAGCAATTTCTGTATTTAATTGGATTCTCATTTTTGGCGTATTTGAATGGATCGAAGCGACGACGGGAAATATTGCTCTCGCCCGCACGATGGCAATTCAAGCCTTAGTATCGGGGCGTATTTTTTATCTATTGAGCATCAGTCAATTAGGAACGGCAATTTTTAATAGAATTCGAGGCAGAAGTGAACGAATAACAGATGCTCCAGCTATTATTATTGGGATCGTTGGCGCGGTAGTTTTGCAGGTAATTTTCAGTCAATGGAATCTGATGAACGAGCTATTTTCGACAGCACCATTGAACTTAGATCGATGGCTAATTTGCTTGTTAGTAGGTTTACCGATGATTTTAGTTGCAGCTTGGGTTAATCGTTTCGATCCCCTCGATTGATTTCATTAAATAAATCATCATGTAGTGCCAGTAGTGCAAGCATCTTGGAGGACGCGATGCCGGAGATTCCTCCGGCATTTAAGCCGTCCGTCCTCGCGTGTAAGCCAGAATGATTTGCGTGTGAGCGCCTGGCTCACACTACGAGCTAGGAAATAATTATGTTTACCTATTTAGCAAATTAACCATCGAAACTAGGCTGCTGACTTGTGATGGGCCAACTTTAGGGCTGATAACAAGAGAATTGTACCCAGAATTACGTACAAAAAAGAACTCGATACATATTTCAGAAGATTACTACCAATTAACGCCCCCACGATAGAACCAAATGCCATCGCAACGAGAAATTCTCGCTCTAATTTAATCTCCTTAAATCTTGGCTGATTTCTGTATTTGAATAGCCCCATCATAATCGTAGGAATGCTAATCGCAAGACTCAAACTTCCCGCTAATTTGATATCAATTGCAAAAACCAAAACGATCGTTGGGATTATTAATTCTCCTCCTGCTACACCGAGCATACTACTAAAGATCCCGATCGCAATTCCTGCGACAAAACCCATGCTCATTCTTAGTAAGTCTGGAATTGGCCAACTCTCCACACTGAAGAGAACATTATGTCCAATCAGTAAGATGCTTATAAAAACTAGAAAAATGACAACAATTCGATTTAATTGTCGTTCGTTAATTCGGGTTGCATAGCTAACACCAACATAAGAACCGATGAGAGAG